>CAYJFK010000048.1:0-19684 GCA_964369475.1 uncultured Oscillospiraceae bacterium | reverse complement strand
CTCTACAAAAAAGGAGGGCATATGCCCTCCTAAATACTGCCGCTTAGCTCTCCCGAAATTGCCGCTATTTTGCCTTGTAACATTCCTTCCAAGTCTGCGGCCGATATAAGTGTTCCCTGCATTATTTCGCAAGCTTTCAATATATCGCCGTTTGTCGAGTGTGGATTGTCGGTAACCCTCTTTATTGCCTGTGCCGCCGTTTCAAGTACGACTGATATAGCCCTCTCTTGCCTTGCCACGGCATATATAACAGCGCTTACCGCATGTTTCCTTATGGCGTCGTCCTTTTCTATTTTATCTATCATTATTTTTCTCCTCTTGCAAAGCCTCGTATTCACAGCAAGAGGGAGAAGAAACTCTTGTTTCGGCATTTTATCCGCCATTACATAATATGCAAAAGTTGCCCTTTTGCCAATAAAACTCGTCATTTATCGACAAATTAGCAGCCGTAATACCTCATATCGTCGATCGACAGCCCACTTTGCAAGGCGCTGTTTACTGCAAATCCGAGCAGTAGCGCCATTCTGTCTATAAGGGTATCTATATCCCTCGTCGTGACAAAAAGGTCTTTATACTTGGAAAAATTAAGCCCCGAACTGGGCTGGCGCACTACCTCCGAGGCGGCATCTCCTATCATGGTGGCGGCAGAAATTACCGTCGGCACACCGATACCGATGACAGGCACCCCCATTGTCTGCTCCGATATAACCTGCCTGTGATTGCCGATACCGGCTCCCGGGTGTATGCCTGTATTTGTAATCTGTACCGTGCGCCCAAGCCTGTTAAGCCGCCGTGCGGCAAGGGCATCTATCGCAATGATGGAGGAGGGGCGCACCGCCTTTGCAACACCGCTAACAATTTCCGCCGACTCGACCCCTGTCTGCCCGAGCACACCGGGGCGGAGCACTGTAACGGGGCGAAAAAGGCTTGAATATCCGCTGCCCGATGTCGTGACATGCCGTGTGACAAGCACACTTTCGGCAGTCTTTGGCCCAAGTGCATCGGGGGTAACGCCCACATTGCCAAGCCCTACCACCATGCAGTCGCCCTTTGGCACGAGCTCTGCTATAAGCGAGCCTATCGCCTTTACGACAGGCTCGAAACTGTCCTCCCCCTCTTGGGGAGCATCTTCTACCTCGGCCGTGTAGTATGTCCCCCTCGGGCGTTTCATAATGCTCTCGCCTATGTCGTTTTCTATTACAAGCTTTGTTATGCTAACTCCGCCACGCTTAGAAGATGTCGCTCGCACCCCTGTAACCTCACCCTTAGAGGCCGTCGCAAGCTCTCTTGCCTCTAATGCAAGGTCTGTATTTATAATAAACATTTAATCACCTCTTGGCTATTGTTTGCAACTTTTGACAAAATATAAATAAATGCAAAAAACATGCAATATACTTGAAAATGCCATTTTACTGTGTTATATTATGCTTATATTATTAACACGGAGGGAAAAATCATGCAGATGAAAAAAGGTGCACTTGAAGGCATAAGAGTTATCGACTTTACAAAGGCAATCGCAGGCCCTTTGAGTGGCGCATACATGGCAGATATGGGCGCAGAGGTAATTAAGATCGAAGCGGTAGGCGGCGACACAAGCCGTAAAACAAGCCCCAGAATAGGTGAATTTGGCGGATACTTTACAAACTGTAACAGAGGTAAGAAGTCTCTCCCCATCGACCTTAAGTCGCCCGAGGGCAAGAAGGTCTTTGCAGAGCTAATTAAAACGGCAGACGTTCTACTCGAAAACACACGCCCCGGCGTTATGGGCAGACTTGGCTTTAGCGTTGAACAGTGTAAAGAGCTAAACCCCAACCTTATATATGCATCGGTGTCGGGTTTTGGTCAAACAGGCCCTTACTCCAGCCGCCCCGGTTACGACCTTGCCGCACAGGCAATGGGTGGTGTTATGAACATAACAGGTACAGCAGATACAATTCCGCTAAATCCGGGCCCTGCTATGGCAGACGTTATGACGGCGCAGAACATAACAATAGCTATTATGATGTCGCTTTATGCACGTGAAAAGTTTGGCATTGCTCAGCATGTCGAAACTTCGCTTGTAGAGGCATCTGTATGGAGCCAGCTTGCACAGTCGCCCGAGTACCTCGTTGGCGGCGTTATCCCCACTCGTCAGGGAAGCCGCTTTAACAGCGCATGCCCATACGAGGCATACAAGGCAAAGGACGGCTACTTTGTATTTGCATTTGCTCACGGTTGGGGCGACTTCTGCAATGTCATTCTTGAAAGACCTGAAATGGCAGAAGATCCAAGATTCTCCGACGATGCAGAGCGCTTTAAGAACCGCGAGGCACTTCGTGTCCTAATCGAGGAATGGGCAGCAGACAAGGAAGTTGCTTACATAGTTGAAAACTACGCAAACAAAGTGCCTTGCGCACCTGTTAACAACTTCGAGCAGGTCTACAACGACGAGCACATTCGTGTACACCGCAACATGTTTGTTGAAGTACCCCTCGACGATGGCGGCAAGATGACAATTACAAACAACCCCATCAAGATGAGCGACTTTAAATGCGGCGCAGAGAGAGGCCCAAGCCTTCCCGGTCGTGATACAAACGAAATTCTTGAAGGTCTTGGCTTTGACAAGGCCACTATTGCCGAGTGGACAGAAAAGGGCATCGTAACAAATATATAGTGTAACATTAAAGGCTGTGACTTTCGTCACAGCCTTTAGCATGGAAAAAAGTGTTTTCTCCATGCCAATGCCCTCGGGGCGAGAATTTAATGTCAGTTGGCACCCTGATGGTGCCCACCGGCCGCTCCCCCTCCTTGCGAAGGGGCTTGATTTTATTTTTTCTCCGGTCACAGCCTTTAAAATAGCAAGATGCACCAATGAACCTTTCATTAATTATTAACAAATTGTTTACAAAGTTAGCTGTTGCATACTTGTATTTTGTAAAAAAAATGATACAATAATATTTGGGCATAGGGCTGAGGTAATTTCCGCTTGGGCTGACACGAAAAAGTTCAAGAGCATCATCCTAATCCTATATAATTTTAAATTTCAGGAGGCAATATATATGCTATACTTATCAAGAGCAGACATGGAAAAGGTCTTTTCAATGAAAGATGCATTTGATTCGGTTCAAAAGGCATTCGAAATCTACACGGCAGGCGGCTCAAATGTGCCGCTAAGAACTGTTATCCGTTCGGGCGAGGCCGAAGGTGCAGGACTATTTATGCCTGCAATAGCCGGAGATGCCTTTGGCATTAAAATAGTTGCAACCTTCCCAAACAACCCAAAACTCGGCAAGCCTACAACACCTGCAACAATGATAGTAATGAATGCAGTATCGGGCGAGGTCGCCGCCGTTATGGACGGCACTCACCTAACAAATATGAGAACAGCGGCAGGCGCTGGGCTTGCGGCTAAACTTCTTGCAAGAAAGGACAGCAAAATAGGCGCACTTATCGGCCTTGGCGGACAGGCTCAGTGCCAGCTCGAAGCGATGCTCGAAGCCTGCCCGACAATTGAAGAAGTTCGTGTATTCGACGTAAGCGAGGAGCGCAAAGCCTCCTTTGCAAAGGATAACATGCATCTTGCTAAAATGGTGCCTGTCGCCTCGGGCGATGAGGCCGTTACAGGTGCAGATGTTATAACTACCGCAACTACCTCCAAGGGAAATGTTTTCTCGGCAGAAAACATCAAAAAGGGCGCACATGTCGCAGGTATCGGTTCATTCACCCCCGAAATGCACGAACTACCCGAAGGGGTCGTTGCAGGGTGCGATCTTCTTGTATTCGACACGGCAGACGGCGTTCTTAGCGAAGCGGGCGACATTTTAACTCCCAAGGCCAAAGGCCTGCTCGACGACAAGGATCTTACAATAGAAATGGGTCACCTAATTGCAGGCAAGGTCGGCAGAAAGAGTGACGATGAGATAACGCTATACAAGGGTGTCGGCAGTGGCGTTATGGACATAGTAGCCGCAAACGAGATATACAAAAAGGCAATCGAGATGGGCATTGGCGTAAAACTTGGATAATTGTTGTTTTTTGATGAAGTTGTGACCATTTTTGAAGTTAAGCTGTCAATCTTTTGATTTATCATAAAATATTAACAATAAATTATGTAAAATATTATATAGTTTATACATGTAACTTACACATAGATTGTGTTATAATAACAAATGGTATATATAAACAATTAGAAACGGAGTGTTTTAAAATGAAAGAAGCAATAATGACAACAGCGGCACCGGCAGCGGTAGGCCCTTATTCGCAAGGTGTTAAGGCAAACGGATTTGTATATGTATCGGGTCAGCTCCCGATAGATCCTGCAACAGGCGCATTCCCCGAGGGTGTAGAGGCGCAAACAGAGCAGTCGCTTAAAAATTGCAAGGCAATTTTAGAGGCGGCAGGCTGCTCGATGGCAGATGTTGTTAAGGCAACTGTTTTCCTAAAGGACATGAACGACTTTGTTACAATGAACGGCGTATACGCAAAATACTTTGCAGAACCATTCCCTGCACGTGCGGCCGTTGAAGTTGCAAGACTACCTAAAGATGCCCTTGTTGAAATCGAGTGCATTGCAGCTTGCAAGTAAATTTTTAAAATAACCAATAATATATAGGGAGGCATTTTAACATGAAATATGTATTCGACGAACTGATTGACAGAAAAGGCAGAGGACAGGCAAAGTGGGAGCCGGCTATTCTTGAGGCTAAGTTTGGCGCACCCGACCTAATGAGCTACTGGGTTGCAGACATGGACTTCCGCATCGCACCCGAGATTAGAGAAGAACTTGTAGAGTGGGCAGAGCACGGCATTGTAGGTTACACAGCATTTATGCCAAGATTCTACAACGCATATCTTGCATGGCAGAAAAAGCGCAACAACTGGGATGCAAAGCAGGAGTGGTTCCGCTATACCCCCGGTGTTGTTAATGCCATCAATCAGGTAATTCAGGCATTTACAAACGAGGGCGATGAGATCATCATTCAGCGTCCTGTTTACTATCCCTTCACAAACTCGATTGACAACCAAGGCCGTGTTGTCGTCAACAACAAGCTAATCTTCAAGGGCGACCACTACGAAGTCGACTTCGACAGCTTTGAGAAATTAGCAAGCTCGCCCAAGTGCAAGCTGTTTGTTATGAGTAACCCCCACAACCCCGTAGGCAAGGTCTTCACTGAAGACGAGCTACGCAAGATGGGCGACATTTGTAACAAGCACGGCGTTCTTGTCCTTGCAGACGAGATCCATGCCGACCTAATCGCACCGGGATACAAGCACACAGTATATGCAACACTTGGCAAAGAGTATGCAGACAACTGCATTATCTGCCACGCTCCTTCCAAGACATTTAACCTTGCAGGTCTTCATGTTTCTTGCATCATGATCCCGGGCGACGAAGTTCGTGCAAAGTTCGACGCTACAAGCAAGCTATTCTCGGTCGGCAGCCCCACATACTTCGGTGCAGTAGCAGCAGCTGCAGCATACGAGAGAGGCGAGGCTTGGCTTGAGGAGTGCTACGCATACATCCTTGGCAACTACGAGTACATCAAGGGCTTCATGGCGGAGCGCTTTGGCGATAAGGTTAAGGTCATTAAGATGGAAGGCACATACCTAATGTGGCTCGACTTTAACGCTATCGACAGCGATCAGCTAAGACTTGAGCAAACAATGCTAAAGACAGCTAAAGTCGCACTTGACGAAGGCTACATCTTTGGACCAGAGGGCAACGGCTTTGAGAGAATTAACCTTGCAACTCCAAGAGCTAACCTTGAAATCCTAATGGACAGAATCAGCAAGGCAGTCAAGGAAGTTTACGGCGTATAATAAAGCGTTTTTTGTGTAGCAAAGACACCACTTAAATAACCCCAAATCCCCCCGTTTCACTTCGGGGGGATTTGGGTATATGGACATATAGTAGGTAATAGGTAAGAGGTAACAAGTAAGAACTATGGTGGAAAAACCCAAAAGGGTTTTTCTGTATTGTATATAATATTTAATTGCCGAAGGGCAATTAAATTACCATACTTCTTACTTATTCACTATTACTTATTACCTAAAATAAAGGAGGAGGAATAATAATGCTGGACCCTAAGATCATTAGCGATGCGGTTAAGGCGATCGAGCCCGAAATTATTGCCATTCGCCGCATGTTTCACGAGCATCCCGAACTTGGCATGGCAGAGGACAAGACGGCGGCTTTTTGCAAGGAGGAGGCAAAAAAATGCGGACTTGTTATCGAGGAGATAACAAAGCACGCTTTTGTTGCGATACTCGACACGGGCAAAGAGGGCAAGACCATCTACATGCGTGCCGATATGGACGCACTGCCCGTTAAGGAAGATCCCCTCACAGCAGGTGGGCATAAAAAAGAGGTTGTCTCCAAGGTCGACGGCGTAATGCATGCCTGCGGACACGACGGGCACACCGCTATACTTATAGGTGCAATGCGCATACTCTCCAAGCACAAGGACGAGCTTTGCGGCAAGATTATATTCCTGTTCGAGTCGGGCGAAGAAAACTTTGGCTCGGGTAAAGAAATTGCGGCATACATAAAGGAAAAGGGCGGCGATTTGATCTGGGGGCTTCACATGATGATAGACTTCCCCGTAGGCATAGTCAATGCCGACAGCGGCCCACGCACATCGGGCAGTGGCACGATAAATGCCACATTCAAGGGCAGAGGTGGTCACTCGAGTCGTCCCGACCGTTCTATTAACCCCCATGTCGCCTCGGCAGCAGCTCTAACAGCTTTGCAGTCGGTCGTGCCGATGGTGGCAAATCCCGCAAACTTTGCCACACTTGCAATGTGCATGTGGAATGGCGGACAACTTTCCAACGTAATACCCGACGATTCGAGCATAGCGGGTGGATTTAGATTCTACGACGAAAAGGACGGCATTGCAATAAGAGATCAAGTTAAAAAGATCCTTAAGAGCATTGCGGCGGCGCACGGTTGCGAGGTCGATTTAAATTGTGAAATCGTACTAAAGCCAATAATAAACGATGTAGAACTGTCGGCACTGGCAAGAGCTTCCGCCGAAAAGCAGGGCTTTAAAGCGGTTTCTACCCTACCTGTGCCTCCTTCGGAATCCTTTGGCTACTTCACCGAGATAATTCCCGGTGTCTATGCAAATATCGGGTGCAGAAACGAAGAAAAGGGCATAACGGGCAACATGCATATGGAGTGCTTCGACATAGACGAAGGCGCACTTGCCGTTGGCTGTGCACTGTCGCTCCAGTTTGTCTGCGACTGCATGAAAGGGGGCAAATAGAGTGTTTGATACAAAGACAATTATAGCCGAAGTAGAAGCTATGGAACAAAGCATGATCGACATGCGCAGAGCCTTCCACGAACACCCCGAACTCGGTGGTTTCGAGGAGTTTACCTCGGGCATTTGCAAGGGCGAGATGGAAAAACTCGGCCTGCCCATCGACATGATTACAAAGTACGCTTTTGCCGCCATTTTAGATACAGGCAGAGAGGGCAAGCACATCGTGCTGCGTGCCGATATGGACGCACTAAAGGTAGATGAAGATCCTTGCAACCTAAAAGAAGAAAAGGTAGTAGTATCCAAAATAGAGGGCATGTGCCACGCTTGCGGACATGATGCACACTCCTCTAATCTTGTCCACGTGGCAAAGATTTTAGCGGCGCACAAGGACGATTTAAAGGGAAAGATTACATTCCTATTTGAATCGGGCGAAGAAAACAATGCCTCGGGCGACGATATTTGCGCCTATTTAGAAAAGACAAAGCCCGACATGCTCTTTGCAATACATGTCGGTGCAGACATGGAGTTTGGCACGGCGACAATGTCGGACGGTATACGCTCGTCGGGTGTTGCCATTGTTAATCCAACATTTGTCGGAGTAGAGGGACACTCGAGCCGCCCCGACCTTTGTGTTAACCCAATAGTGCCTGCGGCGGCGGCATACACACAGCTAACGAGCGCAACCTCGCTCCTTGCAAATCCTGCCAATGTAAATGTGCTTTCGATTTGCCTTGTCGAGAGCGGTCAGGCATTTAACATAATCCCACGCACCGTAACAATGTCGGGCGCACTTAGATTTTTCGACCCCGAGGACGGCAAGAAGATAGTGCCTACCGTTCGCAAAATGTGCGAAGACACAGCGGCGGCATACGGCTGCACCGTAGAGTGGCCTGAAATCCCCATGTTTATGTACATGCCGATAGTTGCCGACAAGGCAGTTTGCGACATCGCAAAGGGCGCTTGCGACAAAGTTCTCCCCGGCTTTAACATGGACACACCGGGCATGTCTTACAGCGAGTCGCTCGGCAGATACTCCGCAATTGTGCCTACCTGCTTTAGCTGGTTTGGTGCAGGCAACGCCGAGCGTGGCATGAATGCCGCACATCACAACAAACACTTCGACATAGACGAGCGTTGCCTTGCCGCAACCGCTAAGTTTATGCTACAATTTGCAGCAGACTGCTGCGGCATGTAAGGGGGGACGAGATATGTTTGAAACTAAAGATATAATTGCTCTTTGCAAATCCTACGAACAAGAGCTGATAGATACAAAGAACTACCTACACACAATCCCCGAAATGGGCGGCATGGTCTACAAGACTTCCGCATACGCAAAAGAGGAGATGAAAAAGCTCGGCCTTCCTCTTACAGACATTACAGATGTCTGCTTTTATGCCACACTCGACACAGGCAAAGAGGGCCCAACACTTGTTATGCGTGGCGATATGGACGCACTTCCCATGGAGGAATCGCCCCTTAACAATGCAGGCATTAAAAAGCAGTTTGTCTCGGGTCACGAGGGATTTTGCCATGCTTGCGGCCACGATGGGCACACTGCCAATCTAATATATGCCGCAAAGGTGCTTACCTCGCAAAAGGACAAGCTAAAGGGCGGTAAGATTCAGTTTCTATTCGAAGCGGGCGAAGAAAACGGTGCGGATACACAGGAGATTTTGCAGTGGGTTAAGGACACGAAGCCCGATTGCCTTTGGGCCATCCACTTCTACCCCAACGCACCGACAGGCAAGATAAGCGTGCAGTCCGGCTCTCGTGCGGCAGGAATTGGCGTATACAAATTTAAGGCAGTAGGCCGTGGCGGACACTCGAGCCGCCCCGACCAGTCGCTAAATCCGCTACCTGCGGCGGCAGAAGCACTTCTTGCCATTCAAACGCTCGTTCCCCTAAAGGCAAACCCCAACGAGATGGTAACATTTGCCGTAACAGGTCTAAATGGCGGCAAGGTGCTAAACATAATCCCCGACGAAGTAGAGGTATACGGCAGTTACCGTTACTACCAGCCTGAAACGGGCAAAATGCTCGACGAGGCTTGGCAGAAGACGGCAAAGGCGGCAATAGAGAGCGCATTTTGCAAATACGAGAGAATACCGCTAAATCTCGGCCTACCTCCCGTTGTAAACAATGCCGAAATGTCCGAGCTTGCTCGTGGCTCGCTCCTAAAGATAAACCCCGACCTCGATTGTGATATACCTGCCTCTGCCGCAAGTGAACCTATGGGTCTATACATGAATGAAACAAAGGGCTGCTTTGCGTGGGTCGGCATAGGCTCGGCAGAGCTTGGCACAGATGCGGTTTTGCACAATGCAAAGTTCGATGTCGACATGTCAATGATGCTACCAACACTTCAAGTGTCGGTTCAGTTTGCCGTCGACTATTTAGAGAGGGGTGAAAAATAATGCTTAGTTCAGAAAAGATAATTGCCGAAGTTAAAGAGCTATACGGCAAAATGCTCAACATGAAAAACGACCTACATAAAATTCCCGAGCTTGGCGGCAAGGAGTACAAGAGCTCTGCCTATGCAAAGGAGCGCTGCAAAGAGCTCGGCCTTGAGATAACCGACATTACCGACGTTGCATTTTTCGCCATGCTCGACACAGGTCGCCCCGGCAAGACGGTCGCTTACAGGGCAGACATGGACGGCCTTAACATGGACGAAGACCCGATCGATTTAGAGGGCAACAAAAAGGCAGTCGTGTCGGAGCACGAGGGCTGGTGCCATGCCTGTGGTCATGATGCTCACGTTGCAACACTGCTAACGGCGGCAGAAATTCTTATAAAGCACAAGGACGAGCTTGCAGGCGGCAAGGTTATGTTCCTTTTCGAAGCAGGCGAAGAAAACGGCGCATCTGTCGCTGATGTTGTAGAGATGCTTAAAAGAGAAAAGCCCGACCTTCTTTGGAGTCTCCACTACATGACGACCGACCCGCTCGGCGCAATTTCGCTAAATAGCGGCGCTCGCTCGGCAGGATTTGCCGGCATAGACTTTGAGATTATAGGTAAAGGCGGCCACTCGAGCCGTCCCGACCTCTGCGACAACCCCCTTATTGCCATGGCGGCAGTCATTAAAGCACTTCAAACGACGGTCGACCTTGCAATCCCCCCTGCAAACACAGCTGTACTCTCGACATGCGGTGTTTCAGGCGGTGGCACACTTCACAACATAATCCCCGACACATCAAAGCTCATAGGCTCTATGCGCTTCTTTGTAAAGGAAGATGGAGAAGCGCTCTACAACTACATAAACCCCGTTATAGAGAACACAGCGGCGGCCTACAACTGCAAGGTCGAGTTTGGCAAGGGTCATGTTGTATCCTCCGTGCCTATCGTTATAAAGGAGGAGTACGCAACACTTGCAAAGCAGTCGCTCGCAAAGCTCCACCCCGAAATGATAGTAGATGCGCCACCCCTCCCCGGCAGCGAGTCGCTCGGCGCACAGTACGAGATTATAGACGGTGCATTTGCCTTTGTCGGAGCAGGTCATAAAGAGGATAAGTCCTTGCGCCCTGCCCACCACAACCGCAACTTTGCAATAAAGGACGAGGCCATGATACATGCATGCGAGCTTTCCGTTCAAGTAATTGCAGATATGCTTGCAAAGTAGCGTTACTTCCTAAGGCAGAGAGAGCGCTCTACAATGCTAAGCGCTATCTGTGTGACATAGTGTGGTAAACTTTCTTTGTTATAAGGGTTAAAATCAGCTTGGAGAAATTGTATTTCTCCAAGCTGATTTTTTGTAAAATGTGCCCATTGCAAGTACATTATACAGGCTGGAGAAAAACCCAAAATCAAGCCCATTCGGAAGGTGGGGGAGCGGCGAGGGGGCACCATCAGGGTGCCCTTCGTCGTTAAATTCCCGCCCCGAGGGCGTTAAAATCAGCTTTAGCTCATTTCTCAGCTTGGAGAAAACACTTTTTCTCCAAGCTGCATTATAGGTGTACCCAGCGGCCGCAATTAGTAATTTTTGCTAACAACGCTCTTATTTTATCCATCCTTTTTAAATAAATAGACAGACATTCTCAAAGTTTTTGTATAGCACAAAAATATAAAAAGGCAATTTCTGTTGTGTAAATAACCAAAAACTGTAACTAAATCTTGACAATTTCTAAACATATTGCTAAATTATGAATAATTTGTAAAATTTTCTTGCAAATTAGACACATAATATATATAATTAGACGTATCAGTCCGAAAGTTATGTGTAGCAACATGTAAATCGGAACAATATAGTTAGGGGGATACATCATGCAACCATGGGTTTTAAACCAAGGCTCGGCGCTACTTATCTTAGCACTAATCATGTGGTTTTCCGACGCTGTAAGTACAGCGACAAAAGCAAAGGTTCCAGGTACATTTGTTCTTTCTCTTTTACTTCTAGTAGGCTGGTGGACAGTCCTACCCCAAGACTTTCTTGACATTTCGTATGTCTCCACACTCGCAGGATTTGTTCGTTATTACATAATGGTTCAAATCGGTACGCTCTTTGATGTTAAAGAGCTCGTTAAAGAGTGGAAGACAGTTGTTGTAACACTAACCGCAATGTGCGGCGTTGTATTATTTGTTTTTGTCATCGGCCAGTTTATCGTTGGCAGAGACATCGCTGTATCGGTTACTCCTCCTCTAACAGGCGGCGTTATCGCTATGGACATCATGGCTCAAAAGGCCACAGCACTTGGTAGAATAGATGCTGCAACGGTAGCTATACTCGCAGGTGCGCTCCAAGGATTTATGGGTATGCCAACAGCATCTTACTGCCTAACAAAGGCAGGTAAGCCAATGCTTGAAGCATACAGAAACGGTACATTTGTAGGCGCAGACGATGCAGGTGCAGAGGTAAAGCCTCGCCTTGTAGAGAGAATTCCTCAAAAGTACCGCACAAGTAACTACTATGTTACAACTCTAATATTCTTTGCACTACTTTCCATGATGCTTGCACAGTTCCTTGCATCGGTCAACCTAAGCATGATCAACAGCTCGATCACAGGTATCCTTGTAGGTATCCTTGCATCGGCTTTCGGCCTAATCGAAAAAGATCCTCAGGGCAAAGGTCAAATGGCAGGTTTCTCCAACTTCGTTCTAATGCCTTCGCTACTTGGCGGACTAAAGAATGCAACACCCGAGATCGTTATGGATCTAATTGTTCCTCTACTAATCACATTTGCACTTGCATTTGTCGGTGTTGTTGTTGCTTCGGTTCTTATCGGTAAGACTAAGTTTATCAACTTCGATGTATACACATCTGTCGCATGCGGTATCAACTGTTTCCTTGGTTTCCCACCAAACTACTACGTAACAATGGAAACTGTTAACGCTCTATCGGAAGATGAAGAGGAGCGCAAGTTCCTAACAAGCCAGCTACTACCCAAGATGATCATCGGCTCGATTACATCCGTTTCGGTTGTATCGGTTCTTGTTGCCGGTATCATGGTCAACATGCTTGTCTAATTTGGCTTATTAATTTGTTAAAAAAACAGGTCGCCCCGAAGGGTGGCCTGTTTTTTTGTCGAATATAAATATTACAATTTTTGGAAAATAACATTGACTTTATTGCCAAAATATGGTAATATTTCCCTAAAGGTGGGATGTGTTGTGTTACCGAAAATGAAAAAAGCACAAAGCAGACTTGTGCAGATAGATTTAGATAAAATCGCCCCCTCTCGTCACCAAACAAGGCGAGATTTCGACAAGGACTCCCTAATGGAGCTTGCCGCCAGTATAAGGGCGCACGGCCTGCTCCAACCTGTCACGGTAAGAGACCGTGGCAAAGGCTATTTCGAGCTTGTAGCGGGCGAGAGACGGCTTAGAGCGGCATCTCTTGCAGGGCTTGTCTCTATACCTGCAATCATAATACAAAGAACAGAGGAAGAAAGCTCGGTTTTAACGCTAATCGAAAACCTCCACCGCCAAAACCTGAACTGTTTCGAGGAGGCCGAGGGCATTTTAGCGGTAATTAAAGAGCGTGGCATAACCCAAGAAGTGGCGGCCGAGCTAATAGGCAAAACACAATCGACAGTGGCAAACAAGTTGCGCCTACTTCGTTTCCCCGAAGATCTTCGAGAGCCAATGCTAACAGCAGGCCTAACCGAGCGACACGCCAGAGAGCTCCTCCGCCTCCCCGAGGACATGTGGCACGACGCACTTGCCAAAGTAATCGAGTGCCGCCTAAATGTAAAGGACACCGAACGGTTGGTAACCCAAATGCTCGCCCCTCAAAAGAATAAACGCAAACGCAAGGTCATTATAAAGGACATTCGCCTTTTCTTTAACTCGGTAGAAAAGGCCGCCTCGATAGTGCGTGAGTCCGGCATCCCCGTCGACATGAAGGTAGAGGAAAAAGAGGACATTTACACCTGCACCGTGCACATTCCAAAAAAGAGCGCTCTGCCTAAGGGATAGCAGCGGCTCTGTCGACCGCAGTCGACCCCCTTTGCGGCGGTATGAGTTTGGTTTGGGGCGGTGGGCTCTTTGCGCAAAGGGTACGGGCGGCATGTCGGCATTATTCTTTTGTTAGATAGTGACATGCCGCCCGTAGAGCCGCAACCCCGTTGTCCGCAGACAACACAAAAACAAGGGGCTCGATGCCCCTTGTTTTTGTTGTGCGTATAAGTTATACTAAGCTGTCCGCCTCTCGAACACAAGTCCAAATGCAAATATCGCAGTTCCGACAGCGAGCCCCAAATAGAGCGGATCGACCGCATCAAACCCAAGTACAGCCGCCAGTACCGTAATAACAGGGGCTGCTGTCATGGCGACAAGCCCTGCACGTTTTGGCACTTTATGACCCATTACAAGAATAAATGTCAGCGGCAAAAATGCCACTGTGCCACGTAGCGCCATAGACAGGAAGGCCCATTCCAGTATAAGCGAATCGAGATTAAAGAGCACCAGCAAAACGGCAAGCCCCATAACGGCCACGACCGACATACGAAGCGCAAGCAGCTCTTGCTTATCACTTGCGTCTTTTTTAATAAAGCCTTTGTAAATATCACGGCTTATCATGGTGCAAATACCAAGGCAAAGCCCTGCCCCTGTCGCCACGACCGATATAATAAGTGTAGCAATAACAACACCGCCAACAAGAGGGCCTAAGCGCTCTATAACAAATAACGGCAGTGCCTGCGCCGGCAATATGTCGGGGTGGTTAACGCTCATATACATGCCGATCATTGCCGACAAAAAGCCAACAGGCAATGTGAGCACCGCCGCAAGCAGCGAACCCTTACGAGCGGTCTCGACGTCCTTTGCCGAGAATACCGCTTGCAAATATGTCTGTGTAGAGCATACCCCAAGTGCCACTGAAAAGCCCGAGGCAAGCGAGGTCGCCACTCCGCCCGAGAAGATGTTAAACCACGGATCAAAGCTAAATGTCGAGGTAAAAGCCCCAACCCCGCCAAAGTCGAGCAGAACTATACCGCCGCCAAGCAGGAGTGCACCGTACAAGAGCACAGTCTTGATAGAGCCTATCGCCGCACCGCCCAAAAAGCCGCCAAAGAGGATATAAGAGACAATTAGCGCCACCGATATGGCAGTTCCGACCGACCTTGTCACCCCAAAAAGCGAGGTAAATATAGCGACTGCCGACAGTATCTGCCCATTTATATGTACAAAAATGGCGACCGACGACAATATGCCCGACACAAAGCGTGCCGCACTGCCATAAAATGTGCTCATATACTCGGGGATCGTAACGACTCCCGAGGCTCTCATTGGCCGAGCCATAAAGATCCCCAGCCAAAGACAACCGATGGACGACCCAATCGAAAACCACATGCCCGAAAAGCCATTTACAAAAGCCGCCTGCGCCGTTCCTATTGTCGATGCACCCCCAACAAGCGTTCCGACAATTACAGCAGAAACTCTAAAAGACCCAAGACTTCGCCCACCAACCGAAAAGTCGGAGGCCGACTTAACCTTTTTAGCGGCAGATACCCCAATATAGGAAACCGCTATTAGGGTTATCAGTGTAGAAATTAGATAAAGTGAATTTTGCATAGCCCACCTCGAAAAAATTTAACAATTTGTGTATACATTCTACATAAAACTATGGTATAACTAAAGTAGGCAATAAATATCAAACTTATTATGTATAAAAAAATATACACTTATAAACAAATTTTTGCCTACATAAGCATTATATACCATTTTATAAGCAAAGTAAAGTTTTATTTTAAGGAGGCCATTATGTCGGCAACAACTGCTTTTTTAGAAGGTCTACTCTCCTTCTTCTCCCCTTGTGTGCTCCCCATGCTCCCACTTTATTTCGGCTACTTAACGGTGCCCAAAAAGGGCAAAACGATACTGCACACGCTATGTTTTGTCGCCGGCTCGTCGACCGCTATCATGCTGCTCGGCGCAGGCGCTACGGCACTTGGCGGACTGTTTACAGAATATGCCGACACATTTGCAAGGGTTGGCGGAGTTATAATACTGCTCCTCGGCCTATTTCAACTGGGCTTTTTAAAGTTGCCCTCCCTAAACAGAGAACGTAAGGTCGGCAGTGTAGACGTAACCGAGATGAGTCCCCTAACAGCACTTGCAATGGGCTTTTTCTTCTCCTTCGGCTGGACACCTTGCGTAGGCCCTATGCTCGGCTCGATTGTTATACTCTCGGCAGTTTCTGGCAGACTTGCACTAATAGCGATATACACAGCAGGCTTTGCAATCCCCTTCCTTATTGTCGGCCTATTCTCGGAAAAACTGCTCTCCTTCCTAAAAAAACGCCCCGAGATCGGCATATGGGCCTCTCGCATCGGTGGCGCTCTAATAGTGGTAGTCGGCTTAACAATGCTAATAGGCGGCGGAGTGCCCGATATGGGCATAGAGCAAATCCTACCAAGCACAGAGCAAGGTCAGACAGATGATGTAAACGACACAGATGACCCTGTCGAGGATAGCGTCGACCCCTCGGTAATAATGGCGCCCGACTTCACCTACACCGACCAACACGGCACGACACACTCGCTTTCCGATAAGGTCGGCAAGCCTGTATTTATCAACTACTGGGCAACATGGTGCGGCTACTGCGTGGAGGAAATGCCCGCAATAGAAAGTGTCTATAACAAATACAAAGACGAGGTCGAATTCCTCGCCATAGCACAAGACTACGAAGACCCCTTTGCATATGCCGAGGACAACGGCTACACCTTCCCCGTAGCGATAGACATAGACGACTATGTAGCACAAACCTACGGCGTTAGAGCATACCCGACGACCTTTATAATATACCCCGACGGCAGCATTATGGGCTACGTCGAAGGGGCAATGGACGAGGCTCGTATGACAGAGATAATAGAAATGGCCCTCGAAGGCAATCAAGGGTAGGGCTGATAAGGCTACCATTAAATTGGTATATTCCCCACTGCGCCCCATAGGTCGGAACAAAGTTCCGACCTATGGGGCGCAGTGGGGGGTTGGGGGGGCGGGGGGGGGGGGGGGGGGGGGGGGGGGGGGGCGCCCCGCCCCCCCCCCCCCGCCCCCCACAGCCCGACAGTTTGACGAAATAAATTTCGTCAAACTGTCGCAAGGAAACTTTAGCTTTGATAGCAGGTAACCTTGAACACATAGCTTGAAAAAAGCACTTCCTCCAAATTGATTTTAACGTCCTCAGGACGGCAACTTTACACATTACATCACCCCGATAGCTCCCCCTACCGTTCGACGACCTTACATTATAAGCGTTTCCAGTCCAAGCACATTCCCTCGCCAATGAATAGCCGCTTATTAAGGCAAGCTCGCCCCTCTACATAAGAAATTCCAAAAAGAGCAAAAGCACGCTTTTATTTGTCCGCAGACAAAGCAAAAACAGGGGTTCGACACCCCTGTTTTTGCCGCCACCTTAGAGGGCAAGCCTTTCTCTAAAAGATGTGCTCGTGCATCATAGCGACTTGCCTTAAAAGCTTTAACATGCATCATTCCGATATAGATTACAACAAACAAAGCAAAGAGACACCGAGCAATGCTCGATGCCTCTTTGCTATAAAAACTTAGGAGAAACGCGTTAGTTAAATGTTGCGTTGATGGCATCCTTCATAGCGTCAGAGTCGATTGTTGCGCCTGCGATACCGTCTACAACTACCGACTGGTTAGCAAGAATGTCGTTAATCATTGCCATCATGGCTGCTTCACCAACATATAGGTTTTCAACGCCTTCTTCGAACTCGATTAGAGCAACCTTGCCCTGCGAGATCTTAACTGTCATGGAAACCTCGCCTTGTAGGTTCTCGAATGTTACTGTGTGCTCTCTGTCTTCCTCGTCCTCGAAGATAGATGTGCCTGCCTCGATAACAACTTCATCCTCGATTACAAAGTCAGCATCTGTCTTTGTGCTCTCGCCGCCAAATACATGCTGTGCAGCTGTACGGCCGGAAGCGATAGCCTCGGATAGGAATACGCCGTTTTGGTATAGGTTGGAAACATAAGAGCCAAGCTCGCCTGCTTCGTATAGGTTGGGGATAACATTGCCGTCCCAGTCAAGAACCTGACCGTCTGTGTTACGAACCGCACCACCTGTTGTAGCAACAAGTGCAGGTGTAACTTCTACTGCGTAGAAAGGACCTTGATCGACAGGTGCCATTAGGTCGGGGTTACGGCCGTATAGCTCGTCCTCGCCGGCTCTTGCCATTACGTTGTACTCGGCAACAGTTTCAGCAAGAACAGCGGGGTCTTTGCCTATCATCTCTGCAAGCTCTTCGATTGTATCTGCCTTCATGATCCAGCCCTTGTCAATCTCAACCTGATTATCTGCAGACCAAACATAGTGCTCGGTTGTTACAGGCCAGCCAAGCCAAGCCGATGTAAGAACGTTTGAAGTGCGGAAATCTTCGTCGAAGATGAAGTGGATTGGCTGTGCAAGGTCAAGAGCAAGGTCAAGATACTTGCCGTACTGTAGTGCCTTCATGTGCTGTCTGTGGTATGTGCCCGACTCGTCGTAGTAACGGCGTCCGGCGCTGTCTACCTGTAGGTATTCGTTTGATTTCCATGTCATGTTGAGGATAAATGAAGCGTCAAAATCGTCAACCTTTAGACCCTGCCAGAAGCCGCCCGACTGTGTCTGGTTGTTCATGTGCCACATTTGTGCGCCGACTTCCATTAGCATCTTGATACCGTCGCCCTCGTTACCGGGTGTACCCGATGTGTATGTAGTGTCGCCACCGTGGAAATCTCTTTGCATTTGTAGGTCATTTTCGTATCCGCCTGTTGCAAGAAGAACGCCCTTCTCACCCTTAATGCGGATTTCGTTGCCCGAAGGATCTGTTGCTATAACACCGTCAACCCTCTTTGTTACAGGGTCTTGGATTAGCTCGATAGCTCTTGTCTCGTATGCAATTTCAACATTTTCACGAAGCTTTACAGCCTCGTTAAAGCCGTGCCATACGCCACCCGGCATAAAGGAGCCGCCTATTTGGCGAATGTGAGCCGATGCGCCCTTAAAGTCAGAACCCGGTAGTGTGTCGAACTCGACAACAAGGCTGCCCCAACGAGCAGGACCACCGCCGACGTAACCAACTTCGAAGCCGGCTTCCTTAACTGTTGCCGAAATCCACGAAGGTTGTGCGGCAAACTCGTTAACAAGCCATGTCATGTACTCGTCGGGAATTGGGTTTGGCTCGAAGCAAGCTTCCATGTATGTCTTGAATGTTGCAATATCGTCTGCAGCAGGGATGATAAATGTCTGTCCCGATGCTATGGAGTTACCGCCTGCAAGCTCTGCGGGCATCTTCTCGATAACAAGAATGTCTGCATCAGGTGCTATGTCGTTTGCTTCAGCAGCGGCCGATGCGCCTGCAAGTCCGTAGCCTACGATTAGGAAATCGGTAACTCTGTCCCAATCACCTTCTGTTTCAGTGCCTGCATCTGCGCCTGCATCTGCATCAGCGCCTGCGTCTGCACCTGCATCGTCTGCGGGAGGTGCGTCTGTTGTAGCGCAACCTGCAAGCATACCGAGCGAAAGTGCAAGTACCATTAGCATTGCCAGTAGTTTCTTCATGTATATACTCTCCTTTACTTCTTTCGTGCACATTAGTACACAATAATTTACATTGCACATTTATGATACATTAAAGCTTTACGAATGTCAATACAGTATTTTCAAAATTTCGTCATACAGAATACACAAAATTATTGTTATTCTTTTGACACTTTATATAATTTTTACAAAAACTTATTAGTTATCAAGCATTTTACCCGATTTTTGGCAAAATGTACTTTCAAATGCAATGTTAAACAATGAACAAACTATTTTAGGTCATATTTTTATCACATTTTCTTGCACGAAAAATCTGTTTCCTATTATAATATATAAATTGACTTCCACAAAAATATGTATCCTTCCATATTCAAGCAGACAAAAAAAGATGCGGCATACGCCGCATCTTTCAGACTGGAGAAAAACCCAAAATCAAGCCCCTTTGGAAGGAGGGGGA
>CAYJFK010000047.1:0-19878 GCA_964369475.1 uncultured Oscillospiraceae bacterium | reverse complement strand
TATTTTGTCGCCGGCTCAAACTGCGCTGTGCTTGCCGACCGTGTCGTAGGTGTTCTTGGAACAGACGTGCTGACGATAAACGGATTTTTAACCCCCGGCACATACTACACATATTTAGACAGGGAGTTTAGACGAGAAAACGGAATTGTTATTTCTAAAAGGCTATATAAGGAGCAAAAAGATGAAGAATAATTTTAAAAAATCGCTTATAGCAATACTTGCATTTTCGCTCGGTGTAACGCTGCTGGGATGCGACACCACAGAGGATCTTCCGCCAACACCAACACCGCCACCGATAGAAGATCCGGATATTCCGGTCGTAACTGCGCCCGAGGATTACGAGTGGGTGGTCGAGCCGACATATATAAAGGCAGGCGAAATATCGGAAGGGCTCTGCGCTGTCGGCAACGATACAGGCGGTGTTTGGGGCTATATTAACATGAAGGGCGAGATGACAGTCCCACTTTTTTGGGACGAGGCGTCCCCCTTTGAAGGTGGCATGGCAGGTGTTAAATCGCACAATATGTACGGCATGATAGAGAGCGAGGGCGGCATTGTAATGTCGACAACCTTTGATGCGCCGCTTTTTTTCTCAGACGGACTTATTGTCGCAAAGTATGACGGTCAGTGGGGCTACATGGACATGTCGGGCGAGCCGATAATCCCCTTTATTTACGACGATGCAACCCCATTTGTAAAGGGGCGAGCCGCCGTTATGAAGGACGGGCTTTGGGGTGCTGTCGACACTACGGGTGCTCTTATAGTCGACACCGCTTGGGAGAGCACCACCATTTTGGAGGACGGTACAGTTGCCCTATATTCAAACGGTCAGTGGGGACTTGCAGCGGCAGACGGATCTATTGCCATTTTCCCGAAATACGAAGAAATAAAGTCGCTCGGAGGCGGTATATATGCCTTTAGAGTGCAAGGCCTTTGGGGAATTGTCGGCAGTAAGGGCGGTCAACTTGCCGCCGCAGAGAGCTACGACATTATCTCTTGCAACGACGGCGAGTTTCTTCGTCTTATGGGCGATACCGACAGATATGTAAACTACGACATGTCAGATTATGCCATAACACTGCCCGAAAATGTAACGATAGAGGGCGGATTTATAAATGGAATGGCACCTGTCGTAAACGAGCTTGGTGAGTGGGGCATTTGGAGTTTGTCAGAGGACTATGTTATAACCCCTGTCATGACAGAGGCCATCACAGCAGAGGAGTTTGAAGCGTATATTAAGACAGGTGCACTTAGAACAAACGACGGATTTTTCGGCATGGCAAGCGGCTTCGAGGCGGCCTCCCTTCCCTTTATAGACGAGGAGGGCAATGTCTTTGCCATGCTACTAAAGGACGGCCTTTGGGGTCTTGCAAAACTTGAAGTCGCAGAAGTAGAACAGTAAAAATTAACCCATAAATATATAGGAGGTGTTTTTGTGATAACTGTTAGAAAGGCAATCTTGGAGGATGTCCCCCACATAGCCGACATGCTGGAGGAGGTCATCGAACTGCTTGCAAGAAGCGAGGTAAACTACCCAAACTGGCACAAGGGAAAATACCCCACCCCCGAAGTGCCAAGAGCAGCGCACGAGAGGGGGGACCTTTATGTTGCGGAAAAAGATGGAGTAATTGTCGGCACCGTTACAGTAAATGGTATAGAAGCGCCCGAATACGAGGGCAAGGACTGGCAGTATAAAGCGGAAAAGGGCAAGATAAGTGTTATTCACACCTTGGCAGTAAGCCCCAAATGCAGAGGAGAGGGAGTTGCCCGTAAGCTTATGGAATATGCTCACGAGCTTGCAAAGGAGAAGGGCGACAGTGTTGTGCGCCTCGATACATACCATAAAAATGCCCCTGCAATGAAACTATACGAAGATATGGGCTACCGCAAGGTGGGCTATGTTGTATTTACAGACATCCGCCCCGAGGGGGAGGACTACGCAATTTTCGAAAAACAAATATAGGAGGGCAACATGAAGGTAGGATTTATAAGATGTATGCAAACAGAGGACTTTTGCCCAGGTACGACAGATTTTAAGATAGTTGCAAACAAAAGCGGCGCATTTGAGGGGGTCGAGGAGGACATCGAGATAGTAGGCTTTATCAACTGCGGCGGCTGCCCTGCTAAAAAATCCGTTTTGCGTGCAAGGGAGCTCGTGCGCAGAGGCGCAGATACAATTGCCTTTGCCTCTTGCATAGGCAAGGGTACACCGATAGGCTACCCATGTCCATTTGCAAAGAAAATGATCGATCTTGTAAGGGCCGAAGTAGGCGAAAATGTTAGGATACTAGAGTATTCGCACTGATCGGTCAAAGAAGGAATGTTTGAGCATACGCTTTAAAGATGGTCAGTTAAATGGGATGCTTCATTGTTAGGATTATATCTGTAAACTAAGAGCGGCCTTAGAGCGAGAGTCTTTTAACATTCATATTAAAAGGAGACAGCATGGATTTTTTTGAAGTAGTTGAAAAGAGAAACTCTTACAGGGGCGAGTTTGTCCCCTGCGATATGCCCGAGGAGCACATTAAAAAAATAGTAAACGCAGGCATTGCCGCCCCGACGGGGATGAGAATTAGGACGACATCCTACATAGTAATTCAAAGCAAGGAAGTAATAGAGGCGCTCTGCGAAATTTTGCCAAACTACAAAATGCAAAATGCAGGTTTTGTACTCGCTGTTATCACGGAGAACATTGAAAATCACCTAAACATGCATGTCGAAATAGAGAATTATGCGGCGGCAGTAGAAAACATTTTGCTCGCATCAGTAGCCATGGGCTATGCTACCGTTTGGACAGACGGTATGCTAAAATTCCCCGAGATAAAAGAGCAAATTACAGCCCTGCTAAATGTACCGCCACACAAATCGGTACGTGCCGTACTGCCGATAGGCATCCCAAAAGACAAAATAAAAATTCACCCAAAAGAGTCCTTTGAAGAGATGGTGCACTTCAATATTCACCCATAATATCTTTCTTTTGCGACAGTTAAACAAAATTCCTTATATTGAATATAATGTAATATACTGTAATATACTGTAAAACGGTGCAAAATGTTGACTTTTGTCTCATAATTATGTATATTATATGTATATGGCAGTAAAGGGGGATGGATATGTCCAAAGGAAAAAAGCGCTCACCGTCAAGCAAAAAGAGGGCGGCTCCACAGAAAAAGACAGCACAGAGGGGCGAATATAACATTATAATAATCGCTTTTTTAATGCTGCTCCTCCTTGCAAGCGCATATATGCTTTTCACACACGAGGGCGAAGTGCTTGTTAGCAGTCAAGCCTCCTTCCCCGAGTATTCCCACGACCTAATAGGCGGCATGAGAGAGGTCATCGTCGACATAGACTATCATGGCCTTGAAGAAGGCAAGAGCTACACTGCAACGGCCGAGATAGTAGGGGAGGACGGCGATCTTATAGTCCTACACGATCTAAGCTTTAGAAATAGCGAACGTTTTAGAGCAGAGGGCGAGAGCGGCACGGTCGAAGTGCGCATAGCGATAACAGAAGACGAATATCAAGCCCACCAAGATATCTTTGCGTTATCTAAGGTGACAGAGAGAGTTCAGTAATACAGGAGAATTTATGGAAGAAAACAAAACCGAGATGCTCGAGAGCGAAAATAAGGCAGAATTTGTCGAACAAAATAAAGAGGACGAGCCCAAAGAGGTTAGAGTTGCGAGTAAAGATGATCAAAGACGAGGTGTGCGCAGCTCTCTAATCGTAGCGCTCATCTTTACATTGATACTGGGCGGCATTACGATCTATCTAAGGAGAGAGCCGACCGTAATTCAGACCGAGCAGGTATATTTCAGAGACATGGAAATAAGCCCTGAAATAGCCGGTAAAGTTATTGCAACAGTGCCGATAGAGTATACAGGCCTTGAAGTGGGCGAAACCTACAACGCAGTTGCAGAAGTTGTCGAGATGAACGGCACAATTCTAACATTCCACGGCCTTACATTTACAAACAGCATAGAATTTACAGCAGAGGCAGAGAGCGGAATGATAGAGGTAGGCATACCGATAGATGTAAACGAATATGACGCTCATGGCCTGCTTTTTAACCTATCATTTGTAAGGCGTGCTATAACGGAATAGTTTTAACAAGAGGGGGTGACGAGTTATAGTCGCTCCCTTTTTTGACCATTTTTGTTGACCTAAAGCGTTTTTTGCACCGATAGAGCTTATGTTACAACAGAGCACCAAGGGGGAGAAGCTTTGCTTCTCCCCCTTGGTGCTCTGTTACGAGGGGGCCTAGCCGAAATTAATTTCGGCTATGCCCCCACGTCTATCTAAGCATCTAATATTTTCCTAAATTCCTCTAACATACCCTCCGACGCTTCGGGAATATCCCTTAACGGGAACTCTATTCCCATATTGTCGTACTTGGCAAGGCACAACTTCCTAAAGGGAAGTAGCTCGACCTTCTCGATTATATCCATGTAAGGTAAGATAAGCTCCTTTAGCCGCAAAATGCTCTCCTCGCTACTAAGCGAGGGCACAACAACATGCCTAATCCAAACAGGTTTTGCAAGGCGCTTGCAGAGCGAAAGAAATTCGAGCACCCTGCCAAGCTCTGCCTTTGCATAATGCATATACCGGTCAGCCGTCGTAAATTTTACATCGCATAGCACCAAATCGGTATGCTCGAGTAGCCGCTCGGCTTGCCCGATATGACCGACACCGGAAGTGTCAAGCGCTCTATGCAGCCCAAGCTCGCCGGCCTTTATAAAAAGCTCCCTGACAAACTCCGCCTGAAGTAGCGGCTCTCCCCCTGTAACGGTAATACCGCCCGTCAAATAAGGGAGATACCTGCTAACCCTTGCGGCAACCTCGGTCGCTGTGTAAGGGGTGCCGCCTGTCATATCCCATGTATCGGGATTATGACAATAAGCGCACCTAAGATTGCACCCCTGCATAAATACGACAAAGCGAATGCCGGGGCCATCGACCGCCCCCATAGATTGAAAGGAATGTACAAGCCCTGTTATATCAGCCATAATTACATGTTGTCGTGGAATGTACGGCTTATAACTTCAAGCTGTTGTTGCTTTGTTAGCTTGTAGAAGTTTACGGCATAGCCCGACACCCTAATTGTAAGATTTGGATATAGTTCGGGGCTCTCGTATGCCGCCATTAAGACATCACGTGAAAGTACATTTACATTTAAATGGTGCGCCCCTTGCGCAAAGTAGCCGTCGAGCACTGCCGACAGATTTTCAAAGCGCTCACCTTCCGACTTGCCAAGCGCCTCGGGAATTATCGAGAAGGTGTTGGAAACACCGTCCTTACAGTAGGAGTAGGAGATCTTCGCAACCGAATTAAGTGACGCAAGAGCGCCATTTGTCTCTCTGCCGTGCATCGGGTTAGCGCCCGGCGCAAAGGGCTCGCCAAGCATTCTGCCGTCGGGGGTCGAGCCTGTCTTTTTGCCGTAGACAACATTCGAGGTAATTGTCAAAATCGAAAGGGTGTGCTCTGCATTTCTATATGTCTTGTTGGAGGCAAGTGCCTTATAAAACTGCTCGACCTCGCTTGCCGCCAACATGTCTACACGGTCGTCATCATTGCCAAACATGGGGAAAGCACCCTCTATTTCAAAATCGGAAATAATGCCCCTCTCATCACGTATCGGCTTTACCTTGGCATATTTTATTGCCGACAGCGAATCGGCAAGAACGCTCATGCCTGCCGCACCAAATGCCATATAGCGGTGCACCTCTGTGTCGTGAAGTGCCATCTGTGTCTTTTCGTATGCATACTTGTCGTGCATATAGTGAATAACATTCATGATGTTAACATAGAGCTTTGCAAGCCACTCTCTATATGGTTTCATCATGGCTACAACCTTGTCGTAGTCGAGAATATCCCCTTCGTATGGGGCGAATTTCGGGCCTACTTGCTTGCCGCTCACTTCGTCTATGCCGCCGTTTAGCGCCATTAAGAGCATCTTTGCAAGATTGGCACGAGCGCCGAAAAACTGCATTTCCTTGCCAAGCCTCATTGCCGATACACAGCAGGCAATGCCATAGTCGTCGCCAAAAGAAGGACGCATCAAATCGTCATTCTCGTACTGGATCGAGTCGGTCTCGCAAGAGACCTTAGAAGCGTATTTTTTAAAATTCTCGGGCAGTCCCTTTGCCCAAAGCACCGTCATATTGGGCTCTGCTGACGGTTTTAGATTGTATAATGTATGCATAAAACGGAAGGAATTCTTTGTAACCATGTGCCTGCCGTCCTCTGCCATGCCGCCGATGCACTCGGTTATCCACATCGGGTCGCCGCCAAAGAGCTCGTTATACTCGGGGGTGCGAAGATGACGTGCCATGCGGAGTTTTAAAACAAAATCGTCTATAAGCTCCTGTGCGCCCTCCTCGGTAAGAAGTCCGGCTGCAATGTCCCTCTCGATATATATATCAAGGAATGTCGACACACGACCAAGGCTCATGGCAGCGCCGTTTTGCTCCTTAATAGCACCGAGATAGCCAAAATAAAGCCACTGAATGGCCTCTTTGGCATTTGTCGCAGGCTTTGAAATGTCAAAGCCGTACAGCTTAGCCATGTCGAGCAGTTTTTCCAAAAATGCAATCTGCTGATATAGCTCCTCGCTCTGACGAATGCTCTCTACATCCATAACATCAAATCCAAGCGCTACCTTGTCGGCACGCTTTGCCTCGATAAGGCGGTCAAGACCGTAAAGAGCAACACGGCGATAGTCGCCTATAATGCGACCTCTGCCGTATGCATCGGGAAGGCCTGTAATAATGCCCGACGATCTCGCCGTTCTCATCTCGGCAGAGTAAACACGAAAAACACCGTCGTTGTGGGTCGTTCTATATAAAAACTCATCCTCTACCTTGTCAGAAAGCTTATGACCGTAGGCCTCGCAAGCATCTCTCGTCATTTTAAGGCCGCCAAAGGGATTAACACCCCTCTTTAAAGGGCTGTCTGTCTGAAAGCCTACAATAAGCTCGTTTTCCTTGTCGAGATAACCTGCCTTATAGCTAAGTAGCGACGACACTGTCTCTGTGTCGATGTCGAGCACTCCGTCATTCTCACGCTCCTTGGCAAATAGCACCTCCGCCTTCTTTAAAAGCTCCTCTGTTCTCTTGGTGGGAGGAGATAAAAACTCGTGATCCCCGTCGTACTGGGTATAGTTTTTTAAAATAAAGTCCGATACATTTATCTCGTCCTTCCAAGTGCCCTCTTTAAAGTTGTTCCAAGCTGTTAACATTTTTTGCTCCTTTCAAAATAAAAAACAAAAAAGGACAACATCAACCGAGAAATCTCGATCAACACTGCCCAGGCGGTCGGCTTATACACTTTGCATTCCCCCGTGGTTACCCACATTAATCCGCCGGTCATACAAAGCTATTCCTTTTTATGGTCTAAGTATATCTAACCAAGCAGTGCTTGTCAAGTGTAATTTTGTAACAAAATAGCGCCAAACAAAGCACATTACTTTGACAACGGCAAAGCTAAAGATAAAACGAAAACCATTGTTTGCAAACAATGTAAGTCCAAGGGTTACCCCTTGGACTTACAGACCATGTAAATCTTATTCGAACTCTTTTCTTCTTGCAAGGTTAATAGTACCGTCTTGAAGCTTGGAGAGCCTGTCAAGACACCTGCCTGTGCCCCTTGCAACGCAGGAAATTGCATCGTCTGCAATAAATGTGTTAATTCTCGTTTTGGAGAAGATAAGCTCGGGGAAACCACGGATAAGCGCACCGCCACCCGTTAGTATAATACCGTTTTGCGATATGTCGCCAAGTAGCTCGGGGGGAGTCTTTTCCAAAACCGAGTGAATTGCCTCGCTTATTGTCGTTGCGCACTCCTCGAAGGCTTCGAGAACTTCGTCAGAAGTGATCGTTACAACCTTGGGAAGTCCTGTCATAAGGCAACGACCCTTAACATCGACAGAGCCCTTGTCGTCCATCGGGTACATGCAACCGATCTCCATCTTAATGCGCTCGGCTGTGCGCTCGCCTATAAGAACATTGTACTTTTTACGGCAATACTTAATTAGTGCCTCGTCGAACTTGTCGCCCGCTGTCTTTATCGACTCGCTTACAACGACACCGCCGAGCGATATAACGGCAATGTCGGTCGTGCCGCCGCCAACGTCGACAATCATGTTGCCGTCGGGCTGGTCTATGTCTATCCCTGCGCCGATAGCGGCCGCAATCGGTTCTTCTACAAGAAATGTCTTTTTAGCTCCTGCCTGATTTGCCGCATCAATAACGGCACGTTCTTCAACTTCGGTTATACCCGAGGGAACGCATACCATTATACGTGGCTTAAAGAGCATAAAGCCGCACACCTTCTTTAGAAAGTGCTTTATCATCTTCTGTGTCATCTCGTAGTCCGAGATAACACCGTCTCTCATGGGACGAATTGTTATGATAGATCCGGGGGTCTTTCCGAGCATTCTCTGTGCCTCTGTGCCGACCGCCAAAATCTTATTTGTATTGCGCTCTATCGCAACGACAGAGGGCTCTTGCAAAACAATGCCCTTGCCCTTCACATAAATTAAAACACTCGCAGTGCCTAAGTCTATACCGATCTCCTGTGCCATAGTTTACCTCTACCTTCCTTTTTTAAACGATATTAAATACGATTACTTGGTGCTAACACACCTCTTTTTTATATTATCAGACGAAACAAAATGTCTCGCCACCCACACGCTTATAAAGATTATTTTTAGCAATATACATGGTTATATTCGGTCGCTTTAATCTTTTGCCGAAAAAGAAAATGCGACATGCTAAAACCTCAATCTATATTCTACTATAAATCTTTGTAAATTACAAACAAAAATTTTACAAAATTTAGTCGGTCGCAAATACGCAACTTTCGACATATAGAGCACCGTGCGCAAGTAGCTCCTCTCGACAAGCCCCAAGAGTCGCCCCTGTTGTGCGCACATCGTCTATAAGCAGTATGCGCCGACCGAGCACATCAGCCCCATCTGCTATATAAAAGCGGTCTTGGACATTCAAAATTCTATCTTCACTGCTTTTCATATCCTTCTGACTTTTGCCATCTTTACTTTTAAGAAGCGCCTCGTAAGGCAGACTAAGCTCTGCCGCAACCTCTACTGCGAGCAGTTCGGCAGGGTTGTACCCACGTCGCCTAAAACTTTTGGCGGTAGAAGGCACGGCCGTTACGACTTCTGCCGAAGTTATGCCGTAAACCGACTCTGCAATATAGCTTGCAAGAGCGCTTGCGTGGTCTATCGTGCCGTACCTCTTAAAGGACAAAATAGCCCTTTGCGCCACTCCCCTGTAAACAAAGGGGGCGGTAAGCCCACCGTCTCCGCCGACCTCTTTACAAGAGCAAAAGCCCCTCGGCTTTGTGCACCTCGGACATGCCGCCGAGTAGCTCGCAAGTGTATCAAGGCAATCACGACAAATGCCGCCAAGCCTTGATACATTTGTGCAAAATGGACAACGGGGAGGGTACAAAAAGTCAAGCGCCTTCATATAATGCATCTCCTTACGGCTGTTAGAAACTGCCGTACTCCTCGTACAAATTCATTATCATATACTTCAAAGCGGCATACCTACGGTCTACCCTGTTGTTTGCCGTCATATACTCGAGAGCCTCGGGCTCGCCGACACCGACAAATATCTGTCGTGCTCTCGTGGCGGCGGTATAGAGCAAATTCCTCGTCTGAAGCCTGCCCATACCACGATAGGCAGGAAATACTACAACCTTATACTCGCTACCCTGACTCTTGTGCACGGTAACGGCATAGGCAAGTTCGAGTTGATGCGCCATAGCAAAGGGGTACTCGACCTGCCTGTCGTCAAACTTTATAATTAGGATTTCATTTAGCTTGTCAATATCAAGAACAATGCCTATATCACCGTTAAAAACGCCCGTCGTAACTTCGCCTGTGTCGGGACAAATGCCGTCTATATCGTAGTTGTTACGATTTTGCATCACCTTATCGCCCATTCTGAGAGTAAATCCCATGCCCTGCACAATTAGCTCCCTCTTGTCGCCGCTCGGCGGATTTAAAACCGACTGCAAGGACTTGTTTAGCGAGGCCGTGCCAAACTCGGTCTTGCGTGTCGGTGTTATAACCTGCAAATCGAGAGTGGCATCTATGTTGTAAGCCGTTGGCAGTCTACGTGAAACAAGGTCTGCCATTAGCGAGGGAAGTGCCGTTTTATCGGGGCACTTAACAAAGAAAAAGTCGCTGTCCCTCGAGTTAAACTCGGGCGGCTCGCCGCTATGTATTCGGTGGGCATTTACAACTATAAGGCTGTCCTTGGCCTGTCTGAATATCTCCTTTAACTCGACCATTGCAAAAAGGTCGCTGCCTATCATGTCGCGCAGTACATTGCCGGCCCCGATTGGAGGGAGCTGATTTATATCCCCGACTAAAATTAGCCGAGAGCCATGCTGCATGGCGGCAATGAGCGCATCAAAAAGCATAATGTCGAGCATAGATGCCTCGTCTACAATAACAACATCGGCCTCGAGTGGGTTTTGCTCGTTCATTTTAAAATGAAGCCCACCTGTGCGCATTGTAACGCCGAGCATCCTGTGTATTGTCGTAGCCTCTGCGCCTGAAAGCTCGCTCATGCGCTTTGCCGCCCTTCCGGTCGGTGCGCAGAGTAGCGTTTTTTGCCCCTTCTCCTGCAAAAGCGTAAGAATAGCTTTAAGTGTCGTCGTCTTACCTGTACCGGGGCCGCCCGTAAGAATGAATACCCCATTTGAAAGACAGGAGGAGATCGCCTTTTTCTGACGGTCGGCAAGCTCTATCCCGAGCTTTTTTGCGACCTCTAAAGCGAGATCTTCGTCCTCCTTTGAAATGGGAATGGGAACAGCCATCTCGAGCAGTCGCCTTGCAACTCGCCTCTCTGCTTCGTAGTAGGAGGCAAGAAAAACAGCCTCGAGCCCTGCGACCTCCTCCGACATAACAGCCCCATCTTCGAGTAGCTCGGAAAATGCAAATTCTAAAGCTTCGCTGTCGACCTCTAAAAAGTCTATGGCCGTCGAAAGCAGTTTGTCCTCGGGTAAAAATGTGTGACCATTTGTCAAGTTGTGCCTAAGTACATGCAAAATGCCTGCCTTTATGCGTGTTGCCGACAACTTGTCCACCCCAAGCTCGTTTATGGCGGCATTGTCGACCACTTCAAAATCTGCCTCGTATTCGTCATTGCAAAGTATATATGGGTTTTGCCTAACGGTCTCGGCGGCCGACATGCCATACCTCTTGTATAACATAACGGCGGTATGGGGCGATAGCGCCATGGAACGAAGCTGTTCTATAACACGCTTAACCCCTTGAATTTCCCGAAATCTATGCCCTATCTGCTCGGCCTTGCCCTCGGTAATACCGCTCACCTCGGCGAGAAGTAGGGGAGAACTCTCCATAACTTCAAGGGTACGAGCGCCGAACTTGTCAACAATTCTATCGGCAAGCACCTTGCCGACACCACGCACAGCACCGCTAACAAGATACCGCCTTATGGCACTCTCCCCCTCGGGAAGCATTGTCTCTACGCTCTCGGCAACAAATTGCGGCCCGTGAGTGGCGTGATTTGTCATGTTCCCAATGGCAAGAACACTCTCGCCCGGCTTTAGATTTGCGGTATAGCAAATAAGAGTCTCGTCGCCCTCGTCACTCTCGATTTCGGCGACGGTATAGGAATTTTCGCTATTATAATATATAATTCTCTTTACAAGTCCCGTAAGAGACTGTTTTTCTGACATAAAACCCTCCAAAATAGCCGCCAAAAACAAAGGGCGACGACAACAATAATATATAATTATATCATTTTTCAGCGTCATTTGTCCACACGATTTGTGCAAGTCGCAGAAAAGTCGTAATGTGGAGAAATAAGTGCCTATCAAGGTTGACTTTTCTGCAATTTGTGATAGGATTTACAGATAAGGCTATATATAATATATTGATGCAAAAGAGCGAAAGGAAGATGGAAAATGCAAGCAGTTATCACGGTAATAGGCAAGGATAAAGTTGGAATATTAGCAGAGGTCTGTACCTCCTGCGCAAAGGCAAATGTAAATGTCGAGGAGGTCTCGCAGAGAATACTGGGAGGCATGTTTGCCATGATTATGATTGTCGACATAGAAAAATCGACAGCCGATTTCACGGAATTTGCAAAGGGCATGACGGCGCTCGGCGAGAAGCTTGGGGTAGACATTCACTGCAAGCTAAAGGCAATGTACGACGCTATGCACAGAATATAAAGGATATTTTTCTATTTAGGGATATATATAATCAGAACCCAAAGGAGATAAAAGAATGCTAAGTTCAAACGAAATACTCGAAACGATACAGATGATTTCCGACGAGCACCTCGATGTGCGCACCGTAACAATGGGAATATCACTGCTCGACTGCGCCGACCCAAACGGCGAGACTGCCTGCAAGAAGATATACGATAAGATAATTTCTAAGGCAAAAAACCTTGTTAAAATTGTAAACGACATATCGGTAGACTACGGCATACCGATTGTAAATAAGCGCATATCGGTAACGCCCATTGCAATGGTGCTCGCCGCCTGTCCTGATGCAGACCCTGTTATGTTTGCCAAAACGCTCGACCGTGCGGCAAAGGATGTAGGGATAGACTTTATCGGCGGATACTCCGCCCTTGTCCACAAGGGATTTTCGGCAGGGGACGAGAGGCTAATTAACAGCATTCCCGAAGCGCTCGCCCAGACTGATTTTGTCTGCTCGAGTGTGAATGTGGGTAGCACAAAGAGCGGCATTAATATGGACGCAGTTAAAATGATGGGCGGCGTTGTTCGCAAGGCGGCAGAGCTAACTCAAGATAAGATGTGCGCAGGTGCTGCCAAGCTTGTGGTATTTTGCAATGCACCCGAAGATAACCCCTTTATGGCAGGCGCATTTCACGGAGTAGGCGAGCCTGACTGTGTTATACATGTAGGTGTATCGGGCCCAGGTGCTGTTCGTGCGGCGCTCGAAAAGCTCCCGAAAGATGCCTCGCTCGACTCTGTTGCCGAGCTTATAAAAAAGACGGCATTTAAGATAACACGTATGGGACAGCTCGTAGGCGGCGTTGCGAGCGAGCGCCTCGGTATGCCCTTTGGCATTGTAGACCTGTCGCTCGCCCCAACCCCTGCTATTGGCGACAGTGTGGCAAATATACTGGAAGAAATCGGCCTTGAAAGTTGCGGCTGCCCCGGCACTACCGCTACTCTTGCCATGCTAAACGATGCCGTTAAAAAGGGCGGAGTTATGGCCTCCAACCATGTCGGCGGACTGTCGGGTGCGTTTATCCCTGTCAGCGAGGACGAAGGCATGATTAAGGCTGTCGAGCGTGGAAGCCTTACAATAGAAAAATTAGAAGCCATGACGGCGGTGTGCAGTGTCGGCATTGACATGGTAGTAATCCCCGGCGAGACCCCTTCCGACGTTATAAGCGCACTTATAGCAGACGAAGCGGCGATAGGCATGATAAACAGCAAGACAACTGCCGTTCGTGTAATCCCTGCAATAGGCTGCAAGGAGGGCGATGTGCTCGACTTTGGCGGACTGCTCGGCTATGCTCCGATAATGCCGATAAACAGCAAATTCAGCCCGTCTGTATTTGTAAACAGAGGCGGCAGAATACCTGCTCCGCTACAAGCGCTAAAAAATTAGTTATTTTAAAAAATGTAAAAATGCTATAAAATGGGCTGTGACGATTTTTCGTCACAGCCCATCTCGTTATATAAAACTATCTAAACTATTACCTAACCGAGTATAGCCGCCGCTATATGCTCTCCTGTAAGGCCGTATATATCAAGTAGCTCCTTGGCAGGGCCTGACTGACCAAAGGTGTCCTTCACGCCTATTCTCTGCACGGGAACAGGGCAAGTGCCCGCAAGGCATTCGCAGACGGCAGAGCCAAGCCCATTTATAACGCTGTGCTCCTCGACCGTAACTATCTTGCCTGTCTTCTTGGCATACTCTGTAATAAGAGCCTCGTCGAGCGGCTTAATCGTGTGCATGTCGATAACGGCGGCCGACAGCCCCTTGCCTTTTAGTATCTCAGCGGCAGACAGCGCCTCGGCAACCATAAGGCCGCAGGCAACAATTGTTAGATCTGTACCATCTTTTAGTACACGACCCTTGCCAAACTCAAAGCCCTCTCCGCCGACCTCGGGCGATGCTAAGCGGCCGAGCCTTATATAAACAGGCCCGTCGTGCTTTATTGCCGCCTCAACGGCAAGCCTTGTCGACGTGGCATCGGCAGGACAGCATACCACCATGCCGGGGATACCCCTCATAAGCCCTAAGTCCTCGATGCACTGGTGGGTAGCCCCGTCCTCGCCGACAGATATACCTGCATGAGAAGCGCCTATCTTTACATTTAGGTGGGGATAGCCAATGCCGTTTCTAACGGCATCGTATGCACGACCTGCCGCAAACATGGCAAAGGAGGAGGCAAAAACAGGGCGACCTGTCGAGGCAAGACCTGCCGCAACTCCCATCATGTTGCCCTCTGCAATGCCGCAGTTTATAAACCTGTCGGGGAAATCCTTTTGGAAGGTCGCAGTCTTTGTCGACTTAGAAAGGTCTGCATCGAGCACCAAAAAGTCGTACTTTGCGCCAAACTCGGCTAAAGCTTCGCCGTATGCTTCTCTTGTAGCCTTCATATCGCACCTCCAAGCTCTTTCATGGCGATCTCGTACTGCTCTGCGTTTGGTGCATTGCCGTGCCAGCCCGCCTGATTTTCCATATAGGAAACACCCTTGCCCTTTACGGTCTTTGCAACTATTGCAAAGGGTTTACCCTTTACAGTCTTTGCCCTGTCAAGAGCCTTAAATATCTCGTCAAAGTTATGTCCGTCTATAACGGCAACCTCAAAGCCGAAGGCCTCGAGCTTTGTATCTATCGGGCAGGGGTTCATAACCTTTGTTATGTCGCCGTCTATTTGCAGGCCGTTAAAGTCTATAATAACGCAAAGATTATCGAGCTTATAGTGAGCGGCAAACATCAAAGCCTCAAAGACCTGACCCTCTTGCATCTCGCCATCGCCCAAAATAGTGTATACCCTGTAATTGTCGCCGTAAACCTTGGCGGCCTTTGCCATGCCGCAGGCCGAAGAAATGCCAAGACCCAAAGAACCTGTCGACATGTCAACACCGGGAGTGCCCTTCATATCGGGGTGACCTTGGAGCATTGCATGGGGCTTGCGAAGCTTATCGAGCTCCTCTGCGCCAAAGTAGCCCTTTTCGCAAAGAGTACCGTATAGAGCAGGCGCTGTGTGCCCCTTGGAGAGCACAAATCTGTCTCTATCCTTGTCCTTGGGGTTTTGGGGGTCTACATTCATTTCGTCAAAATAAAGCGCTGTAAGTATATCGGCAATAGAAAGCGAGCCACCGGGGTGACCCGATTTTGCAAGATATACCGAGCGAATTATATGCTGCCTTACTTTATTTGAAATCGACATTAACTTAGAATTATCACGCATTTTTGACCTCCTTTAATATATTAGACATTATTTGTTTATAATTTAACCGCTAATTTCAAAAAATATTTACAATTAAGCACTGTACAACAGGCCCGAGATGTGTTAATATTGCCAAAGACGAATTACAATCGGAGGTAGAAGATGCAAAATCGAGGAAAAAAGCGCAACTTGCCGCCGGAAGGTAAGGTACAAAGAGAAAGCGTGCTTATTACAGTTAGAAAGGCAATGTTATCGCAGGTGTCGGGAGACGTTATAGAGCTATGTGGAGGAAACGGCAGAAGTTTGCCTTATTTCCCAATAGAGCATATGTCCTCCCTAACTGTTGTCGATAACCGTTTTTCGACCGCCGTTAAGGAGTTCGACTTTGGCCGCCTACCGGTGACCTTTGTACCAAACACAAATTCAAAATTGCCAATAAGCAATTGTTCATACGACTATGCATGTGTTTTTCTTGCACTGTCGGCAATAAAGGAGCCATATGTCGCCCTTGCCGAAATAAGAAGGGTGCTTCGCCCCGGTGGTCAGATACTCTTTATGGAGTACGACAGGCCAAGAGGGTTTGCAGGGCTTGTATTCGACGGCACACACTTTTTTAAGAGCCTAACGAGCCAAGGTAGCGTTAAACGCAACATAATGAAGATGCTCGATGTAGCAGGCTTTAAGGTCGAGAACGTCGCAAGTTGCGGAAGAATATTCCTCTACGGCGTTGCAACAAAGAGGTAGTCTTTATAAGCGCTAAAAGCAAGCTGACAATGTGTCGCAAAAATAAATCAGAACTTTTACAAGGGGTTGCCACAAGGCAACCCCTTATTTTTATCTTGCGGCAATTTGGCAATATCCGAAATCGCCCCTTTTACTCCACGCCGTTCCAGCAATATGTACATACCTTGCACTTGTCTATACCGATTGAGGCAACAAGGTCGTCGAGCTTTTGGAAGCGCATCGAATCTATGCCTGCAATCTCGGCAACTCGCTTTTCTGTTTCAAGATACTGCTTACTGCTCGGATCGAGATATGGCGCAAGCTTTGCCGCAGCGGGTTCTGCCGAGCCCTCTCTCTCCTTTATTATGCGGCGGACTATCAAATCCTCGATAGAAACCGAACGTGAGAAGTTAAGATACTTACAACCAAAGACAAGCGGAGGGCAAGCAGGGCGAATGTGAACGCTCTTTGCGCCGTGTTCGTACAGATAGCCAACGGTATCCCTAATCTGCGTGCCTCTAACGACAGAGTCGTCTACAAGAAGTAGATTCTGGTCTCTGATAAGCGCATCGACAGGCACAAGCTTCATCTTGGCTATAAGACTTCTCATCTTTTGGTTTTGCGGCATAAAACTTCTCGGCCATGTTGGTGTGTACTTTATTAGAGGACGGCTAAAGGGTATACCCGAGGCATATGCAAAGCCCATAGCATGAGCCGTGCCCGAATCGGGAACACCTGCAATGCAGTCGACATTTGCCGTCTCGCCGACCGAGAGCAGTTCGCCGCATCTGTAACGCATTTTTTCGACATTAACACCCTCGTAAGAAGATGTGGGATAACCGAAATATGTCCACAAAAATGCACAGATCTTCATGTCGTCGCCGGCGGCAGAGACTGTCTCGACCCCCTCGCTCGTCATGCGCACAATCTCTCGTGGGCCGAGCTCGTAGCTGTCGGAGTAGCCTAAATTCAAATAGGCAAAGGACTCGAAAGAGGCACAGTATGCGCCCTCTTTGTGGCCTATCAAAATAGGTGTGCGACCGTATTTATCACGGGCGGCATATATGCAGTCGGGAGTTAGCACCAAAAGGCTTATAGAACCCTCCACAACCTCTTGAACATACTTAATTCCCTCTACAATATCACCCTTGCGAGCAATGAGCGAGGCCACGACCTCTGTTGGGTTTACCTTGCCGCCCGACAGCTCAAAAAAGTGGCCACTGCCTTCCGACAAAACGATATTTGAAAGTTCTTCTATATTGTTTATGCGACCGACCGAAACTACGGCAAATGTGCCGAGCGACGAGCGAACAAGTATGGGCTGTGGCTCCATGTCGCTAATGCAACCCATGCCGATGTTGCCTATAAAGCCCTCTGTGTCACGCTCGAACTTTGTTCTAAAGGGTGAGTTTTCTATATTGTGAATGGCACGCTGAAAACCCTTTTCAAAGTCGTGAAAGACCATGCCGCCACGCCTTGTGCCAAGGTGAGAATGATAGTCTGTACCAAAAAACACGTCAAAAACGCAATCTTCTCTCGATGCTACACCAAAAAATCCTCCCATGTCGCCCCCTTACAATAGACGACGGGCAACTTCACTGTAAGCGCCCTCTGGGTCGGGTAGATCACGGCGGAAGCGGTCTTTGTCGAGCTTATCGCCTGTCTTTGCGTCCCATAGACGGCATGTATCGGGAGAAATCTCGTCGGCAAGAATTAGGTTGCCGTCGTTATCTATACCAAATTCAAGCTTGAAGTCTACGAGGATAAGCCCTGCTTCAAGCAGATATGTCTTTAGAAAGTTGTTAACCTTTGCAGTGTAATCGTAAATCTTGTCGAGCTCCTCTTTTGTAGCCATACCGGTTGCAATTGCATGGTAGTCGTTTATTAGCGGATCGCCAAGATCGTCATTTTTGTAGCATATTTCAAAAACGGTTGTTGTTAGCTTTAGGCCTTCCTCAAGTCCAAGGCGCTTTGCCATAGAGCCTGCCGCAATATTTCTAACAATAACTTCAAGCGGTACAATTTTTACCTTTTTAACGACAGTTTCACGGTCGTTTAGCTCTTTGACAAAATGAGTGGGAACACCCTCTTTTTCAAGAAGCGACATAAGGCGGTTGCTCATGCGGTTGTTAACTGCGCCCTTGCCCATAATTGTGCCCTTCTTTTGTCCGTTAAAAGCCGTTGCATCGTCCTTGTAGCTAACGACTACAAGACCTGCATCCTCTGTGGCAAAGACCTTTTTGGCCTTGCCTTCATACATTTGTTCTCTCTTTTCCATTTTTACAGCCTCCCTTGAATTAGCTCGTCTTTACGTCTTACTTCAGCCACCATTGCGGCCTTTTTGTCAATAAGCTTTTGCATAAGCCCCTCGTCGCCAACGGCCAAAATCTGAGCCGCAAGCAGAGCACCGTTCTTTGCACCGTCTATCGCGACGGTAGCAACAGGCACGCCCGATGGCATTTGCACCATGGCAAGCAGAGCGTCGAGCCCGTCGAGCGTTTTGGAACTAACAGGTACCGCTATAACGGGAAGTGTTGTGAATGCGGCCAAGACACCTGCAAGGTGAGCCGCCTTTCCTGCAAATGCAATAATTGCGCCAAAACCATTCTTCAGTGCGCCCCCCGCAAGTTCTGCGGCGTAATCGGGTGTACGATGTGCAGAGCAGACATGCGCTTCAAAGGGAATTTCCAAATCCTTTAAAGTAGCAAGTGCGCCCTCGACTATGGGGAAATCGCTATCGCTCCCCATGATGACAAGCACTTTTTTCATGCAGACCTCCTATAAAAAAGTATACAAAAATAACGAGATAATTTTATCACTTTTAACAAATATGTGTCAAGGTGCAAATGGTACAAATAAGAGGGTATATATAGTGCTAAATCTGCTAAAAAATGCGATTTTTCTTATTTTGCGGTCAAAAGCTACCGAGAATGTATGTGTGTCATGGGGGTTCCTTGTCGTACTCCTGCGAAAATAGCCCCCGTCGAGGGGGATATTCAGCTTGGAGAAAAAGTGTTTTCTCCAAGCTGAGAAATCAGCTAAAGCTGATTTTAACGCCCTCGGGGCGGGAATTTAACGCCAGAGGGCACCCTGATGGTGCCCCCTCGCCGCTCCCCCACCTTCCGAATGGGCTTGATTTTGGGTTTTTCTCCTGCGAAAACAGCCCCCGTCGAGGGGGCTATTTTCGCTTGCCCTGTGGGGCAAAGAAAGTGCGTGCCTTTGCATTGGCGTATTATGGCAATCACACAAAGTATAAGTGTGCCATAGTATATATCGAGGTGATATGTATGGCAAATCTTGTTGCGGTTATAAGTATAGCTTCGCTCTCTTGTTATATTTTGGCGATACTCTGTGCCCCTTCTGCGAGCAGGCAGATATATATGGTAGTCCCTATATGCAAGGAGAGCGCTGAAATGGCAATAGAAAGTGCCGTTCGGTGCGTGCCCTATGCCGAGATAATTGCACTTGATATGGGCGAGGGGGCTGGCGAGATTGTCGACATAATGAGGCGAAGATACGCAAGGCTTAGAGTCGCAAAGTGCGACGAACTTGCAGAGATCTTTGGCTGCAAAGCGGCAGAGGTAGGTCATATACACGGTTGAGAATGTTAAGAGGCAAAAAAGCCAAGAAGATGAAAGTACATCTTCTTGGCTCAGACTGGAGAAAAACCCTAAGTCAAGCCCCTTCGGAAGGAGGGGGAGCGGCG
>CAYJFK010000046.1:17518-19997 GCA_964369475.1 uncultured Oscillospiraceae bacterium | reverse complement strand
CTTGTTGCAGTAGAGGAGCGCCTTAACTGGATAGGGCTTACTGCCACTGACTTTGATCATGTTACGACATACGAAAACAGCAAGTATTGCAAGCCTAGCGAGGCCTACTTTAAAGAGGCTGCATGTGGCGAGGACTTTGCAAATTGCATTATGATCGGCAACAACACCGACGACGACATGGGAGCGGCAAAGTGTGGCATTAGATCGGTGCTCGTGACCGATTTTATCGAGGGCGAAGATATTGGCACAGATTACGAGAGAATGACATTTGTCGAGCTCGAGAAGATGCTACTTAGCATGTAGCATGTAATAAGGTGTACAGGTTGTATGGTAAAGACGCCGTTATTTGCGGCGCTTAAAAAGAGGTCAAGTCATGCGGTGATAGTGTGGCTAATGCGAAATATTATAAAGGGAAAATGGTAGTGGATGGTAAGACGTGGCAAGAAAATACTAATATTCATTATATATATTGTAGCTCTCATTATCTGTGCTATGGTATGGGTTGGAGAAGTAGCTGTAAGGTATAACGAGGTCAACCTAACGGAGGTCTATTCTGATAATGGGGTATGGGATTTACGGGAAATAGATTTTTCCACAACCGTAGTAAAGCTTATCGGCAATGTGGAACACATACCAAATGAAATTTTGACGCCGGAGGAGTTTAGTCAAAACGAGCACAAAATTGAGATTGGTGATCCCATTGATGTAGACGAGGGGCGCACAGCACGTCTTAGGGCTATAATGCCGCAGGAGGGCAGTTACGGTCTCTATACCTTGGGGGACTATGCAAGACGCATGTATGTAAATGGCGTATATGTGGGGGGCATGGGTGTGCCTGCAACAAATGCAGAGGATTTCGAGGCGGAGTACGGAGAAATTGCAATAACTGCGGTAGCTTATGATGGTATATTGGAGCTTATTGTACAGGGTGGCAACTTTGTGCATAGAGAGGGTGCGAGCTATACAAGTACATATGTGGGAGACAACGAACTCTTAACTTGGTTTGTAGATTTCCAAACTGTAACCGAGACGGTAGCGGCAGGTATAATGCTCTTTTTGTTTGTTTTGCATGTAATGCTTGCGGCGGTCTATCGCAGTACAAAGCTAAACATGTACTTTTCGGCAGTCTGTCTATGCTATTTTGTCAGGCTTAGTATTGTCGGCACAAAAATAGCGTACGACATTTTTAGAAATATGCCGTGGGAGCTTGCGTTTAAGGCGGAGTATATAACGGTCGCTCTAAGTTCGATTTTTATTGTGCATATATTCGACATTCAGTTTAGCTCGATAGTTTCAAGTTGGGTAAAAAGGGTCATTGTTGTTCTGCTCGGCGCCTTTGCTATTTTCTTTGTTTTTGCCGACACATATACAGTTTCGACAATGCTAATACCTTTAAATGCACTTTGCCTTTTGGCAACAATTGTGCTTATAGGCCTATCAATAGCTCATGCCCTTCGGCAGAAAAAAGAAGGAAAGCGGCTAAGTATAGAGCAGGGCGTGGCTATAATGTCGCTTATCATTTTAATTTATGCCACTATTAGCGATGCGCTATATTTTAGCGGAACATATCTATTTGGCATTAGCACCTCTATTGCCGAGCTTGCCATATTGGTATTTTCCATTTCGCAAGCCATAGCCATATTCTACACGACCATGAAGGACGTGGAGAAGGCCGAGGATGACAGCCGTATGGCAAAGGCAAAGGCAGAGAGTTTGGAGACGCTAAACAGGATGAAGACCGAATTTTTACAAGACATGAGCCACGAGATGAGAACGCCACTTACCGTAATCGGCACAGGGATTGAACATGCAAACAGACTGCTTTCAAAGGGGATGACAGAAAGCGCAGGGCAATCGCTTGGAGTTGTTAAGAATGAAACCGATCGGCTTGGTAGGATGGTGGCAGGCATGGTTGACATGTCGAAGTTGTCGGCCGTTGAAAGCAGGCGAAAGACAGATTTTGCGCAGCTTATATCAGATTCGGTTGAATCCTTCAGGGTCGTTGCAAGCAAAAGCGGGGTTGAGCTGTCGCTATCTTTGCAAAAAGGACTGCCTTTTATCTATGCCGATAGGGACAGTTTTTCCAGGCTTTTTTCAAATTTACTATCAAATGCGGTAAGACATACCGAGGGTGGATTGGTAGAAATAGAGGCAACCTACGAGAGCTCTTTTGTTTCTGTTCGAGTCTGCGACAACGGCGAGGGGATAGAGGAAGATCTCTTGCCTCATGTTACAAGACGTGGCATTACAGGTGGGAATGGTTCGGGCATAGGGCTGTATATTTGCAAAACGGTGGCAGAGGCGCACGGCGGAGAGTTTGTTATAGAGAGTGAAATTGGCAAAGGGACATGTGTTCGGTTTACCGTGCCTGTTTATGGTGGACAGGAGGAGGTAAGAGGTTTTTAGGTAAGAGGTTTTTAGGTAAGAACTAAGAACTAAGAACTAAGAACTAAGAACTAAGAACTAAGAACTAAGAACT
>CAYJFK010000046.1:0-17418 GCA_964369475.1 uncultured Oscillospiraceae bacterium | reverse complement strand
AGAACTAAGAACTAAGAACTAAGAACTAAGAACTAAGAACTAAGAACTAAGAACTAAGAACTGTGGTGAAAAATTGCCTAGGGGCAATTTTTGGTTGATTTTATGTGGGGCCCCACCTTTGGGTGGGGGTTTAATTAAACTGAAAGAGCTTGGAGGTTTTCTCCAAGCTCTTTTTTATTTTTCTATGTATTTGGCTTTGAATTCTGAGATTGGCATTGGTTTGGCGTAGAAGTAGCCTTGGGCGGCTTCGCAGTCTACTGTTTTTAGGAAGTTTACCTGTTCGGATTCTTCTATTCCTTCGGCTACGATCTTCATGTCGAGGCTGTGAGCGAGCTTTATAATGCCGTCTACAACAAGGTCTCCACGCTCGCCGTATTTTGTGTCTACAAAGAAGCTGCGGTCGAGTTTTAGAGTGTCCACTCTAAAGTTTTTAAGCAGTCCGAGCGATGAATATCCGGCGCCAAAGTCGTCTATCGAGACGGCAAATCCTGCGCCTTTTAGTTGGTCGAGCAGCGTTTCGAGCGCTCTTTGGTTCTCTGTCATTGTTGTTTCGGTTAGCTCTACTTCGATGTATTTAGCATCTATTCCACATCTGTCAACGATGGCCTTCATATCGTCGACAAATGAGGGGAATTTTAGGTGCACTCTTGAAAAGTTTACCGAAATCGGTATGAGCTCGTGCCCTTCTTCCTCCCAAGTTTTGATCGTTTTGCATATGTCCTCGAGCATCTTCATGTCGAGCTTGACAATAAAGCCATTTGCCTCGAAAAGCGGTATAAAGTCGTTGGGGTAAATCATGTTACCGCTTGGCTCGATCCACCTAACGAGCGCCTCTGCTCCAACTACATCACCATCTGAAACACCGAATTTCGGTTGTAGGAAGGGTTGCAGATCTCCGTTTGCCAAGGCATCTTCCATTTTGTTTGTCAAATCGGCAATTGTAAGTGCGTATTTTTTCATTTTGTCGTCGTAGTCGCTAATCAAAACATCATGATTTTTCTTAGCATTACTGTGCGCCATGCCGACCTTGTTTATTATTTCGTTAACATTTGTTTCGCCATCTTCGATTATGTATCTGCCATATCTAAATGTTAGATGATGCTTGCCAAGAGAGGGGACAGCCTCTTTGAAAAAGGCTTCGTAGTGGGTTGAAAGTTCTTCGAGTTGTAGCATCAAATCGGCACTTGCAAACATTAAGAACTCGTCGCCGCTTGCCCTGCCCATAAAGAAGGAGGGATCGGGCACGCTTGCGCCGGTTTTGGAAAAGGCTACCAAGACCTCGTTGCCTATGTCAAAATCGAACATTTCGTTTATCGCTTTAAAGTTTTCTATATCGACCTTTACCATGCCGTATTTTTTGTCTGGGTTATTAATCAAAACTTGCTCTGCATCGAGTTTAAATTTAACCAAGTTTCTAAGCCCTGTAAGCTCGTCGTAGTAGGCTGTTTTTTTAATCTCCTTAATGCTGTTGCTCTTGGTGTATACCATATAAATGGTCATTAAAGCAAAAAAGGCTATTATAAATCCGCTAAAGGCTATAATTCCGTCTGAAATACTGCGTTCTGTTGCGAGCATCTCGTCTTCGTATACATAGTAGAAAAGGAGCCAGTCCCTAGCTTCTATGGGTCGATATTCGGCAATAATTCGCTCTGTGCCGAGGTAAAAAGAAACGCTTCCCGAATTGCCGGCTTTATAATCGGCGATGATAGACTCGGGGGTGTGACCGCCTGAAAATTCCATACTCATAAACTCATTGGAGGAAATGGGCGAGTCTACCATGCCCAAAACAGGGCCACCATCGGAATTTACTATTAAAATGTTGCCATAGCGTGAAATTTGATTAAAGAGAAGCTCTTGCAAATACTCTATGTCGAAATCCACCGCGACATATCCCGTACCATCCGCAAACGGCGCAGCTGCTGTCATGACGCAGTTTCCGCTGTATGTTGTGATGTATGGGTTTGAAACTTCGGGGACAGGCTGTGCAATCTCTTTAAAGAACTCTCTGCTCGACAGGTCGACAGCCTTTCCTTCGTTGTCGAATCCGACTCCGTTATTGTCTACAACATAGATGCGATCGGAGCTTAGAAGTGCCATCGACTGCTCGAGATATTCGTACATAGCTTGATCTGTATTTATAAGATCCACGGATGCTGATAAGGTGAGCAAGGCTTTTAACTTTGATTCGAGAACATAGTTAACTGCCGTTTGCTGCCTGTCCACCTCATCGGACAATCGCTCGGTGGCAGAGCGGCTTAGCTCGTCGTTTACGGTGTTGTTGAAAATGGCGATCATAGAGACCAGACATGCCAAAGAAACCAAGACAGCTATTGTCACGATGAGCTTTTGTCCCATATTCTTCATGCCGTATCACCACGCTTATAATATAGTTGGTTATATTCATAAAATGCTTATGTCATATTAGCACAAAAACCACGTTTTGTAAATATTTTTCTTATTATGTTTACTAAACTTTTACAATTGGCATTAGAAATGCATATAAGGTAAGGTTTTGTTTATTATAAATTTAAATTTTACTATGTTATTATTATGCAAATATTACGAATGTATATGCTAATTTACTGAAAACTGAACTGCGGTTATATTTTTGGAAAAAACTTTTCAAAAAAGGTGGCATGTCTTTTGCTATAACTTTAGCAGAAGACATGCCACCTTTGCGCTCGACTTTGGGTTTGAAAGATCTATATAATCCTAAGCCCCAAAACGCTATGTGGTGTGTTTATTCAAAAAGTGTTCGCCTATATTTTCGGCCGCCTCTATTGTGTCGGTTAGGTGCCTGCCGCTCGGCATGTCGTAGTATTCGTTTTGCTCGTTATCTCGCCACATGAGCCATATGTCGTAAAGACCGTTCTCTGTCCTGTATATCTCGTATTTGTAGGAGTAGTCGACAGAGAAGTTTTCTTTAACTATCACACTTCGTTGAATTAGGCCCTTTTCTCTTGATTTTTTGTCGAGGAAAGCCCCGAGCATCATAAGCAGAAATACTATGGCGGTAAAGGGAACGGCACCGACCACGACTAAAATCAAAGCCATGGAGTTGCTCTGCGAGGTCTCTATTACGAGAAAGACTGTAAAGGTAAGTCCCAAGTTTATAAGCGAGAGAGGGAGGGCAAATTTCATAGAGCCTCTCAGCTTTTTTGAAAATGGGACATATAATGCAACGATTAGCTGTAAAACTCCAAGCGCAAAACAGATATTAAGACCTGTTTTGATAGACGGGTTTATCATTGTGCTTGTATACATATTGCCTAAAACAAACAAGATTATAATGATAAGCAGAGAATATACGGCATATATTGTGGTTGCATTTCTTTTGTTTTTGGCTTTGTTTTTTGCGTTAGATATAAGCATGACGACCGGCAGGAGTGCCGAGAGTATCGGAATGAGAAATAGCGAGCCAAAGAGCAAAAACTGACTTAAAAATACACTTATCACGCTACCTACCTGTGGAAGAGCTTTTTGGACTCGTACTCGGGCTCGCAAGTTAGGTTTACACCGAGCTTGCGGAGTGTTTCGGTGTCGACCTGCGAGAGTATTACCGTAGAGTGCATTTCGCACCCTGCAAGCTCGTCGAGCTTAGATAACACCTTTGCCGCAACATCGCTCGTCATGGAGGAGACCGAGAGTGCCAGTAGCGTTTCTTCTATGTGCAGTCTTGGGTTTTGGCCGCCAAGAACACCTGTTTTAAGTTTTTGTATAGGCTCTATTACGCTTGGGGAGATTGCAGCGACATCGTCGGGGATGTCGGCAAGGATTTTAAGTGCATTTAGAATAACTGCGGAGGAAGCTCCTAAAAGTGGGGAGGTTTTGCCCGTTATAACCTTTCCGCAAGGCAGTTCGAATGCAGCGGCAGGCTTACCTGTGGAGGTGGCTTTTTCCAGTGCGGGAAGCACGACCGAACGTCTTGTTGTGTCTATGTCGGCTTGACGCATGACCATTTCGAGCTTATAGAGCGTTTCCTCGTCAACTCGGCCTGCCTTTAAGTCGAGCATACCGTGGTAGCAACGACGAACGATCTCGTCGAGCGATGCCTCTTTGCAAGCCTCATCATCTGTTATGGCATAGCCTGCCATGTTTACCCCCATGTCGGTTGGGGACTTATAAGTGCAAGTGCCGTGAATTCGCTCGAACATTGCGGCGAGCAGTGGGAATATTTCAACATCTCTGTTATAGTTTACAGTTTGAATATCATACGCATTAAGGTGGAATGGGTCTATCATGTTAACGTCTTTTAAGTCGGCAGTTGCCGCTTCGTATGCAAGGTTTACGGGGTGATGTAGCGGCAAATTCCAGATTGGGAAGGTTTCGAATTTGGCATACCCTGCGTTTATGCCTCTTTTGTGCTCGTGATATAGCTGAGACAGGCAGGTCGCCATTTTTCCGCTACCGGGACCCGGTGCAGTTACTACTACAAGTGGGCGAGTCGTTTCGATATAGTCGTTTTTGCCAAGACCTTCGTCGCTCACTATTAGGGAGAGGTTTGATGGATAGCCGGCTATTGTGTAGTGCTTGTATGTCTTAATTCCAAGAACTTCGAGTTGCTTAATAAAGGCCTCTGCCGAGGATTGTTCTTGATATTGAGAGATAACGACACTGCCAACATAAAGGCCAAGGCCTCTGAAGGCATCTATTAGGCGGAGCACATCGACATCGTATGTAATGCCAAGGTCGCCCCTGACTTTGCTCTTTTCAATGTCGGTGGCATTTATTACGATGACTATCTCGGCCTCGTCTGCCATTGTTTTAAGTAGGCACACCTTGCTATCAGGCTTAAAGCCGGGTAGCACTCGAGAGGCATGATGGTCGTCGAATAGTTTTCCGCCAAATTCGAGGTAGAGCTTACCTCCAAATTGGCCGATCCTCTCTAAAATGTGCTTCGACTGCTTTTCAAGGTAGTAGTCGTTGTCAAATCCTTTCCGTTTCATACAAATTTCCCCCTTGCGTATTATTCAATAAGTAAATATTTTACTATATAAGTCGTAATAAGTCAATAAATTACAGAGCTAAAAAGTGAAAAAGAGAAAAATACAGCAAGTTGAACAAAATATTAGGGACAAGCTTGGGATTTTAATACGAGGGGAGAGATCATCTTGTTTTGATGCTAAAAAATGGTCGCAGAATTGTTACTTTGTTTGACTTTTGGGCATGTTTGATATATATTGGATATAGTAATAATAAATAAACGAGGTGGATCATATGTCACACTTTTCTGTTATAGCCGAGGTTTCGGAGTACATTGTTGGCGTGCTTAGGCAAAATCTTTGCCCCGATGTTATAGCATCGCCCGATAAAATAATTCAAACGAGCCCAAATGATACCGAAAACGACTATCTTTTGGGCATGTACCTATACGATATTGAGGATAGCGGAGAAACACCAAGGGTGCAGATGTTGCCGCTTGGTAAAAACAGCAAGCAGGTTCCGCCAAAGCCCTTATCGCTGAGATTTATGCTCTTTGTAAATCCAAACAGGGTCAGCGGAACAAAGGCGGCCGAGGAGCAGATCATTATCGGCAAGGCTGTGCAGACCTTGCACGACAATTCAAGAATCCCGAGAAAGGCAATAGCCGCAAACGATGGCGCTGTTGCCGAAGATATTTTTATTTATATTGTAAGCTCCACTTTTGAAGACAAGGCGAAAATTTGGTCTTGCCTTCAGATGCCCATTCAGCCGTCTATCCATATAAAGGTACTCCCTGTTTTGATTTCTTCCATGAGAACAGAGGATGACGGTATAGATATATATAAGGGCGATATAAGAAGATAGTTTGACCTAAGCTTAAAGGCTGTGCGGTGCTTGCCGTACAGCCTTTATTGTTTTACTCGGTTTTGGCGAAATCTATTGTAGGAACAAATTGCCACAGGTCTACGACTAAATGTTATAAGAATGTGGCGCACAACACATATGTTTTTGGATAAAGCAACAAATCCCACTTAAAGTATGGAAAAAATTATATTGTTGTGATATAATGCTCTTTATTTGGACAGAATGTCCACAGATGTTTTGGAGGACTTTGATGAGTAATACGAAGAAAACTAAGAAAAAGACCACAAAAAAAAGCCGAGGAATGAAGATTTTTCTAAGGGTGTTTTTCACACTTGCCCTTATAGGAATTATGACAGGCAGTATATTGGCTGGTTCTTTTTTCTATTATGTAACAGGGTATCTAAATCCGCAAATGGAGATCGATCTCGACAGTTACAAGCTTGCATATACAAGCGTTGTTTACTACTACGACGACGAGGGTGTAGAGCACGAGCTCGAGCGCCTTTATGCTACCGAGAACAGGGAATGGGTGCCGCTGTCGCAGATACCAAAGCACATGCAAGATGCAGCGGTCGCCATCGAGGACGAGCGCTTTTGGGAGCACGACGGTGTCGACTGGAAGCGAACAATTGCGGCTACCTTAAACCTTTTCACAGGGGGCAACACAAACTTTGGCGGCTCGACAATTCCGCAACAGGTAGTTAAGAATGTTACGGGAGACGACAGCTATTCCATAACCCGTAAGCTCGAGGAGATTTTAAGAGCGCTAAACTTGGCAGACGAATATTCGAAAGAGGAAATTTTAGAATTTTACCTTAACACCGCTTATTTTTCGCAAAATACAAACGGTGTGCAGACTGCCGCCAAGGTTTATTTTGGCAAGGATGTAAGCGAGCTTTCGCTTGCAGAGTCTGCATCGATTATAGGCATTACACAGTACCCCACAAGGTACGACCCCTTCCAAAATCCCGACTATAACAAGGATCGTCAGGAGACAATTCTTTGGCAGATGTTTAACCTTGGCATGATTTCAGAGGACGAGTACGAGGCGGCAAAGGCCGAGGAGCTTATCTTCCAAAAGGAAGTGGCGCAAGAGCAAAACTCGCAGGTGCAGAGCTGGTTTGTCGATCAGGTTATTTTTGACGTGCTCGACGATCTTCAAAGCGAAAAGGGATATACAGAGAGCTACGCCGAGAATTTGCTTTATAACGGCGGACTTAAAATATATGCCACTGTCGATACAGATATACAAAATATAATGGAGACAGCCTTTGAAGATCCCGAAACCTTCCCAACGCTTAGCGGAGAAGAACAGCCCGAGGCTTCTATGGTTATACTCGATCCCTACACAGGTGCAATAAAGGGAATTGTGGGCGGTCGTGGCGAAAAGACAGGTGCGCTACTACTAAACATGGCGAGCACCTCGAGGAGACAGCCCGGTTCTATTATTAAGCCGCTTTCTGTCTATGCGCCTGCCATTGAGTACAATATCATCACACAGGGCAGCGTTTACGACGACACCCCCGTTGATGTAGAAGATCGCTACCCCAGAAACTACGACAGTAGCTATGCGCCTTACGAGGGGCTTATGTCTGTTAAGAGGGCGGTTTACAGGTCGGTAAACACCGTTGCGCTTAGAGTTTTAGACGAGCTTGGCGTTGAGCGAGGTTTTGAGTTTATAACCGAGCGTCTTGGTGTTGACCTTATAAAGAGCGAAAACATAAACGGACAGATAAAGACCGACATGGCGAGAGCGCCTCTTGCCATGGGTGGTGTAACCTACGGTGTTACAAATGTTGAAATGGCGGCCGCTTATGCCGCATTTGCAAACAAGGGTGTTTACAACGAGCCTTACAGCTACACAAAGGTGCTCGCCAACGACGGCACGGTGCTTTTAGAGCATGTGCCCGATCCACAGATAGCCATGAGCGAGCAGACGGCATTTTTGATAAACGATCTTCTGCAAGGTGTTGCAAAGTACGGTACAGGTACGCCTGCTAATCTTGGCAGTATGCCGATAGCCGTTAAGACAGGTACTACATCGGACGATAAGGACAGATGGTTTGCAGGATATTCGCCTTATTATGTAGGTACCGTTTGGTTTGGATACAAGCAACCAGAGACAATTAGATATTCGGGCGTAAACCCTGCCCTTCAAGGATGGAAGGCAGTTATGAGCGAGGTGCACGAGGAGCTCGAGCCGCAGAACTTCTTTACAACGTCAGGGCTTGTTCAGTCGGCATTTTGCATGGACAGCGGAATGCTTCCGACAGAGTATTGCAACATAGATGCAAGGGGCAACAGGGTTGACACCGCTTGGTACAAGAGAGGAACAGAGCCGACCGAGCCGTGCACCGTCCACGTGCCTGCAACGCTCTGCGGCGATACAAACATGATAGCGACACCATATTGCCCTGGAAGCACAACAAAGATAGTTGGCCTGCTTAACTTAAGACGTGAATTCCCATACAGCATAGCCATTACAGATGCACAGTACACATATCTGCCGCTACCCGACGGATATGTTATACCTGCCGACAGCAGTGTGCCTGTATATCAAAACTTGCTTACAGAGGGCATGAACCCCGGATATTCACCGGGTGTTGATGATCCGATGAATCACCTTTGCATTCTCCACTACGGATACTCAGCCCCACAACCGGGCGACGCAAATTACTATCCAGGCATAACCCCTGTGACACCTGACGGTCTCTTTAACACTGAAGTGCCACCGACAGACACAGGGATTGACGGAACAATTATAGATCCCAACGTAACTCCGCCCGACATTACAAATCCCGACGGCATGGGCGATTTGAGAGATCCTGTTGAACCGGAAGATCCGAGCGATCTAACAGAACCGACCGACCCGACAGACTATCTGCCCGGCGACGATTGGGACTGGACGCAACCACCACCCGGAGTATAATATAAAAGGGGGCATATGCCCCCTTTTGATATTTGTATGGACTGAAGGCTTGAGTGGTAGAGCGAGGGCTTGAGTGGTAGAGCGAGGCTTGAGTGGTAGGATGAGGCTTGCGTGGTAGAGCGAGGGATTGAGTGGTAGGATGAGGATTACATCTATCACCCTAATCGAGTAACACTGTACAAAAAAACTGTTTTTTCTACAAATATCACCACACATTTGTATTTGCAAAAATCGAATTAAATGTGTTATACTATAATTTAGGGTACAAACCCTTATTCATTTGGGTAAAATCGGAGGACTATAAGTGGCAGTAAAATCTAAGGCGCCTAAGGGCTATGGTAATGAAAGTATTTCTTCGCTAAAGGGGGCGGACAGAGTTCGTTTGCGCCCTTCTGTTATATTTGGCTCGGACGGGCTTGAGGGGTGTCAGCATTCCTTTTTTGAAATTCTTGCAAACTCGATAGACGAGTCGAGAGAGGGCTATGGCTCTAAGATAAATGTTACGAGAAATTTAGACGGCTCTTTCGAAGTAGAGGACTTTGGGCGAGGTGTGCCTGTCGACTACAACGAAAACGAGGGTTGTTTTAACTGGGAGCTTGTCTATTGCGAGCTCTATGCAGGCGGAAAATATTCCAAGGACGAGGACGAGGCATACGAGTATTCGCTCGGGCTAAACGGCCTTGGCGCTTGTGCTACGCAGTATGCGTCGGAGTATATGGACGTTACCTCTTACAGAGACGGCACGAGGTACAGTCTGCATTTTGAGCGTGGCGAGAATGTCGGCGGTCTTACAAAAGAGGCATATGGCGGCAGGCGGACAGGCACCGTTACAAGGTGGCGGCCCGATCGTGATGTCTTTACCGAGATTGCAATTCCAACGGCTTATCTGCACGATACACTAAGGCGGCAGGCCGTTGTCAATGCGGGCATTGTATTTAATTTAAAGGACGAGGTTTCTAAGGGGGTATACGAGGAGAGCTCCTTTTGCTATCAAAACGGACTTTCCGACTATCTTGCCGAGATTATAGGCGAAAATGCCATGACGGGCACAGTTCGTGCAAATGCCGAGCGTAAGGGTAGAGACCGAGAGGACAAGCCCGATTACAAGGTTAAATTTGATGTCGCCTTTGCCTTTAGCAAATCGGTGCAGATGCTCGAGTATTACCACAACTCGAGCTATCTTGAATATGGAGGCTCGCCCGATAAGGCCGTTAGGAGCGCTTTTGTGTCGGCGGTCGATGCCCGTCTTAAGGCGGCCTCTAAGTACAACAAGGGGGAGAGCAAGGTTACATTTGGCGACATTTCCGACTGCCTTGTTTTTATTTCTTCTTCCCATTCGACCGAGACCTCCTACGAAAATCAGACAAAGAAGGCAATTAACAATAAATTTATAGCCGAGTCCATGACGGCATTTTTAAAAGAACAGCTCGAGATTTTCTTTCTTGAAAATGCCGCCGACCTTGCAAAGGTGCTCGATGCCGTGCTTGTTAACAAGCGTTCGAGAGAGCAGGCAGAGAAGGCGAGAATTGATATAAAGAAGACACTGTCTGGCGGTGTCGACATGGCAAATCGTGTGCAAAAGTTTATAGACTGCCGCACGAAAGACCTTGCACGCAGAGAGCTTTATATAGTGGAGGGCGACTCGGCTTTGGGCTCGTGCAAGCTTGGGCGAGATGCCGAGTTTCAGGCTATAATCCCGGTTCGAGGTAAGATTTTGAACTGCCTAAAGAGCGACTATACGAGAATTTTTAAAAACGATATTATTACAGACCTGTTAAAGGTGCTCGGTTGCGGTGTCGAGGTTAAGGGCGGCGCATCTAAAAAGCTCGACACATTTAATTTAGAGGCTCTGCGTTGGAATAAGGTTATAATTTGTACCGACGCCGATGTGGACGGTTTTCAGATAAGAACGCTTATTTTGACAATGCTGTACAGGCTTACGCCGACACTTTTAAGAGAGGGCAAGGTCTATATCGCCGAGTCGCCGCTATACGAGATAGTGACGGGTGGCAAGAGTATTTTTTGTTACAGCGACAGGGAACGAGACGAGGCGGTAAAAAAGCTTAGCGGCAAGAAGTACAAGATCAACCGCTCTAAGGGTCTTGGTGAGAACGAGCCGCAGATGATGTGGGAGACCACCATGTGCCCCTCGACAAGAAGGCTTGTAAGAGTGACCCCCGAGGACGGCGAGATGACGGCAAATATGTTCGACATGCTACTTGGCGACGACTTGCAAGGCAGAAAGAATTTTATTGAGCAAAACGGTCATATCTATCTCGACGCAGCCGATATATCGTAGGGGAGATTGTATTAAAATCAAACACAGGCCGTGCTCGATTTTGGGGATTGCCCCACAACTAAAGGAGGATAACCCTTGGCAAAGAAGAAACAGGTTACTATATATGAAGAAAAATACACAGATCAGCCGATAACGAGGGCGCTCGAAGAAAACTATATGCCCTATGCTATGTCGGTAATTGTCTCTCGTGCCATTCCCGAGATAGACGGGTTTAAGCCGTCGCACAGAAAGCTTCTCTACACAATGTACGACATGGGGCTTATAACAAAGGATCGCACAAAATCGGCCAATGTCGTGGGTTCTACAATGAAGCTAAACCCCCATGGCGATGCTGCGATATACGACACAATGGTTAGACTTACAAAGGACTACGATGCCCTGCTTACGCCCTATGTAGACTCTAAGGGCAACTTTGGCAAGGTCTATTCCCGTGATATGGCATGGGCGGCGGCGAGGTATACCGAGGTTAAGCTGTCAGGATTTTGCAAGGAGATATTCTCGGGAATAGAGAAAAATGCCGTTGATATGGTCGACAACTACGACGGCAGCATGAAAGAGCCGTCGCTACTTCCAACGACATACCCAAATGTGCTTGTAAATGCAAATCAGGGTATCGCTGTCGGTATGGCATCTAACATTTGTTCCTTTAACTTGGCAGAGGTATGCGACACTGCTATTGGGGTTATAGGCGACCCCGAGCACAATTTGCTATCGACACTTCCGGCCCCCGATTTTTCGCAAGGTGCGGGTATTGTTTACAATGCCGAGGACATGGAAAATATATACAAGACGGGCAGGGGCTCTTTTAAGGTTAGGGCAAAGTACGAGATTATAGACGGTATTATAGAAATAACCGAAATACCCTACACCACGACGGTAGAGGCAATTGTAGACAAGGTTATTGAGCTTTCCAAGTCGGGCAAACTGCGTGAGGTCTCCGACATTAGAGACGAGGTAGACAGAAACGGTCTTAAGATAGCAATAGAGCTTAGACGTGGCAGTGACCCAGAAAAGGTAATGCAAAAGCTATACAAGATGACGACCCTTGAAGATTCTTTTTCTTGCAACTTTAACATACTTGTAAACGGCCGCCCACGTGTTATGGGCGTGCGTGAGATTATAGAAGAATGGGTCGATTTTAGAATTACCTGTGTGCGTAGAGAGCTTACATTTGATGCAGAACAGATGGCGAGAAAACTGCATTTATTAGAGGGGCTTCGTGCAATACTGCTCGATATAGATCGTGCCGTTAGAATTGTTCGAGAGACCGACGAGGAGGGCGAGGTAGTCCCAAATCTTATGATCGGCTTTGGGGTAGACGAGGAGCAGGCAGAGTATATTGCAGAGATTAGGCTTCGTGCTCTAAACCGTGAACATGTGCTAAAGCGGCTTGCCGAGGTCGAAAAGCTTGCGGCAGACCTTGCCGAGCTTAGGAAGATTTTGGGGAGCGAGAAACTTCTTGTAGACCGCATTGTAAAGGAACTTAAAGAGGTCAAAAAGAAGTACGGCAAGCCACGCAAGACCGAGATTTTATACGATGTACAGCATGTTGTAATCGAGGAGGAGATTCCCGATTATGCAGTTAATGTATTTGTTACAAAAGAGGGCTACTTTAAGAAGATTACCCCCCAGTCGCTAAGAATGAGCTTTGAGCAAAAGCTTAAGGAGGGCGACGAGGTCGGCAGTGTTGTCGAGACTACAAACAAGGCTGAAATTATTGTCTTTTCCTCGGCAGGACTTGCTTACAAGGCAAGGCTATGCGATTTCGAGGATACAAAGGCATCTGTTATGGGGACATATCTGCCCTCGAAACTCGAGTTTGACGAAGGCGAGAGCGTTGTTGGTGTCGTTGTGACTGCCGACTATTTGGGCCATGTTAACTTCTTCTTTGAAAACGGCAAGGTGGCACGTGTGCCGCTCTCCTCTTACGAGACCAAGACAAAGAGAAAGAAGCTTACAGGCGCTTATTACGCAAAGTCGCCGCTAATTGGACTAACAACGGGCGACGGCGATGTTATGCTCGAGGCATCGTCGGGGCGCATCCTGCTACTATCGCCTGCCTTAGTGCCCTCTAAGGAGACAAGGAGCACACAGGGCGTGCAGACACTTCGCCTTGCAATGAAACATAAGCTTGTGTCGGTAACACCCTACGTTTCGGGTATGCTTACGACACCCGACCGCCATAGGGCAAAGAATTTACCGGCTTCAGGCGCTATGCGAGACGCACCCGAGCAACTTGTACTCGAGTAGGGTGTGGGGGCTTAAAGCAATTATAGAGAACACAAAGAGCGTACTTCTTAGTGAAGTACGCTCTTTGTGAGCGGAGAAAAAGATAAAATCAAGCCCCTTCGGAAGGAGGGGGAGCCCCTTGGCATAAAATTCCCAGCCGAGGACATTAAAATCAGCTTTAGCTGATTTCTCAGCATGGAGAAATACTTTTTCTCCATGCTGAGCGTTTTATTTTAATGAGGTGGTACATAGCAGGTCAAGGGATTAGTGGATATACCATGCCCCTTGCGGAATTATTGATAATGCTACTCTACAATTTTTCCGAAATTATTTGTGTTGCGCACCGTTGCGAGGTCTACAAAGTTTATTTTGCCATCTTGGTTTACGTCGAGTGGATCATCAGGGGTGGCTACGCTATTGTAATTTAGGGGGGAGGCTATTGCCCCGAGGTCTTCGGCATCGATCATAGGGCCGCCTGCTACATTTGCACGTGGGTTAGGTGGAGACTCTTGCTTTATGCCGTAAAATGCAATGTTGCTTCCCTCGCCCGAGGGGGTAAATGTAGATGTGTTTTTGTAGTAAAGAGCACCGCCCGGTATAAGGCTTTGAGTGCCTGTTGCGTAGGGCACTTCTATTTGCTCTGCAAAGGGCTCGCCTTTAAAGCCGTATGCGCCTATGTCGTTTTTGGCCTCGAGTGCGATGTAGAAGTTTTCTATAAGTGTCGAGCCATCTTTAACATGTAGCATGTCGGCGAGCATCGCAAGAACGGCCTCTTTTGCGGCTTGAGCATCGAAGGCTTCGCCGCTTGAAAGCTCTTTGTACATGCCTTCTATCTCCTCTGCAAAGAGGGGGAACATGTCTCTGTATATCATAGAACCGTTAAAATCGGAGTTTGGCGCAGTTATGCTATATTGCGTTCTTACATACTGGCCGAAAAGGTAGGCAAGCGAGTAGTTTGAAAGCTGTCCGCCCCATGCCGTTAGTGAGGCATTGCCGCTTGTAGAGACATAGTCAAAAGCGTAGCCGTTAAAGTAGTCCATGCGGCCTTGGTGTATACCGTCGCCCGACAAAAAGTGAACGGAGGACTCTGCTATGGCTTCGTGTATAAATATCGGTATGTTGCCAAAGGCATACTGACCGACCTGCGTGAAGGTAATAAGGTGGGCAAGCTCGTGCGTCAGCGTGTCAAAGCACTGGGTAACGCCGCTTACCATACCAAGAGCCGAGTCGATATGTATCATGTCCATGTTGTTGTGATCGCTCGAATTTGAATAACCCGGCATGTCGGAGGAGTAGAAATAGCCGGCAACATAAGCAGTGCCCGAGGGGGTACCATCGCCATCTATATCGTAGCAGGCTATCGCTATCTTGCCGTCGCTGTCGGGGTCGACATTTTTGCCCGACATCGGGTCGCCGTAGTAGGTTCTCATGTCGTCGTACTTCGAGTCGAATTCGGCCACAATAAGTGCCGCCTCTTGCTCGGTTATCGGGTAGTAGCCCAAAATAGGCGTCCAAACAGTGCAGTGCTCGCCGACCGCAACGACCTTAAAGGCGACAGATGTGTTGGCGGTATCGACATCGACCTTTAAATTTTTTGTATACCCCACCTCGTAGGGCTCTGCAGAAAATGTGGCATTTAGCGGCATGGGACTGCCGAAGGGAATGGGCTCTGCGGTCGGGAGGGTGCTCTTAGGGTCTATAATTCCACGGCCGTTTTGGTCGTAGCCATATACATTTGACGGTAAATCCTCGCCCCCTATGTCGTAACTTGGGGAGGAGCTCGAACTTGGGACACTGCCGACGGTCTCTCTGTTAGAGGTCGACTCGAAGACAGTCGCATCGGAGTTTATCGCAACTATACTTTGCCCTGTAAGCAAAGTGCCGCTCTCGATAATTTGGTTATAGGCCAAGGCAGGGGTAAGCATGGTGAAAGCTAAGGTTGACGACATGAGTAGAGACAAGAGTCTCTGCGCTTGCGACTTTTTGTGCATTTGTATTATCTCCTTTTGGTTATATTTGTTCGTGTATTATGCTGAAATGTTTAGAAAATATCACCCATATTATATCAGAGTTCATTTTAGCCGTCAATAAAAAATGTTTGAAATTTAACAATAAAATAGGTCGTAGCAAATGGTAAGCGCCATTTGCTACGACCTATTTTGATGCATTTTTAAGGGAGATCCCAATAATTCTAATTATTTAGCTTAAACTCCGATACAAGCGAGTTCATATCTGTTGCAAACTTGTTGAGCTTTGTGCTGATCTGCGTGCTCTCTACGCTGTTTGTCTTATTGGCATAAACAACATCGGAAATTGTGTCGACCTCGTTTTGAATAGAGTCTATCGAAACTATCTGCTTTGCCGTAGAGCCGTTTATCTGCTGGATGGAGCTCGAAATGTTGTTGGCGCTGGTTAGAACATCGACAAGTGCCTGCGCTACACCCTGTGCAATCTTTTCGCCGTACTGAACGGCATCGGCAGAGTTGTCTATAAGCATTGCGGTCTGCCTTGCCGACTCGCTACTCTTTGTGGCAAGATTTCTAACCTCGTCGGCAACAACGGCAAAGCCCTTGCCGGAAGAACCTGCCCTCGCCGCCTCGACGGCCGCATTAAGCGCAAGTATGTTTGTTTGGAAGGCTATATCTTCAATCGTTGTAATAATGCGCTGAATTTCTACCGAGAATTGCGAGATTTTCTCCATTGCATCTATCATGCTCTTAACACGACTGTCGATTGTGTCGATGTCGCTCGACATCTTGTCGGCAAGGGAAACAGAGTTTTCGGCATGTTGTGCGCTGTCTTTAATCTCGCTAATAATGTTGGTAAGTAGGCCGGAAAGCGCTTCGACCGATTGTGCCTGTTGTGCAACACCTTGCTCCAGCGTTTGCGCATTGCTGAATATGTTCTTAGACTCGGTCGTAACGTGCTCTGCCGTTACAATTATGTCCTTTAAAACTGTGTTGTTTGAGTTGACCATAGAGCGAAGGCTTGTCGAAAGAGTGTCTCTGTTCGACTTAACGGGAACATCTACACGGTAGTTTTTAGCGGCGAGCGAATTTGTAATTGTGGAGTAATCGACAAGCATTTCTGTAAGGCGCTTCATTTCCTTTGCAATGTCGCCTACTTCGTCGCTTGTAAGAAGTTCCTCCGGAATTTCTATCGAGGTATCGCCTGTGTTAACAATGTCGTAAACGATATTCTTTAGCGAAACGAGCTGGCCGTTCATCGACTTTTCAAATGTCTTAATGAAAACAATAAGGATAGCAATAACAAGTAGCGCAAAGCCGCCGCCTATTGCCGAAACAACGCTTGCAGTGTTCGAATTGCTCTCGGCAACTTGGTTCATAATTGTCTTTTCGTCTTCAAGGAATATGGCAATGTCGCCGAAGAAATCTGTTGCAACAGGGGTAACACTTCTAAGCGCTGTAAGGGCTGCATCGTCTCTACCGCCCATGTTTTTTAGGTCGGCAGACAAAATCATGGCATCTTTATACTGGTTTTTGCTCTCGATAATGCCTGCAAAAACAGTTGCACGCTCGCCATCGAGCTTTAGAAGGAATTCGTCCATCTGACTGTCAAGCGTATCGAAGTAGGCAAGATACTTTGTATATAGATCGGCTCTTAAATCTTCGTCCTCTTGAAGCAGAATATCTCGACCGGTAACACGGCAAAGATACATGGTTTCGATGATATGGTTTAAGTCTTCGGTATTTTGCACATTTTCCGCTAAGAGGTTGCTCATCATCCTGTCGACAGAGGATAGAGACATAATAGAAATTGTCGACATGAGTATAACGAGCACAATGGTAACTAGCTGTGTCGGTATGAGTTTTCTGCTCATGGTGGCATTTTTTAACCATTTTTTATAGCTTTTCATTGTTTTCCCCCACTAATTTAAGTTGTTTGGAATGTTAAGCCTTGTAAATTAAAACATAACATCTATGCTACATAATTATACCATGTAATAGTCACACATTCAACATTATTTGGTCAATTTATACAAAATTTACACCTTTATAGCAAAGTTAGACGAATTTATAACTTTTTGTTCGTGATATTGCACAAAAGTGCAATAAACAAGCGATGGCTAAAATGATAAATCGTGAAATAAAAAAAGCAGCGCTTACAGTCAAGCGCCGCTTTATAATTGCTACTCTGAAATAACGGAGTGCTA
>CAYJFK010000045.1:0-20271 GCA_964369475.1 uncultured Oscillospiraceae bacterium | reverse complement strand
ACCCCTTAGGAGGGGTTTATTATATCCATTTAACTAAGAGGGCATATTCATTTTTCATAGCTTAATACTAAGCAAAATCAGACTGTTACAACATCCATCCCAATAGAGTTTTCTTAATGTCTGTTTTAACACCAGTGCCACTGTTAAAATGGGCATATAGTCGATACACTCGAACAATACCACTAAAACATAATACATTTTTTAGATGATTTTGTCAATACATTAATAAAATTTGCATAGCAATAAATATCAGTAATATCCCAAAGCTCTACTTTGGGATATTACTGATAGCTCAAATCATGGTGCATGAGATACTATTCCGTTTACTATTTGATATTCTCCGCTGTGCCCTGATACCGAACATGTCTCGATTTGTGCCACATAGTCGTCTAAGTTAGCTAAAATCCATGCGTGGTCGTATGTCGTGTTAAGGGCTGTAACCTTGTCTACCGAATCTTCAAGTACATACATTTCAAATGCATCTTGAATTGTCGCAATGGTAGCTTCGCACGCTGTTTCGGCGGCATTTGATGTAACATTTCCGAACAGTGGTGCGGCGATGGCTGTCAGTATCCCCAAAATAACGACAACTATCATAAGCTCGGTAAGTGTAAATCCTCGATTTCCTTTTCTCTTCAAAACAATCTCTCCCTTTTTCCCCACCTATACTGCACTAGATAAACATTCCCAAATACCAAGCCAAAATGCCTTCGCCCCATATCGCCGATATATATATACCTGCCGCAAGAAGCGGCCCGAAGGGGGCGACGCCCGACATTTTGCGCCCTTTAAATATTTTTAGCCCAAGATAATAAATCGTTCCTATAAGCGCTCCTATAAAGAGCGATAGTAGGCACATTTGATACCCAAGGCAAATGCCTGCTCCTGCCATAAGCTTTATATCGCCGCCGCCCATGGCTCTGCCGCCCGACAGCAGTGCGATTAAAAAGAAAATTCCGCTAACCGAGATAAATCCAAGTGCCCTCTCCCACCAGACAAGTTCACTTGTTGGGTCAAATGCCATTATAACGCCCATAGCGCCTATTACAAGGGGAAATGTGTCCGGTATATACATCTCGTCCGCATCTATGAAGGATAGCGCTATAAGGCATGTCGTCGCTATGCAATAGCATAATGTCGTTAGCGTTAGGCCGTATCTTATAAAAACAATAAAATATGCCACACCGCTTAGCATTTCTACTAACGGATAGCGGATCGATATAGAGGTTTTGCACTTTCTGCATCTGCCGAGCAGGAAAATATAGCTTAGCACCGGCACAAGGTCGTACCAAGCAAGTGTATAGCCGCAGTTTGGGCAAAATGATCGCCCTTTGGCAACTCCTATGCCACGCTCAATGCGGTAGATAAGCACATTTGTGAAACTGCCCACCAAAACGCCGTACACAAAGACCAAAACGGCTATAATGTTGTATGAATAACCTAACACAACTACCTCTCTTAAACTTTAAATCCCTTTTCCTTTAAGACCCTTATCATGTTTTCGGGCTCTACGCTGTATGCCATAGCATCGGCAAGCGTAATGCTGCCCTCTACAAAGAGGTCGATAAGGCTTGCATCCATTGTGTGCATGTCCTTGTCTTTACTTATTGCTATTGTGTTTGCAATCTGAGGTATGCTACCCTTGCGGATTAGATTTCGCACGGCAGACGAGGGGAGCAGAAGCTCTGTTGCAAGAACACGTTTTCCATCGTCCGATGCCGATCCGATTAGCTGTTGCGATACGATGCCCTGAAGTACCATCGAGAGCTGAACTCTTATCTGCTGTTGTTGGTGCTCTGGGAATACGTCTACAATTCTGTCTATCGTCTTAGCTGCGCCTATTGTGTGAAGTGTCGATAAAACGAGATGACCAGTTTCGGCCGCTGTTAGAACGGTTGAAATTGTTTCAAGGTCTCTCATCTCGCCTACCATAATAACATCGGGATCTTGACGTAGTGCCGAGCGTAGGCCTGCGCCAAAGCTCATTGTGTCTGTGCCGACCTCTCTTTGGTTTATCATGGCTTTATCATGCGTGAAGGAATATTCGATCGGGTCTTCAAGCGTGACGATGTGGCACTTTCTGTTTTTGTTCATCCAGTCGAGCATTGCGGCAAGCGTCGTCGTTTTGCCCGTTCCTGTTGGGCCTGCCACTATAACAAGTCCTCTTGTTAGGGAGCATAGCTTTAAAACGGAGGGCGGTAGCCCCAGTTCCTCAAAGGAGGGAATACGAGCCGTTGTTACCCTAAAGGATAGCGCATACGACCCTCTTTGTCTAAATACATTTACCCTGCACCTTGGTTGCCCGAATGCCATTACAGAAAGGTCGACTTCGCCTTGGGTGTATAGCATGTCCATTTGTGCGGGGTTTAGTAGCTCCTTAACGAGCTCGTATGTCTCCTCGGGGCTTACAGGGTCTGCTTCGGGGATTGGCACGAGCTGTCCCATTGTTCTAAATGTCGGCGGTCTGCCGGGGGAAAGATGAAAGTCCGACACATTGGGTGGTGGCGGCATCTTTATCATTTCAAAAAAATTTCTCATAATACTATCTCCTAAGTCTTTCGGTGCACACACTGGTACAGATATATTTTATACTAAATAGCGGCAAAAAACAAGGTTTTTGTGTGAATATTAAATAATTATTGTCTTTTGTCTATGCAATTTATCGTATAATTGTGATAAAGCGCGGTATTGTTTTGAAAAATGCTAAGTGGGGAAAAATATATGGTACACGTTTTGTGTACATGCGGTATTTCCCCATTTTTCTATGATGCATATTTGCATTGGAGCAAAATATATACGACCGAGAGTAAACTCTCGGTCGTATGTACTGTCGTTAAAAAAGTGGTATGTTTGTGTTTAGGGGTTAGGTTTAGTGAGAAGCTACAACACCGTCTGTGATTGTGTAAGTCTTAGTTGCGTGACCAGAAACACCACAAGGCTCAACTGCACCAAGGAAATCTGCAAGTGCTGTTGCAGTAAACGTAGCACTTGCACTAGCTGCTGGAGCAAGTACGAATGTACCATCAGCAGCTGGTGTTATAACACCATCAATACCGTCCGAAGGAACAGCTTCGCTTGCAGCAAACATGTTAACTGCCGACTGGATTGTCTTAACGTTAGCATCACAAGCATTTTGTGCTGCGTCTGTTGTTACATCACCGAATAGGGGTACAGCAATAGCTGTTAGAATGCCGAGGATTACGACAACGATCATAAGCTCGGTTAGTGTAAAGCCTTTTTTGTTCTTAAGAATGTTTCTCATTGGGGTTTACCTCCGTTTATTTGTTTTTGTGTAGTAAGTTTTCCACTTTTCTTACAGACAAATTCTATCATAAATAAGGCAATTTGTAAATACCTTATTTTGAACAAAATATAAATATTTCATATTTTTTTAATAAAATCGCTATATTATAACCAAAATGCGATAATTGAAAAATCGCTAAATTCAGGGGGCGTTACCTATGCCTCCGACCGCTCAGAAACTTTGTTTTTCCCGCTTTTTTTAAAGCGACGTAGCATGATAAAGCCCACCACAAAGGGCAGTGCCCCTACGAGCAGCGCAGGTTCTAACATAACTGCCGCCACCGCTACTATTGGGGTTAAAATTACCATTGTTATAACTCGTAAAGCATCGTTTTCCGCTATAATGTCTGCAATTGGCGGAGATACGGTGTAGTAGAGGTTAACAAGCCACTGACCGACAGGATTTGTCAGCATAACATCGTCACGGAAGTGGCGAAGTGTTGCGACAGGACGAGCCTCGAGCGAGCCAAAGGAGGCGGTAGCGATAAAGCAGGGGCCTGTTGCAGGATTAGATAGGCTTGTGTTTAAATTTCTTGTACTGGTTGTTTCAAACCTTACTATCGAATGTCCTGCTCCACTTCCAACTTCTACAAAAGTATTACTTGTCATATTTAAGAAACTGACCGTTCCGTCTATCGAGTATGCATCGAGCTCCTGAGGGTTAAGCCCCCCCACTCTGTCTCCCGATACGCTATAATCAATCGACTTAGCACGATTGCCGGTCGCTGCAAATTGTAGATTTAGCGGAACTTCGGTTATCTTTACATAGTCTTCCGCTTTGTTCGAGAATGTCGATCCAACAACATACACTACGCCGCCTATATCTGTTACCGTACCGTCAGTTTCTACCGTCGGTGGCTTTGTATACAAATATATGCTGTCCTTATCAAATGTAGTTGGAACTGTATCCAATATCTCTACTGTATTTGCCGTTTCTATATTGCTGTTTATCCACATAGAGGTTAGCTGAGCTGCAGCTTGTAATGTGTACTCTTGCTCACTACGCTCGTATGTTCTTAAGATATGAGTTAGCGCTTGCAATGACATAGCAGCAATTACGCTTAAAATTGCTACTGCTATAATCATTTCAACAAGTGTAAACCCACTGTTTTTGCTTATTTTTTTGCGAATGCTGTACTTTTTCACTACTACCCCTCTTTCTTAGCTATCGTATTCAGTGTTAGCCAACCTTCGTATGGCACCTGATTTGCGGGGTTAGTTGGGTCGTACTGTTGATAAACCGTGTCTAATACCCATGTGTTTGTAAATCCACCCGAGCTATTCACATCGATGTGCAGTATAGCAGAGTTTGTTCCTACAACAAAGAATTCTCCACCGGCTTCTGGGTTTGCAGCATCGTACGGTACATAAGCTATATCGGTAAAATCTGTCCCCTTGCTCGATATAGTAACGCCATCGTGATGTTTTAATGTAGGCACACTATTTTCTTTAGACCAAGATGTTCCGTTTTGTGATGTGAATATTGTTCCGTTATCGCCTACTGCTACCCATCTTTTAGAACCATATGCAATAGCATTAAACTTATTGGAGTTGCTTGCATTAAGTGTAGCTGCCGATATACCGGGACTACTTGAGTTCCTTCCCGAAGGCACTGCATCCGGATCTGTTATTCTGTACAGCTTACCATTTGTTGTTCCAACAACAAAGTAGCCGTTACTGTACATTCCAGAAGATGTAGAAAAGTTGCCACCACCATATGCTATTGCATTTAGATCACCTTGAGAAAAATTGTAGTATCTATCGTTTCTGTAATTTCTGTTTATCATAGGTTGATAGTTTACCATGTTGCTGTCGTCATAGTAGTTTTTCCTGTAATAAATACGGTTCGATTCGGTTATAAACAACGTATAATCCTCGCTACTTGACATTGTGCCTGCGGCAATACCTTCCATGCTACTACCGAAAATATTTCCGGTTTCGTCGTTATCTCCATCGTCACTGGAACTGACACTCGCATACATAGTAGGCGTTCTTGATCTATCAAAGTTGTACTGACCACTATCCGCAACCCATACCCAGTCGTATTCGTCAAACAACGATCCCCACCAGCTATCATAAGTTTTCATATACGCCCAGACTGCAAGCCCGCCAACAAAATCTATGCTTTTCTTGCTACTGTCGAAAGGTGATACAAGCGCATCAACAAAGTCTCTTTCTGCATTATCGTACCAACCATGTATGTCAGCACTTGGGTCGAGTGTATACGTGTACGAATCTCCGCCAATTTTGTTCATTGTCGAATCGCTTAAGGCAAGATCCTCTAAAAAGACAAGTGGCGAATTTGCGCTTATTTCAAAATATAGTCCATCATCTCCAAGGCCTGCAAAATGTTGATGACCGGGCACCCAAAGTATGTCGTTAATGCTTCGGGGAGCATCTGTCTTTGTATCGGGAAGTTGTGCTTCGTACATCCAAATATAGTTGCCGTTTTCTGACGTCTTTATATCTTCTGCAACTGCAATATGCGCAGATTCTCCGCCAACTATGTAATCAAATGTTTCAAATGGGATAAAGTCTAGGTTTTGGTATGCAAAGTAGTTTCCATAGAAAACTCTAAAAGGTGCATTTGCTGAAGAAAAAATATCGTCAAAAGTTTTCGTATTACTACCCGTACCTATCGTGTGGTTTTTATCAAAAAACATTTTTGCCTTTGTTGGATCACTGGGGTCGATAGAAAAGGTTACAAAATCCGAAACGTCGGAGTCTGCATCGTTTGTGTTTATTTTAATGCTAAATCTGTTAACATCTTTAAACTCGAAACCGACAGCAGTTATTAAAACAAACTCACCTTTAGCGGCATCGGGAAAGTCTCCTGTTTGAAGTCTGGCAGGGTCTAATATCAGTCCACCCTCTACCGTTCCGCTTTCTCCTAAGAATGCCGTCATGTTTTCATTCCCGGCTGACGGTGTTGTAGGTTCAATAAACTCACCTGTTGCATCGATGTGAAGCGTAGGCGTTGTACCTACTCCGATCGGAAAGGAAACAACAATACCGTCTGTATTTCCAACACCACTCTCGATTTTTTCTGCGATCTCACCCTCTATTTCACCTATATCATTATATAGATTGGTGTTGCTTTGACCTGCTTGTGCAAGCATTGTATAATTTAATGTGATTAGTGGAGTAAATGCAAAAACGGTTATAACAATAATTGTCATAGCTATTAGCAACTCTATAAGAGTCATGCCTCTTTTATCACTTATATATTCTCTTAGCTTCATTTCTTCACCTGTCTTTCTGTTGTAACCGTTATTTCCATGTCAAAAACTGTGCAGAGCTAGTCTGTGGAGGCGCTAAATCTGTCGGCAGATCGAGCGAAGCTCCCGTAGCCGGATCTAAGTATTTTCCCGGCTCTATCTTTCTCATGTCTGCCGTGCTTGCGTTTGATCCGTCAAACATTTCATACGTTTCACCAGATCCATTATTTTTATAATAGTCGATAAGTTCGCCTGTCAGCCAGCTAAAGTCGTCTTTTTCCTCGTCTGAAATCGTGTCGTTCCACAGCTTAACAAAATCTATTGTGTTGCTGTTGTCGTTAACACCTGCTACATCTTGATAGAAGTAATATACTTCACCTGCGCTGAATAGCTGGGCACGACCTTGGTTAAAGAGCGACTGTGCAGACATAGATACATCCGCATTGAAATATACTTTTGCTGCCGTCCTACCTGTCACCGGATCTACATAGGGAAAATCGCCCTCCGGACAAGATATCGCCATAGTACCGGAGCGTGCACTGGAAGCTATCAACTTGTAGTATAAATATAGTTCCACCTCTCCGTTTATAACTATATCTCCACCGCTAAGCATCAAAAAATTGTTAATTCCGTTTGTTGGTGTGTATAAGTTTATCGGTAAATCAAAATAAATCTGATCCGCAATGTATGTAATCTTATTAGAGTTGTTTGTTTGAGACACACTCACAACCTCTCGCGAGCCCCAAAGCCAATGATTTTCCGTTGTGCTTACAACAGGAAGTGTAAATTCCTCATTTGTAAGCGAGTTTGGCTGTTTAAAGGTTAACGTTCCGGGAACTGAATGGCCCATTATGTTAGCAACATTTCCTTCACTATCTGTTTGCGAACCGTAGTTGCTCCACAGTACTGTTGTTGACCCACCAAGCGAATTTGTGTACGACTTGTTACCTGTAATAGCAACACCTTCATCTGTATACCAGCCTTCTGCATAAGCATCAATACCTGTCATCTCAACAGGGAAATACGCTTCGGCAACAGCCGTGCTACCATCTGTGTTTGTAGGTATATCACTTGTTATTGTAGTAACTCCGCCATAATATGCCGTACTTTTAAAGTTGACCGTTTCAAAGCTTGATCCGTCGATAGTTTCAATTATCGGATACTCGGCAGTAGTTTGGAAATACCCCAGTATATCCATTTTCTGCAAGTTCATAGCGTCTGTGTATGTGGGAAAGCTGGGATTATGCACTCCATCATCATATCTTATATAAGAATTTGTCCAGCCTGTATATGTATAATATATTGGCTCGTTCGAAGCAGGGTCATCTACAATGTATGTATATCTTGCTTCAAGCTTATGTGCCGCCCCGTTATTTCTCTCGATTTCCGACAATTCACTATAAGCTTTGGCGGTTGCCTCGATTCCGGTTCTTGCAAGATAGTCGGCATTCTCCATTTGCTCTAACTTTTGCGAGACCTTTAGTTGGCTATTCGAATATACATATATCGCCGTCGACAAAAAAGCAAACAACAGCATAACGATCAGTGCCGCTACTATGCCGAAACCTCGCTTATCTCTCAAAATTTTCATTACCATAAATAAAACCTCTTTCCTTTTGCGACGGGATTTGTCTGCTTATATCTCTACGAATATATCGATACTTCTGCCGTCAATTATATATTCTAATAAATGCATATATAATTATTTATATCTGTTTTTTGACATACCTCGCCTATGTTCAGTTATATTCTATACTAAATTAGACGACATAAATGTCGAAATGTTCCATTTTGTAACGCACTTTTTAGCCCACTACACGATAACACGCAGTAGCTCTTCCATAGATGTTGTTCCGTCTTTAACCTTTTCAAGGCCATCTTGACGCAAAGTCTTCATGCCTTGTTCTACCGCAACTCTTTGTATCTCCCCAACAGGTGCGGCATTTAGAATTAGCACACGAAGTTCATCACTGGTGCGAAGTATTTCGTATACGCCTTTTCTGCCTTTGTAGCCTGTGTTATTGCAAGAAATACAACCCTTGCTCTGGTAAATTGTATAACTGTCTGCCCCATCTTCGACCGGAAAGTCTGGGATTTTGGACAAGATTTCTTCACGAGTGTAAACTTCGGGAGATTTGCATACAGGGCAAAGCTTTCGAACTAAACGCTGAGCGACGACCGCAATGAGCGACGACGAAATAAGGAAGGGTTCTACCCCCATCTCGCCAAGTCGTGTTACGGTGCTCGGCGCATCGTTTGTATGTAGCGTTGCAAGCACAAGGTGACCTGTTAGAGCAGCTTCAACGGCGATGTTTGCCGTTTCTCTGTCTCGAATTTCGCCGACCATAACAATGTCGGGGTCACTTCTAAGAATAGAACGCAGACCCGAAGCAAAGGTCATGCCCGCTCTGTTGTTCATCTGAACCTGTGTTATGCCGTCCATTCTACGCTCAACAGGGTCTTCAAGCGTAATAATGTTCTTGTCGGGCGTGTTTACCTCGGCAAGCGAGGCGTATAGTGTTGTCGACTTACCACTACCGGTAGGCCCTGTTACAAGCACAAAGCCGTACGGTGTCTTAAGAACTTCGTCCATCCTCTTTTGATAATGCGGTGCAAAGCCAAGTTGATCCATCGTAACGACAGTATCGCTTCTAACAAGCATACGAAGTGTAAGCTTTTCGCCATAAACAGAAGGGAGCGATGCTATACGAATATCTACCGTCTTTGTATCTACTTTGATCGTCGCACGACCATCTTGCGGAATTCTACGCTCGGCAATGTCCATGCCGCCCAAAACTTTAACACGAGAAACGAGCGATGCATGCATTCTCATAGGCCTAACCAGAGTTTCGTGCAAAACGCCGTCTATACGGTATCTAACACGCAAAATCTTCTCGGCAGGCTCAATATGTATGTCACTGGCACCTACTCGTACTGCGCTGTGAAGTATCTGATTGGCAAGGGCGATAGCAGGATGGGCATCATCCCCATCGCCGCCTTCATCGCCGCCAAGGTCGAGCGACATGTCCGGCTCTTCTTCGTCTTGCACTTCAAGCTCTGTCGAGAAGTTCGCAAAGTTGTTAATGGCCGCTCTTATCTCGCTGTCAGAAGCTACTACGGGGCGAATGTCGTAGCCCGTCATAAACTTCAAGTCGTCTTTTGCCACAATGTCGTTCGGGTTCATCATAACTACATTAAGAACATTACCCGAAATGGAGACAGGTAAGAGCTGATATTTTTTTGCTGTTTCCGGTGTTATAAGGTTTGCGGCATTAATATCAACCCCTATTTCGTTTAGAGGCTGAAGTTCGAAGCCTGTACTCTGTGATAGCGCTTCTGCGATTGCTGCATCTGTACAAGCACCCATTGCCACAAGTATTTCGCCTATCTTTTCACCTGTGGATTTTTGTTGCTCAATAGCAGCGGTCAGATCATCGCGTGTGATGACTCCCGCTGTTATCAAGATTTCGCCCATTTGGTTATGTCTTTTAATGTTGTTCATATATCAACTTTCCCTATATTGTGTAATATGCGCTAAGATTAACAGTCAAACCGAGCATACCATCACCTGCGTCGGAGAAATCAAGGCTGTTTGCCTTGTAAAATCTCTCTTGATGGCCAATCTTTTGCATCATCTCGGCAAGATCTGCGTAAGTACCGACAAGCTCAACCGTCATGTCTATTGTGTTAAACTCGCCTGTTGCCGTTCTCGAGTTAAAAGTAATACCCGACAAGTCACAGCCATACTCGGCAGACACCATTTGTAATTCTGTCATTATTTGATCTTCTGTTGCGCCTTTTGGCATTAAAAGTAGCGATGCTTCATGCTCCTTTTTTAGTACCTCTATGTTTGCATCGAGCTCTTTAACACGAGCAAGCTCTGCTTGCTTTGAAGAAATTTCACCTTCAAGTAGTGCATTGGCATCTACAACATCTCCTGCTCTGAAAAATACCATAACGCTGAAGAAGATCGCAACTACCATTAGAAATCCCATTGCAACTGCAAGGATTTCTGTGCTTCCTACTGCTTTTTTATTCATAACTTAACCACCCTTCAATCAGCCTACTATGGATATTTGTAGTGCAAAAGATATACCGGAGCCAGCTCCGTCAGCCTGCGTGTAAGAGCAAACGACATCGCTAATTCCTTCGATTTCTTTAAGCACATTCATCCAGTCGGATACATCTGCATATGTGTCGGCAACACCTGTAATATCGCTTGCGCCAATGCCATTCATATACGTAGCATTTAAGTTGTTAACAGAGATATAAGAAGGCACACTGTTGCCTATCTGCACAAGCATGTCTGCAATGTTTGGCGACGAGCCGATAGCTAGCGATAATAGCTCGTTTTGCCTTGCAATGGACTCTGAATATTGCACCGCTTCGCTGTAACTTGCAATCTCGCTCGACAATGCTGCGATTTCGTTTGTGTAGTTTGTGTTAGCCATCGAAACTCCGAAATAATACGAAGCGGAGGCAGCAAGCAGAATAAATGTGGCGACAAGCCCCATACCCAGCAACTTAACAACCTTCTGCTTTTTTTCCTTTGCCGCAAGCTCTGCCTTATAGGATTGCGGCAACAGACTTAATCTATACATGGTCTAACCTCCAAGCTTATCTGCCGCAAGAGCTATGCACCCTTGAAGCATTTCTTTGTCAACGCCTGTGGGAACCTTTACATCGGCAAAAAGTCTCGATTGTTCGCTGTTTATGCCAAGAGCCTCTCCCAAAACTTCGCAAGTTGCGTTGTAGGCGCTGTCCATTTTTACTGTTATTAGTTTTTCAACAGGCTTTGCGCTCTTTGTACCGTGGTACATAAGCAGTGCTCTAAACTCCTCGGCAACCGTGCTTGCAAGCATGTCGCTATTTGCAAGCATATCTGGGTTTACCGTTATTGTACGAGCCGACGATATAACACCATCTGTGAAAATTATCGCCGATGCCGATCTTTTATCGAGCTTTGCCATCATAACAACGCCTTGCTTGTGGTTTTTCATTGCGTATGTGGCAAGTGTTGTCGTTACAGGGCATATGTCCTCTATTGTTAGTTTTAGTTCTTTGCAGATCTCCACAATACGGCCTACATAGTTCTTTCTTGTCGCAACAAGGAATGCATTTACCCTTGTTGCGCCCGCATCGTCTACATAATCGCCTGCGAGCAGATAGTCTATTTCGACCTCTATTACGGGTATCGGTAAAAATTCCTGAGACTGGAGCAGCACCATGCTGCGCATCCTGTCTTCGGATACTTTGGGAAAGTTTGCCATACGGTATATGACGGAAGCTCCGTCTATGCCAACAACTGCGGTTTTGCTCTTAAAGCCGCCGCCGTTAATGGCCGAGGAAATTGCCGATGCGCAAACGCTTACATTTAGCCCGTGCTCGGTCATACCGCCTTCGGGCATGGGAACAGACGTTGCGGCCGCAACATTAAGACCGCCGCCCGCCCGCTCTACTTCTGCAATACGTATCTCAGCGGCATCAAACTCTATTGCGAGTATACTGTTCTCATTTTTCTTCATAGCACGCTCTCTCTTCCACTACTATTTTTGTATATGGGTCTTTTTTTTGAAAAGTTCCTACATAGGAGAACTTTTTTTAGCCTTAGGTATGCTTTTATATGTTTTATCTTCCAAACATGGGCATTGCCCCGTTCGTCCTATGCAAGTTCTGTTTTGCCTTTGTATCAGCCACTCGATGCGGCCGAGGAGATAATCGGTACGTACATGGCTATAAGGAGTACGCCAACCATTGCACCAACGCCGATTAGCATTAATGGCTCTATAACCGAACCCAAGGATTTAGACATGGTGGCAACATCGTCCTCGTAGAACTCTGCAACCTTGTCGAGAAGCTCGGGCAAAGTACCCGATTCTTCGCCGATCGCCATCATCTGTGTCATCATTGGGGGAAACAGGCCGCTCGAATCAAGTGCCGCCGACACTGTTTTGCCTTCTTCTATCTGTCTGCACGCATCGATTACGGCATTTGCTACAAGAACACTGCCTGCCGTAGGGCCTGCTGTGCCGAGTGCCTGAACAACAGGCACACCGCCTTCAAGCATTGTTGCAAGTGTACGTGCAAATCGTGCCATGACCGTTCTTAGCGTTATCGGGCCGACTATTGGGAATGTTAGTTTTTGGCTCTCCCAAAAGCTCTTAACAGGGCCGCTCTTTAAAATCATAACGACTGCAGCTATCAATACCGATACCGCTCCGATCCATATAAGAGGCTCGGTTCTCATGCTTTCCGAAATGCCAAATATAAACTCGGAAAGAGCCGGAATTTGCGCATCTTGAGGTAGCTGACCTTCAAATATCGGTATAAGGAAAACCATCATACCGATAAAGACAACGACCGAAAAAACACCAACAAGTTTTGGATATGTAGTTGCTGCTTTAATGTTGTCCTTTAGCTGTTTGTCCTTTTGGAGCTGGTTTGCAAGTCTCATCAGAGTTTCTTCCAAAATACCGCCAAGCTCGCCGGCCTCTATCATGGATATGTAAAGGTTGTTGAAAATTGCCGGATATTTTGCAAATGCTACCGACATGGAAGCACCGCCTTCGATGCTCTGCGAAATGTCTTCGAGCGCATTTCCCATTGTCGGATTTGTCTGCTGACGAGAAAGAGTCGATATAGCTCTTGTAACGGGAATACCTGCCGCAAGCATGGCTGCAAGCTGACGGCTGAAAAGGGATAGATCTGCTACCTTAACCTTTTTTCCGGAGCTCGTCTTTTTCTTCTTTTCGGCAATCTCTGTAATGTCGAGCGCTGTAAGCCCGTTTTCGTTTAGTTTTGCAACGACCTCCGATGCAGAACCGGCGCTAATCGTACCGCTCTGCACTTCACCCCTTGCATTTAAACACTCGTATTGAAATGTGGCCACTTATAAATCCCACCTATCTATCGCTATTATACCTATAACCCAAAATATGGGTTCTAACTGTTCTTTTGCCTAAAATGACGTTGCAATAATTCTATCGAGTTCACTGCGATCTACGCAGAATTCCTTTGCGGCGTCGAGCGTTATTTTACCTTGCCTTACAAGTGCTACAAGCGCTTGGTCGAGCGTTCTCATACTCTGCTTTTGACCTGTTAGAATGGCGCTGTACAGCTGATGTTCTTTGCCTTCTCTAATCAGATTCTTAACGGCCGGCGAGTCTACCATATATTCTATGGCGGCAACTCTGCCCTTGCCGTCGACAGTTGGTATAAGACTTTGCGAAATAACACCCTTTAAAGAGTTTGCAAGCTGCTGACGAACCTGCCCTTTTTCCGACTCGGGAAAGCTGTCGACAATACGGGAAATGGTGAGCGGCGCTGTCTGCGTATGCAGTGTCGACAGGACAAGGTGACCTGTTTCAGCGGCCGATATAGCAATTCCCATGCTCTCTACGTCACGCATTTCGCCTATCATAATCACATCGGGGTCGTGCCTTAATACCTGCCTTAGCGCAACGCCAAAGCTGTGAGTATCAAGTCCTATCTCCCTTTGACGGATGATAGATTTCTTATGCGAATGCAAAAACTCTATCGGATCTTCTACCGTTACTATATTTTGAGCATAGTTGTCGTTAATATAGTTTAGCATTGCCGCAAGCGTCGTCGACTTACCGCTACCGGTAGGCCCTGTTACAAGAACAAGTCCTCTTGGCAGTTCGCAAAGTCGCTTAACGTCTTCGGGCAGTCCAAGCGCGTTAATATCTGGCATTGTGAATGGAACTACACGAAAAACTGCCGCAACCGTGCCTCTTTGCATGATAACATTGGCACGATATCTTGCAACGCCGGGTATCGCATAGGAAAAGTCGAGCTCGAATTTTTCTTCAAAATCTGCTATTTGTTTAGAAGACATTACAGAGTATATAACTGCTTTTATTTCGTCTGCCTTCATCGCAGGCATATCTTCTCTGATAATGTCCCCGTGAATTCTAATCGAAGGGGGGATAGCTACCGCCAAATGAAGATCAGAGCCCTTTTTTTCCGCTGTTATCTTTAATAATTGATCAAGTGTATACGGATATGCCATTTTGTTATCTCCGTTTCCGCCTAAAAGGCTTTAACACTATTATACCCCGTCTATCTCGGCTACAATGTCTCTAACCCTTTGAATTTCTTCAGGGCTTGCTGTTAGGTAAAGAACGTATCTTGTAGTCTCTCTGTCCTTAGAAACATTGCCCGAAATCTTAAAGCTCGAAACGGGTATTCCGCTCATCTCAGCAATTAGTGTGCGACGTGCGCCTAAGTTTGCTGTTGCGCCGTTGCCCTCTGCCGAGTCGACAGGTAGAGTTATGCTTGCCGAAGAAGCATCAAGCTTTGTAATAATCTTGCTGATGTTGTTGGCATTATCAGGAGATGTACCTATCATAATGCTACGGCTAAACTGAGGCATTGTGAATGTGTATATAAGCACATCGGATATGCCCATTGCGCCAAGCTTTGCTTCCATTTCGGAGGCCGTTATGTTTCTTAGCGAGTAAACATTAATCGTGTTTACCTTGTTGTTAATGGTCGTGTCGAGCTCCTCAAGCACGGAATATGCTTGAGTAATGGCCGTTGCAGGGCCTCTCATCCAAAGCGTCATGGGCTCTACATCGCTCGTTACTATTTGAAGCGAATCTATCTGGCTTAGAATTGTATTTGCGCTCGAAGCCGAGATATTTGTTAGCTGATAAAGTTCGAAAGCAGATGTGCCCGACTCTGTCGAGTAGTTGCCTTCGACATCGACAATTGCTTTAATCTTGTTAATGCTGTCGAAATCTTCATAGCTTGCGTACATGTATAGCGAATATGGGTTTGTGCTTACCAAAATACCGGTAGGTAGGCTTAGCTGACCGAGTAGAGCGCTAAACTCACTTGCCGTTATGTTTGTCGTTGTAATCATTTGGAAATTGTCGCTTACAGCCGATGCGCCGAGCATTAGGTTTTCGTTTCTGTCGAGAACGTTAATGACCTGCGAAATCTTTGCAAGCTCCTTGGGGAAGCCCTGAACCCAGATTGCCTTTTTGTTAGCATCGGCATTCATGATCTTAACATCAAGTCCCATTGTGCCAAGCTGACTTTGTAGCATGTCTGCTGTTATGTAGCGAAGCGAGAACTTTGTTATGTACATCTTGTCGTAGAAACTCGACGAAAGTGTGCCGCTGTAACCTACGATAAGTGTGTCACCCTCTATTAGGTAGGATACACCTGCAAGAGAAGACGCAAGATCGAGAGCCTCTGTCGGTGTTACATCGCTTAGGGTGAATGTAACATTAACGGAATCTCCCATATAAATTATTGTTTTACCCATTTCAAGTGCTATTATCGAGAATATATCTCTAATATCAGCATCTCTAAATGACATCGAAAGAAGGCCGTCGTCGTTTGCAATGGTCGATTCTTCCGCTGCAGTCTCGTACATAGGCACGCTAAGTTCCGCAACGAGGACATCCTCTTCGCCTTCTTCTACCTCATCCGCTACTGCTTCTACGCCTGCTTCGGGTATAACAAGCTCTTGTCCAAGTTGAAGCATTTCCTTGCTGTCCATGTCGTTTGCCGCAGCAAGAGCGTCGATTTCAACGCCGTATTTCTCCGAAACACTGTATAGGCTCTCACCTTCTGTAACTATGTGCATCTCTCCTGCAAAAGCAACCGTTGTAAGCATGCTTGCAGCAAGTATTGTGGAGACAACCTTGCGCATTGTTCCGTCTCCAAAAAAATTAAATCTCATATTTTCTTCCTCCCACAAATTTAAGAGCCGCTCTCATCCACGTCGTTAAGTGTCAGCGTTTTGCTGTCACCTTCGACCGTAAATGTAACGCTCGTATCATCAATGCTTTCAACCTTCCAACCGGTCTCTCCCAAATAGCCGTCTTCCTCGACTATAAAGGATGATTCCTCCGACGAAACAATTGCTTTGTAAACTCCGCTTGAGGTTTCCACAATGCCTGTAAGAGCGACATAGCCGCCCACTTCCGAGCCGAACGGATCGTTTAGAATGCTTGTATCTCCGCTATCGCCTCGATTTAGTTGCGGGAGCACATCGACCGTCTCCCCTGTTCCTGCAGTTGGAGCTCCGTCGAGAGTACTCGGGTCTGTTACCGCAGGGACGTCGTCCTCCCCCGATGGCATATAGAGCACGACAAGTACAACTACAAGCACCAAGATGAGTGGTAACAAAAACTTCATTTGAGGGTTTTTTGCAAAAAACTCACCAACTGGATCTGCTTTTTTCTGATTCATGAGCAACACCTTCCGTTTTAAGTAATTAAGCGCACGGGACAATTACAATATATTTTACTACATAAGTTTTAATTTTGCAACAACAAATTATTTGAAATGCAAAAAAATAACTAATATCGGCAAAATATAACCAAAAAAGCCCCGCAGAGTTAAAAATGAGTGCATAATATGCATTATACTGTTATTTTACTTCTCATTATGCCATTATAGTATCTTATTTTTTGTGAAATTTCAACTGTTTTTTTAAAATTTTTTGTAAATATCGCAAGAAAAAGATTATTAAAGTGGCCTAATAATTAGTTTGATAATTTAACTATTATGTTGAAAGGTTAATTTTACCTCAAAATTCGTATTTTTTTAAAAATTACGCTAAAAGTTGCAATTTATGTTTTGACAAGTTTAATTTGTTATAATATAATACTTTATATAATGTATGCGTAAAGGTGCGGCCATAGATTAAAAAGCACATTTAGTTTTGCGAATTTTATTTGATTCGTACTTTTACGGCGCATTTGTAACTTCGTACAGGAAGTATTAGAAAATCCTATATGCAAAAGGGAAAGGATGTACATATGAACATGCAGTTTAAGAGAATTATAGCGGGGGTGCTCTGCGCATCTATGTTGCCATTTGGCGCATTTGCTCTGTCACCCGATGATGTGACCGATGCTTACCCCATCACGGGTGATATCTACGATATTATCGACACAGACGAGGCGACCGGTGCTCCGAATTTCGAGAGCGGTCTGCTCCTCGCAAGCAAGGATGGAAAATTTGGCTACCTCGATAATGACGGTATGGTAGCAATAGATTTTGTCTATTCCGATGCCCTACCATTTAACGACGGTGTTGCCCCAGTTTATCAAGACGGTCTTTGGGGCTTTATCGACATGCAGGGAAATCGTGTGCTAGATGGCATGTATTTCTCGCTTACCGTAACACCGACAGGCGAGTACCTTGTTATGGACGGTAACGGCACCGGTGTTGTGTCGAGAGATGGTAAAGTGGTAGTAGCGCCTTCTTCAAGCTACCTCGAAATGGTGCCCCCCTATTATATAGTGGAAGGCGAAGAGTCGGACGACTTTTATTTCGATGGCAATTTGATTTACAGCTTTGACAGAGATGCCGCTGCCAAGAGTAGCGGAATTGAGAGTGTTACAGCATATTCAGATGGCTATGTAGTGACATTTAAAAACGGCACATACGGCTTAGAGGATTTCGAGGGCAATACAATTTTTGCTCCGACTTCCTTTGGCGAAATTGTTCCGCTTGGCGAAAACGGTGAGCTATTTAATGAAAATGGCATTGCCATGTACCGCACTGAAGAGGTGGGACGCTCCGCTTTGTATGGTTTTATTACAGGCGAAGGCAATCATGTAGGCCGCAGATACACATATATAAGCGAATTCTCCGAAGGGCTTGCTTATGCGACAAATAGCGCACTTGAGGCCGTCATTGTAGGGGATGACGGTGAGCTTGTGGAGGATCTTGATAAAGTTTACGGCACGATGTACGCATTTAGCAACGGAATGGCCGTTCTTTACAGCGAGGACTTTAGCGAAGCTACGCTTGTCTCTGCCGAAGGTGATGTAGGCGACATGCGCTACACCACGGTTGGCGATTTTAACGGCAAGGTCTCTGTCGCTACGACGGGCAGTGTCTCCATGATGTACGAAGGCCCTGTTATGTCGCACGCATCCGGCCTTCTTGATGCTGACGGTCGCTTTGTTACGGCAGACGGTATGCCCGACATCGATCCTGTTTTCTATGGAGAATACTTTATAGTTAAAAAGGATAATATGTACGGCATTATCAACAGCGAGGGCAAAAATACTGTTGAAATAATGTATGACGACATAGTGCACATAAGCGAATACCTCCCTGAAGGTGCCAAGACAGATACACCTGTATTTATCGCAAGACTTGAAAACAGCTTTGGTGTTATAGGCGCTGAAGGTGAGATACATGTCCCTGTCGAGTTTGACAGCATTACAGCACATGCGGCAAGCGAGGGTGTTTATACAATTACCGTGCCCTATGCCACATATTACCTCGATGGCGAGGATTTCACGCTAATCACAAAGGTTCCTTACGAGGCTGGCGGTATATCGAACGGCACATTTGTAACGGCCGAGGGTAGAGGTGTCATTCTTATGAGCATCTCGGGCGAGCGTGCAGATCCCTCTGTTAGCTATATCGAAAAGGATTCTGACTTCTCCTTCCTCCCATATGAAGACCTTGAAAGTGTATCGGGCGGCATTCGTGGAATTGCAGTTGAGGCAATCGAGAGTTTCCCCGAAGATATGAAGGGTAACGGCGACTATCTCGAAGCGCTATACGACTTCTTGGAGGAAGCAATGGCAAAGGATGCCGAGCTACTCTACACAGCATCGAGTTATCGCACAGACAGCCTTGAGGAAGACCTCGTCGTTATTCAAGAGGAGTTTGAGGCAAACGACATTCCCATGAACAGGGAGTTAAAGCAAATTCTACGTGTTGAAATGCCACACAGACAAGAGGCAGAGTTCTCGCTCGAGACCCTTTCCGAGCTCGGCGTTGCAACTCACTTAGAGTTAAAGACAGACATGGGTAGTATTATGCTCGATATGGCTACCGCAAAGGCAAATCCATCGGCAGTTATAACACTAACAGCTACGGAAGATGGCATGTCGGTCACCACGTCCGATGATATTTCCTACATTATTATGTTTGACGGCACAGATACAGACAAAGACGATGCTATTTTCCGTGATCAAAACCCGATCGGCGGCAATATGAATATGGCCTCGGGCTATATCAGCGCACCTACAAGCGGCAGTGCAGATTATATGGTATCGGCCAACGGCATAGCTTTTGCCGACCTTGCAGGCACACAGTCCGAAATGCGTGACGCGATAGACATGCTAAGCTCCAAGGGCATTATAAACGGCAAGACCTCGACGACATTCGACCCATATGCCCCCATAAGCCGTGCCGAGATAGCCGCCCTTATGCTTAGAGTGGCAGGGCTTGACTCTGTGGCGGCACAGGGATCATTCTCCGATGTGACCGAGGCAAACTGGTACTACGAAGTAGCAGGCTCTGTCAAGACACTCGGACTTATCGAAGGTTACGAAGACGGCACTTTCAGAGGCGACGGCACAATTACAAGGTCGGAGATATATGTAATTCTCGCTCGTTATCTAACAGAGCTTGAAGGATATATGGCGGCAGAGGGTCTCTACTACGACTTTGCAGACGACAACAGCATCCCTGCATGGGCGGAAGATGGAATTAATCTATCGGCAAGAGAAAATCTAATTCCCGAGCGAACAGACTATATGCTCGACCCAAGCGGCCTTATGACAAGAGGCGAGGCGGCAATGGTTATAGCAAGACTTTTTGAGAAATTGAATTAGTGTAAAAAGGGCAGTGACCGCATGGTCACTGCCCTCTGCTTGGAGAAAAAGTGTTTTGTCCAAGCAGAAAAAATCAGCTAAAGCTGATTTTAACGCCCTCGGGGCGGGAATTTAACGGCGAAGGA
>CAYJFK010000044.1:0-20521 GCA_964369475.1 uncultured Oscillospiraceae bacterium | reverse complement strand
GGGGGCACCCTGATGGTGCCCCCTCGCCGCTCCCCCTCCTTCCGAAGGGGCTTGATTTTAGGTTTTTCTCCAGTCTGCGGGGGCAAACAAATGTTTGCCCCCCATACTTTATAAATCCAAAATTGCCTAAGCAATTTTTCACCACACTTCTTACTTATTCACCACACTTCTTACTTATTCACTATTACTTCTTACTTATCCACCACACTTCTTACTTTAACCCTAATACTATAACTACATTATAAAATTTACTTATAACAGATACTTTGGGTTGTGTATTAAGCTATAATATGTTATAATCTTTACGTATTTTTGATATTCCGATAACAAAGAATTTTTCAAAGGAGGGAGACCATGCACTACCTTGACAATGCGGCGACTACGCCTGTTTGCAAAGAGGCGGTCGATGCCGCAGTAAATGCCATGACAAATGAATACGGCAACCCCTCCTCACTTCACGATATGGGCATGAGGGCAAGCTTACAGCTAAAGGCGGCGAGGGAGACAATTGCAAAGACGCTTGGGTGCGAGGGTAAAAATGTTATTTTTACCTCGGGCGGCACAGAGGGCGATAACATGGCGATCTTCGGTCTTGCCGACAGGCGGCGAGGGCGCAAGATTGTAACGACAGATGCAGAGCACCCTGCCGTTTTAAATGCCGTGAGAGAGCTTGAAAACAGAGGGTTCGAGGCTGTCTATCTGCCTACTGTCGGCGGTGCTCCCGATATAGAGGAGGCCTTTAAGGTAATAGACAAGGATACAGCACTTGTAACCATGATGCTGGTAAACAACGAGACAGGCGCTATTTTTCCGCTCGATAAAATAGGCGCTCATATAAAGGCAAATACAAATGCGCTCTTTCATATAGACGGGGTGCAAGCATATATGAAGATACCATTCTCGGTAAAGGCGCTTCACTGCGATGCTCTTACGCTGTCGGCACACAAGATAGGCGGCACAAAGGGAGTCGGCGCACTTTACATAAAAGAGGGCATAACGCTTACCCCAACGGTTTTCGGCGGTGGACAAGAGGGCGGCATACGCTCAGGCACAGAAAACATGCCGGGCATTCTCGCTTTTGCGGCGGCTGTTGAAGCTGCCGCAGACAACGGCAAGCAAAAGAGAGCTTCCATGAGAGAGCTTAGAGAGTACACCCTTGGCAGGCTTTTGGAGATAGGCGCTGTTATAAACGAGCCAAAGGTTACAGCGCCGCATATAATTAGCTTTTCCCTTGTGGGACACAAGGCGCAACCTACCATGAACAGGCTATCAACGCTCGGTATTTGCCTGTCGACAGGCTCTGCTTGTGGGGTAAAAAAGCGCCGCCACAGTCATGTGCTCATTGCAATGGGGCTTGGGGAAGATCTTCTCGACAGTGCAATTAGATGCTCCTTTGGTTTTGACAGCACAAAGGCAGATGCCGATGCGCTCTGCGATGCGGTTTATGATATAATAAACAATAAATAATAGATAAAAAAGAGGGTCAATATGCAGGAAATAATCCTATTAAAATACGGCGAAATTGCCTTAAAGGGGCTTAACAAATCAAAGTTCGAGCGTGTCTTAATGCAAAATTTACGTCACAGGCTTAGCAGAGTTGGCAGCTTTGATGTGCGCTCTATGCAGTCTACGGTATATGTAACACCAAAAGGCGGTCAAGACGAGGAGGGCTTTTTCGAGTCACCCATTGAAGGTGCTTGGGAGCAGTCGCTTCGTGTTTTCGGCTTTGCAAAGGCGGCAAGGGCTGTGCTCTGCGAGAAAAATTTCGACGATATAAAGGCAAAGGCAGTTTTGTATTTAGAGGGAGCGCTCAAGGGAGCGAGGACATTTAAGGTCGAGTCCAAAAGAGCCGATAAGACCTTTCACATGAAGTCGCCCGAACTGTCGGCAACTCTTGGAGGCTTTTTGCTCGAGAAATTTCCGCATCTTACGGTAGATGTTAAGAACCCCGATGTCACTGTTGTATGCGAAATTCGAGATTTTGCCGCATTTATTCATGCAGGCTCTGTCGAGGCGGCAGGCGGTCTGCCTGTCTCTACGAGCGGTAAGGGCACACTTATGCTGTCGGGTGGCATAGATTCGCCCGTGTCGGGCTGGCTTATGGCAAGGCGAGGGCTTCGTGTCGACGGTGTGCACTTTCAAAGCCCACCTTATACAAGCGCCATGGCTCGCCAAAAGGTTGTCGAGCTTGCGGCTCTTATGGGGCGCTATACAGGCGATCTTGACCTTTATATTGTACCCTTTACAAAGGTGCAAGAGACAATTCGAGACACATGCCGTCCCGAGTATTTTACAGTTATTATGCGCCGCATGATGGTGCGCATATCGGAATATATCGCTCGCAAAACAGATTCGGGCGCACTTATCACAGGCGAGAGCTTGGGACAGGTCGCAAGCCAAACTTTGGGCGGACTTGCAGCGACAGATGGGGTTGCAGGTATTCCGGTTCTTCGTCCGCTTATAGGCAGTGACAAGGAGGACATTGTAAAGCTTGCACGTAAGATTGGCACATTTGAAAAGTCGATAGAGCCATACGAGGACTGTTGCGCTCTATTTTCTCCAAAGCATCCCAAAACAAACCCAACAATAGCCGAAATAGAAGAACAAGAACAAGGCTTTGATGTAGAGGCACTTGTTATGGAGGCCGCCCGGGGCACAGAGCTCTCTTTTGTCCGCTTTGGCAAGGGGGTCGACGATATGGGCACTCCCTTTAGCAAGACGGAGGGAGCACAGTGACGGCTGAAATTTTATGTGTTGGCACAGAGCTTCTACTTGGCAATGTGACAAATACCAATGCAACATTTTTAAGCGAAAAGCTTTCGGAGCTCGGCATTAATGTATATCGTCACACTGTTGTTGGCGACAACAGCTCACGGCTGGAAGATGCCCTTAAATCGGCACTTTCAAGGAGCGATATAATTGTTATGACGGGCGGTCTCGGCCCAACATACGACGATATGACAAAGGAGACAGCCGCCGCCGTTATGGGGCTTGAAATGGAGTTTCATGAGGGTATATTAGAGGGAATAAAATCTCGCTTTTCGGGTGGTGCCTTCCCCAAAAACAACGAGCGTCAGGCATACTTTCCAAAGGGCGCTACAATAATTCAAAACGACTGGGGTACAGCCCCTTCTTGCATGATAGAAAAAGAGGGCAAGAGCGTTATAATGCTGCCCGGTGTGCCGAGTGAAATGAAAAACATTTGGAACAGCTATGTAACTCCCCTTCTTGCCAAGATGCAAGATGCCGTTCTTGTCTCTCGTTACTGCCGTATAGTCGGCATTGGGGAGAGCGCGCTTGAAGAAAGGCTATACGATCTTCTAAAAGAGAGTATAAATCCGACAGTAGCACCATATGCAAGCTCGGGCGAGTGTATGCTCCGTGTTACGGCAAGGGCCGAGACAAAAGAGATAGCATATGATATGACAGTGCCTGTCGTTGAGAAAATAAGAGCAGAACTCGGCGACATGCTTTACGGTGTAGATGTTGAAAATTTAGAGGGTGTCATTGTCTCTATGCTGAGCGAGGCGAATCTTAAGGTCTCGCTCTGCGAGAGTTGCACAGGCGGCATGATAGCCTCTCGCATTACATCGGTTTCGGGTTCATCTGGTGTCTTTGAATGTGGCATTGTCTCCTATTCAAACGGCATAAAAGAAGGAGTTGTCGGGGTTTCGCACGATACCCTTGGCAGGCACTCTGCATACTCTGCCGCCACTGCAATCGAGATGGCAGAAGGGGTGCTAAGGCTATCGGGCTCGGATATTTCTCTATCTGTCACAGGTATTATGGGGCCTAATGATCTGCCCGAAGGGGAGGTCGGCACTGTTTTTTGTGCCGTATCAGGCCCTATCGGTACAAGGGTCTTTGAGCTACCAAAACGCAGATATGCCGACAGGGAGACGCTAAGGCGGCTTACAACTTCAAGAGCGCTTGATAAACTAAGGCTTTATCTGCTCGACGTTATGCGAGGTGTAAAATGAATCTTTGCGACATGGACGTAATAGCAAAAATAAGAAAAAAACACGGCATTTCGGCAAAAAAGGGGCTTGGGCAGAACTTTCTTATAGACGAGGCCGTCCCCGAAAATATAGCGCTTACAATACCTCAGGGCTACTCGGCTCTTGAAATAGGCCCCGGTCTTGGCTGTCTTACAGTAGAGCTTGCAAAGAGGGCAAAAAATGTCGTGGCGGTCGAGCTCGACAGAACGCTTCTCCCCGTTTTAAAGGAGACAGTGCCCTACCCAAATGTAGAAATAGTCGAAGGCGACTTTATGAAGATAGATACAGAGGAGCTGCTTGCGACACGCTTTGACACGGCAGATATAGCAGTTGCGGCAAATTTGCCCTATTACATAACGACACCTATTATAATGAAACTGCTCGAAACCCCTGTTAAGCAGATAACTGTAATGGTGCAAAAAGAAGTTGCGGAGCGGCTTTGCGAAGTTCCGGGCGGCTCTAAGTCGGGCGCAATAACGCTTGCCGTTGCTTGGAGGGCAGATACAGAGTATCTCTTTGATGTGCCTGCCGCCTCCTTTTGGCCTGCACCTAAGGTAGACTCGGCCGTTATAAAGATAACTCCACGCAAGCCGCAATTCGATGTTTTGGACGAGAAACTAATGTTTTCTCTTATAAAGGCAGGCTTTGCGATGCGGCGAAAAACACTATCCAACGCACTCAAAGCGTCAGGATACGACCCTTCCCTATGTGGCGATTTTGCCTCCCTTCGTGCCGAGCGTTTAACGCTTGCCGACTGGGTGGTATTATCCGATATATACAGTAGCAAAAACCATTTTTAGCAGTCCCCGTTGCAACATCTATCGAAATCCCCATCACACGCACCTATGCGACACCACATTGCAGTACCTTATCGAAATACCTTTTGCATTATATTAAATAAAAATGTGCATTATTATGGCTATAAGCCAAGGAGGATTTTGCTGTGAACATTACAAACAGGGCGGTACTTGATTGGATTGAAGAGTGTAAAGAACTAATGAACCCCGACAATGTCGTTTGGGTTAACGGAAGTAAGGAGCAAAAAGAGGCACTGCGTGCCGAGGCTTGTTCTACGGGCGAGCTCATTAAGCTTAACGAGGAACTTTTACCGGGGTGTTACTATCACCGTTCCGATAAAGAAGATGTCGCAAGGGTCGAGGGGCGCACATTTATCTGCTGTGAAAAAGAAGAAGATGCAGGCCCTTCCAACAATTATATGAGCCCAAAAGAGGCACAGGAGAAGGTGCTTCCTCTTTTTAAAGGTGCAATGAAGGGGCGCACGATGTATGTTATCCCCCATTCGATGGGTCTTGTCGGCTCGCCCTTTTCCAAAATCGGCGTTGAGGTTACCGACTCGATTTATGTTGCCCTTTCCATGATGATAATGACGAGAGTTCGCCCCGATGTATACGAAGAACTCGAGCGTAGCGGAAGTTTTATAAAGTGCCTGCACGCAAAGGCGACGCTCTCCAAGGAGGACAGGTATATTCTTCACTTCCCCGAAAGAGAGGAGATTTGGTCTGTTAACTCCGGCTATGGCGGTAATGCGCTACTTGGCAAAAAATGCTTTGCACTTCGCATTGCCTCGACAATTGGCAAAAGAGAGGGTTGGCTTGCCGAGCATATGCTTATTGTAGGCATACAAAACCCCAAAGGCGAGATCAAGTATGTGGCAGGTGCCTTTCCCTCTGCTTGCGGAAAGACAAACCTTGCCATGCTAATACCACCCGAGGGCTACGAGAAGGACGGTTGGAAGGTTTGGTGTGTCGGCGACGATATAGCGTGGATTAGGATAGCCGAGGACGGCAGAATGTACGCAACAAACCCTGAATACGGCTTTTTCGGTGTAGCTCCGGGCACTAGCAAGAAATCCAACTACAATGCACTTATGTCGGCATCGAAAAATACAATTTTTACAAATGTTGTGCGCAATCTTGATAACAACACCGTTTGGTGGGAGGGCATGGACAAAAACCCGCCCGAAAATGGTGAGGATTGGCTTGGTAATCCGTGGAACGGTAAGACGGCAGGGACAAAGGGGGCTCACCCCAACAGCCGCTTTACAGCTCCTGCCAAAAACTGCCCTGCAATTTCAAAGGAGTTCGACAACAAGGCAGGTGTGCCGATATCGGCAATTATTTTTGGCGGCAGACGTGCCAAGGTCGCACCACTTGTATATCAGAGCATGAACTGGCAACACGGCGTATTTATAGGCAGTTCCATGGCGAGCGAAACGACGGCCGCCGCAACTGGCGATGTTGGCATAGTTCGTCGTGACCCCATGGCGATGCGCCCATTTTGCGGTTACAACATGGGCGACTATTTTTCCCACTGGCTCGAAATGGGTAAAAAGGCATCTAATCCTCCTAAGATCTTTCATGTAAATTGGTTTAGACAGGGCGAGGACGGCGACTTTATCTGGCCCGGTTTTGGCGAAAACCTACGTGTTTTACGTTGGATTTTAGACAGATGCGATGAGGGTGATAATGCTACTTCGTCCCCGATAGGCCACCTTCCGTCAAGTCTTGATTTTGAGGGCTTAGAGCTTGACGACAAGACAGTAGAAGCACTTTTCCATTTAGACCTTGATGAATGGAGAAAGGAAGCAAGTAGTATTGAGGAGTTTTACAAGACATTCGATAAACTTCCCACTGAGCTAAAGGACGAGTTAAATGCACTGAAAGAGCGCCTTAAATAAGGCTACTTTAACATAAGCCCTTGGGGGATGGAGAAATTATACATACAGCTAAATTACCTTTTATAAAAACAACACCACAAAAAAAGCAGAGTGCTCGAGCACTCTGCTTTTTATTAATAACTCCATCACGCCTTGCAGTTACTTTGCAGCTAAATATCGCCTACTGCCTAACAGTACCGTCTGCCGCCACTATCTCGTACGAACCTCTTACAAGTAGCCAACCCGAGGGAGTTGCGCATCTCATCCCTCTACCGTCTGCCCTCGGTACCATGTATAGATTTTGCAAGAACAGCAGTTCGCCGTCGAGCATTTCTATACCCTGTGTCATATTTACAATCTTGTCGCCGACAGGGTCGACTCCGATGAACTCGCCCGTTCTAAGTAAAACCTCTATTGCGCCGCCCGAGCCCCTTATTGTCTCGCCTTCGAATAGTTCAATAGCTATATATTCGCTTGCGACAGGAGCAGTCTCGCCAGTTCCCATGCCGTCGGGAGGGGTCGTCTCGCCTTCTGTGCCGTCTGTCTGATCTTCAGGCGACACTGTGCCATCGCCAAACTCAAGACGAAGCTTTTCTACCGCCTCTGCATGAAGTACTTCTACTTGTGCTTGCTGATCTGCCTTTAGAGCCGGCAAAAGCACGCTTTCTAAGTAGCTAAGCGTTATTAGCGGATCTTCCGCACCACCTGCGGCAAGGGCTATGTATGCCGCCGAGATAGCTATAACGCCTGCGATAATCATGGAAATTTTCTTTTTCATGTCTCCTCCTAAACTTCGTCAAGCCCGAAGCTGACCGATAGTGCCTCGTTTATCCTTCCCATCAGCCTATTGTCGAGATGACCCATTTTTTCCTTTAATCTTTTTTTGTCTATCGTGCGCACCTGTTCAAGTAGCACGACCGAATCCTTTTGAAGGCCGCAATTGGAGCCCGTTCCGATTGCAATGTGGGTTGGTAGCCTTGATTTTTCTATCTGGCTTGTTATTGCCGCCGCTATTACCGTTGGGCTGTACTTGTTTCCCACATCATTTTGCACGATAAGAACGGGGCGCACCCCGCCTTGTTCAGACCCAACAACAGGGCTTAGGTCTGCATAGTATATGTCGCCTCTCCTTATGTTCACATTTATCACTCCGTTTTAATGTACTGTGATAATAGTGTTGCATAAAACAAGCCTTTTTAATCATGCAAATGTAAAACTATTTCAGGTATTTTTTGTCAAGATCATTTTTCTTTATTTGTCGACATATCGACGTGACTTTGCGAGCTGCAAAACATCAGCTTGTGCAAAGATAAAATAAGTATACAGCAAAATGTCCTTATTATCAAGTGTCAGCTTTTGTTAGATTTTTAAGATATGCATCTACCATATTATATAGTTTTAACAAAACAACAAGATCCAAGCTACTCGGCCACGCCTTTATACTTCTCCAATATCGCCTCGGCACTCCTCATGCCGTCGACTGCGGCAGACATAATGCCACCTGCATAGCCTGCGCCCTCGCCCGAGGGGTATATGCCCTCCATGCCCTCTGCTATCATATCAACCCTTGGCATACGCCACGGTGCACTTGTTCTTGTTTCAACTCCGGTAAGCAGCCCTTTAGAGGTAAAGCCATTTCTCAGTCCTTCAAAGCGAGCAAGCCCTGCCTTTAGCATGTCCTCTGCAAAGGGCGGAAGCAGACCGTCTAAGGCCATCTCCCTTACCCCTCTTGCATATGTAGGGGTAACGCTAACCTTGCCGCCATTTATGCCACTAAAGTTTGCCGCACTGCCGCATGGGGCGCTGTATCCATCTCCGTATGCCGCCATTTCAAGCTTACGTTGAAATTCTATCGACTCTCGAACACCGCCTATAATATCACTCGGCAAAACAGAGGCAACGACTGCTGCATTGGAGGCAACTCCTGCCCTGCCGCTGTAACTCATGCCATTTGTCACGACACCCATCGACTCGGACGATGACGGCACGACAACACCACCTGGGCACATACAAAATGTGTAGCAAGCACGCTCTCCAACTCTGTGCGATAGCTGATATTCGGCAGGCGGCAAGTGTTTATGTCCGGCCATAGAGCCGTAGAAAATCTCGTCTATCTCTCGTTGAGTGTGCTCTATTCTAAAGCCTACCGAAAAGGGCTTTTTCTCGAGGGATATTCCGCTATCTAATAGGCTAAGAGCCGTATCTCTTGCACTGTGGCCAATAGCCACAACGGCAACTTCGCATGGGGTCGTGCCGTTTTTTGTAACAATGCCTTTTAACTTGTTGTCATAGACAATGCCGATTACAGGTGTGTCGAAATGCACCGTGCCGCCAAGTTTAATTATTTCCTCTCTTATCGAGGCCACAATAACACGAAGCTTGTCTGTGCCGACATGGGGCTTAGCGTCTGTAAGTATATCCTTTGGTGCTCCGTTTCTTACAAATGTTTCGAGCACATCGTTACAACGTGAATCTCCAATTCTCGTCACGAGCTTACCATCGGAAAATGTGCCTGCGCCGCCCTCGCCAAACTGGACATTTGTTCCCTCGTCGAGCTCGCCTGTCTGCCAAAAGTGTTCGACCGCCTTTGCTCTTTTTTCTATGGCAGAGCCCCTTTCAAAGACAATGGGGCGAAGCCCTGCCCGAGCAAGTACAAGTGCCGCAAACATGCCCGACGGGCCAAAGCCGACGACAACAGGAGGGCAGTTTAGCATTTTATCCCCTCTTATTATCTCCTCGGGTATCGGTGGTGTGTAGAGTCGAATGTTTTTTTGATCGACGACCCGAGAGAGCACTTTATGCAAAGCTCCCTCGCCGCCCTCTTTTGGGGTTATTAAAACGGAATAGACCTTTTTAATTCGCCCTGCTTTTCTCGCATCGATAGAACGGCGGCAGATAACTCCGCTCGCCCTTGAAGGATCGAGCTTTACCTTTCTTAAAGCAAGCTCTATTGCGACCTGCTCGGGCGTTTCGGGGGTTAGTGATATTTGGCTTACAACAACTGAGTTATTTTGCATAATTCTCCTTATATATGAGCTTTATTTGTACGATGCGGCAATGTAGGGGGATATCAACCGAAACAGATCTTCGGAAGATATCCCCCTACGGATTTTGCGACAGCATACTGCCACTTGTTTTTGTAGTACATTGTAGCAAAATCCACTCGCTCCCATTGGAGCGAGTTGCCGCCGCCCCCGTAGAGGGAGGCGGTTATAGTTTTAGTTTAGTTATACCTGTCTATGGTGGCTCGAACCCTACGGTGCCGAATCTGTCACTGCTTGCGAATCTGCATCTACACCGGTCTGATCGTCAGCTGCATCGTCTGTTGAACCATTCGATGAGTTGCCTGTTACGACAGTGACATAATGATCTCCGAGCACACCAACATTTGCACTACCCGTTATGACACGTAGCGGCAGGTCTACCGTTTGACCTGAGGCTATGCCCGTTAGGTCTAACACGCCGACCATTGTACTACCGTCGAAGGTCTCCATTGCCTCGGGTGTCCCTCTTACAGAGACCTCCAAGGGCAAAGAGGAGAGCACAGAGTAGCTAAGTCCGCCATCATCGTCTACCTCTATTTCGCTAAGAGGTGCACTTGCCGTTACAAGCTCGCCAAAGCGCAGTAGCACTTCTATGCTATCGACACCGCTCTCTCCGATAAATTCAGGCTCGATGTCAAAGACAACCGTACCGCCTGTTTCATAATCGGCAAGATCTATCACACCTGCATCATATTCTTGCATGGAAGCAGCGCTCGATACAGGTACAGTTATTTCAACAGTTTGCGGTACAACCGAGTATTCGAATTGCTCCGAAAGCCATCCTTCGGGCAGGTTTAGTATTTCTACGTCGACAGGTAAAATCTTGCGTTCGAGTATATTTGGCGTAAAAGATGCAGTTCTTCCTGCCGATTCCAAAAATTCTATGTCGGCAATATTGTCCGATGTGTCGTAGATTGTTACAGGAAGGCTTATTGCATCTGCCGCCATATTGCTCTCGTCTATATCCACTTTAACGACAGCTTCTTTTAAAACAGAAATCTCTGTTTGCGGGCCTCTAACCTCTATTGTTTCGGGGTTTATAGTAGGAAGGTCGACAACATATATATCCTCGCTGAAATTATAGTCTACATCAGCTCTTACAGGTATACTTGCCGTTACCATTCTGTCGACCCTTATGTTGTAACCTGCCGGATTTTTAGAGGTAATTGTAACCTCATCGAGTGGCAAGGTTATATTAACAGGTAGACTGTACACGCCTGGGCTTAGCGAGGAGTCGACCTCTATTGTTGCGTATATATCGTCTGCCGATATTTGAGAGAGCACATTTTTATTGCCGAGCAGTGTTATGTCAACGCTCTCGCCGCCGGCTCCTATAACCGATACCCCATTTTCAAGCTGTGCATTTTGCATTACGATTTGCACCGGTATATCCCTGAAATTTACGGTAGTTTCGGGATTTTGCAGTCCCACATATACCCAAAGCATCACTGCAACAAAAAGGCTTAACAGTTGCAGAAAACTCTTGTTCTCGAATGCTTTATTAATCACTTAGCAGCCCCTCCCTTCTTAAAGAGGCGACCCAAAATAGAGGTTTTTTCTTCATCTTTCATTATAAATGTCTCTGTTAAAGTATCCTTTAATGTGTCGTACTTATACTCTCGACGAATATGCCCATCTTTAACGACAGACATCTTGCCTGTTTCCTCGGAAACGACAACAACAAGAGCATCAGACGCTTCGCTCATTCCTATCGCCGCTCTATGACGTGTGCCGAGCTCTTTGCTTAGGTTGCGGTTTCCTGTAAGCGGCAATAGGCACATTGCGGCCGCCACCCTTGTGTTTCTTATTACAACAGCGCCGTCGTGAAGCGGGTTTCCGTCGTAAAAGATTGCTTCTACGAGCTCTTTTGAAACTGCGGCATCGAGCTTTGTTCCGGTTTCTATAATATCTTCTATTTGTGTCGATCTCTCGAAAACTATCAGTGCTCCTGTTTTAGAGGCCGACAGCGCATGACAAGCAGAGGCCACTTCTTCTATCATTTTAGTAACGGCTTCTTCATCTTGCGGATTGTCGCTAAACAAATCAAGCCCTATTCTACTTCTTCCTACCTGCTCTAAAGCCCTTCTAAGTTCGGGTTGGAATAGCACGACTACGGCGAGCACACCGACTTGCAGTGTGTTAGCAAGTAAAAAGTTTGTAGTGGCAAGACCGAGCACTCCGCTAAAATAGACAACAATAAGTATAAACAAAATGCCCTTAATTAGCTGTGCGGCCCTTGACTCTCTAATAAAATCTATAACTTTATAGGCGATAAATGCAACTATAAGTATATCAACAGCATCGGCTATATTAAAGCTTTCAAACTGAGAGGTGAGACTTGTGACAAACTCCTCCCAAAAATTTGTAAGTTCGTTCAATTTCTCACCTCCCTAAATCGTAAAAATATAAGCACAAAACGAAAATTTAACATGATGTTACTAAACTCACACACTTTGTTTTGTACCTTGGTATAACTATATCATATTTTACTCAAAATTAAAAGCTATTTATTAAAGTTTTTCTCGCAAAACTCAAAATTTTTATAAGCGCCTTTTGCACTTCGAAATTTGCCGTTATTGTTTCTTAAAAGGTGCAAAAATCACACGATGTCGCACCCTGATATATCAAAACCTAGCACGAGTGCCGCTGTGCAGGCAAGAAGCTCTGCCACACCGCACGTGGCACAGCGTAGGGCGATTTCTTTAACCGGCACAATTTTACCTGTAAGTGTTTCAAATTCTCGTTCGACTGCGATCACACATTTATCTCCCATCGAAGAAGAATATGTTACGCAGTCTACCCCCGTCATGCCGACCGTAACGGCAATCCCTCCGCTTTCGGCCACAAGAAGTGCGGCCTGCTTGTCTCCCCCTTCAAGCAGTGAAATAACAGGACTTTTTCTCGGCTTTATGCTGTAAGGTGGGCCACCGTATACAACAAGCCCTTTTGGAATGTAGGCCTCTCCTATTATTCTATACAGTATGCCCTCTCCTTTTTTATCTCCCAGCCATTCAATATTTTTCAAAATCCCACTCCTTTTTTTACTATATACATATTGTTTACTGATATTTTTTGATATACCAAAACAACTCAAATGCTAATATTTACTAGTTTTAGCCGACTAATAACACCCTTTGTGAATTTTTTAATTGACTATTCTAAGCAAAAGCTATATAATGTATACAATAAAATAATGTAGACATGTTTCGAAAAAACTATGTATACAATTCTTATTTAGTTTTAATATTGGGAGGTGCAATATGCCAAACGGTCTATACGAAGAAGTAAATACAGGTACAAGAGTTAACCTTAGAGGCAGAATATTCAAGCAACTCGAACAGGATATAGTAAACGGTGTATATAAACCGGGCGCAAACCTGACGGAAAAAACACTTTCCGAAAGGCTCGGTGTCAGTCGTACGCCGCTAAGAGAGGCACTAAGTCAACTAGAACTGCAAGGGCTTGTGGAGTCCATTCCAAACAAGGGTTTTGTTGTTGTCGGCATATCTTCTCAGGATATAGAAGATATTTATGTAATAAAGCACGCAATAGAAGCGCTCGCCGCTCGACTTGCGGCAGAGCGCATAACAGAGGAAGATGTAACAGAGCTTGAAGAAACTATAAATCTAACGGAATTTTATGTCGGCAAGGGCAATGTTGAAAAGGTTTTGGAGCTCGATTCACGCTTTCACGATCTAATTGCAAAGGCAGGCAAAAACCGTCCTCTGCGTGCCATGATGGCAAACTATCACAACTTTGTTAAAATGGCTCGTATGAAATCCTTAACAAACCCCGGCCGTCTATCGCTCGTTTTGGAGGAGCACAGGGCAATTCTCGATGCCATTGCAAAGGGCGACGCCGACAAAGCGGAGCATCTTGCCGATATGCATATCAGGCGAGCGCAGGCAAGCATTACGGAAGCTCTGTCAGACGACTGATGCCTTCGAACAAATATTCTTTTGCTATAACAAGTATCGGCGGAGCGGCAAGCTCTGCCGTTTCTTTTACCCGAATGGCGGTATCTGTTATAGATTCGATTAGGGCTGTCGGCAGTACAATTCCACCGCCCAAAGCTCCAATCCATAAATTCCCATCTTCTGTTTCTCTAGACGAAACAGAGTCCTCTGCAACGGCATACAGACCTGCCGCAGTTGTCAATACTGTCATGGACAAAGTAAGTCCGACAAAAAAGCTTCTAACACTTCCTCGCATGTGCACTTGTACCTCGCATTTTTGTGTGATATAATGTAATAATATTTTGGACAAACAATATGCTTTGTATTCACGGAATTTAAAAATTTTTTATATCGGGAGACATGGATGAAACAAGAAAACATACGCAATTTTTCTATTATAGCACACATCGACCACGGCAAATCGACCCTTGCAGACAGGATACTTGAAAAGACAGAATCTGTAACGAGCAGAGAAATGGAATCGCAACTGCTCGACAATATGGATCTTGAAAAAGAACGTGGTATTACAATTAAGGCAAGGGCTGTAAAGCTCGATTACAGAGCGCCCGACGGAGAGACATATGTCTTAAACTTAATCGACACACCTGGGCATGTCGACTTTAACTACGAGGTAAGCCGCTCCCTTGCGGCATGTGAGGGGGCTATTTTGGTCGTCGATGCGGCTCAGGGAATAGAGGCGCAGACACTGGCAAACACATACCTTGCAATGGAGCACGACCTTGAGCTGCTCCCTGTAATTAACAAGATAGACCTCCCAGCCGCAGAGCCTGAGAGAGTAAAGGGCGAGATAGAGGATATAATAGGCATCGATGCAAGCGAGGCTCCTTTAATTTCGGCAAAGCTCGGGCTTAATATAGAAGATGTTTTGCAAAAAATCGTAGAGAAAATACCATCACCCAAGGGCGATTCCGAAGCGCCGCTCGAGGCTCTTGTTTTCGACTCGTTTTACGATGCCTACAAAGGTGTAATTGTATATTTCAGAGTCTTTAACGGCACTATAAAGGCAGGCGACGAGATACTCATGATGCAGACAGGTGCTCGTTTTAATGTTATAGAGGTAGGCGGACTTCGTGCCACAAGGCTCGAGCCTTGCGACAAGCTCTCTGCCGGCGAGGTTGGTTATTTAACGGCAAGCATAAAAAATCTTGCCGATACTCGTGTAGGCGACACGATTACAGGCGCTACACGCAAGACAGATGCACCGCTCCCCGGTTATCGCCCTGCAATACCTATGGTTTTCTGCGGCATATATCCTGCCGATGGATCTGAATATGAGGCGCTTAAAGAAGCCCTTGAAAAGCTTCGCCTAAACGATGCGGCTCTACTTTTCGAGCCCGACACGTCTATTGCGCTCGGCTTTGGCTTTAGATGCGGATTTTTGGGACTTCTTCACATGGAGATAATAATAGAGCGTCTCGAGCGTGAATACAACATGGAGCTCATAACGACAGCCCCCTCTGTTAGCTACCGCATAACAAAGACCTCTGGCGAGGTTTTAATGGTAGACAATCCGACAAACTATCCCGACCCAAGCCAGATAGACATGTCGGAAGAACCCTTTGTTAAGGCAGATATTATTGCCCCTTCTGATTATGTAGGCGCAATAATGGAGCTCTGCCAAGAGCGTAGGGGAACATTTAAGGACATGCAGTATGTCGACTCCAAACGTGTCAATATGCACTATGAACTACCGCTAAACGAGATTATATACGACTTTTTCGATGCCCTTAAATCGAGAACAAGGGGCTATGCCTCGCTCGACTACGAGCTACTCGGGCATAGAAAATCCGACCTTGTAAAGCTCGACATTCTGCTTGCCGGCGATATTGTCGATGCACTCTCCTTTATCGTTCACCGTGACCGTGCCTATGGCAGAGGTCGCAAGATATGCGAGAGATTAAAGGATACCATCCCACGTCAGCTATTCGAAGTGCCCGTTCAGGCGGCGATCGGCGGCAAGGTCATTGCCCGTGAAACGGTGCGAGCAATGCGCAAGGACGTTCTTGCAAAGTGTTACGGCGGTGACATAACGAGAAAGAAAAAGCTACTCGAAAAGCAAAAAGAAGGTAAAAAGCGTATGCGCTCCTTTGGTTCGGTTGAAGTGCCTCAAGAGGCTTTTATGTCGGTGCTAAAGCTAGACGATTAAGTTTTTACGGAGGTTTTTTGTGAGTGACAAAAACAAACACCTTACCTATGGTATAGCGATCGGTATGCCGCTCGGCACCTCTGTCGGCATGACTATCGGTATGTTCTATGACCCGATAGGCATGAGCTTAGGCGCAGGTGTCGGGGCGGTAGTTGGCATGTTTATCGGGGTTATTGTCGGTACGGCTATGGACAATGGCAAGAATAATAAATCGGGCGATATGTAAGAGTGAATTCTTTTTCACCTACTCGAGGGAGGGCAAAGAGTGAACCGGTCAACCTATATTATCTTAATGCTTTTGTTTTTTGTTATCTATATGCAAAACAGCCGTAAAAAGAAGCTGGTAACAAGACGTATTCTGAACAAAAAAACCGAGTCGGAGAAAGAACAGATGATGAAGTATATTAGCGGCTTTATAGGCAAGGAATGCTACATTAAGACTATTAACGACACAGCGAGGGCAACAATAAAGGATGTTTCGGAAAAGGCAATTTTAGTTGAAACAAAGGTTTCTACCGAAATTATAAACCTTGATTATGTTATAAGTGTAAGTGAAATTCGCAAGGACAAAAAATAATCCATAAAAAACAAAAGCTTAAGGCGTGAAAGGTTTTATGAAGAAGAAAAGCTTAGGTATATACATCCACATACCGTTTTGCGAAAGAAAGTGCCCCTATTGTGACTTTTATTCGATCGAGGACAAGACACTGCTCGACAGATATGTATCTGCGCTTGCTGCCCATATTAAGGAATATGGCGGTGTTTGCGGCGGATATTCTGTCGACAGTATATATTTTGGCGGCGGCACTCCTTCGCTTTTGGGCAAAAAGCATTGGAAGGTGCTCTTTTCGGCAATAGAAAAAAACTTTTCCCCCTCTAAGAGTGCCGAGTTTACCGTAGAGGTAAATCCGGCCTCTGCCGACCTTAGGCTGCTTAGATACCTTAGAAAAAACGGTGTTAACCGTCTTTCTATTGGTGCTCAGAGCTTTAACGATGCAGAGCTTGCCGCAATAGGGCGACTTCACAGCTCTGCCGACATAATGTCGACAATAGAAGATGCAAAAAAGGCAAAGATTAAAAATCTTACCCTCGACCTTATATACGGCCTTCCTTCCCAGACGCTCGAAAGCTTTAAGGATAGCCTTAATAAGGCGCTTAGCTCGGGCATATCGCATTTATCTTGCTACGGGCTTAAAATCGAGGAGGGCACACCCTTTGGCGATAACCCTCCGCAGGACATTGCAGATGAGGATCTATGGGTCGACATGTACGAGGAACTTTGCAGTGCATGCAAAGAACAGGGCTTTAACAGGTACGAGATTTCGAATTTTGCAAAGGAAAAGTGCGAGAGTCGTCATAATTTGAAGTATTGGAAACTTAGCGAGTATTTAGGGCTTGGCACGTCGGCACATTCTTATCTCGGCGGCAAGCGGTTTTCCTTTATAAAGGATGTCGAGAGCTACTGCAAGGCATTTGAAGGGGATCATGGAATTAATATTATCGACGAGGAATATGAAGCCCCTTTAAAACATTCCATGGCGGATTTTATAATGCTGTCGCTACGGCTTGAAAAAGGGCTTGACACAAGGGTATTTCGCACGATTTACAGGCGTGATTTCGAGGAGATTTTTAAGGAAAAATTACAAAGGTATATGGGCGCAGGCCTCATGGTTAAGGACGGGGAATTTCTCCGCTTTACGACAAGGGGATTTTGTGTGTCGAACAACATTCTTGCGGAGCTGATATATGTGGACGAGTAAAAGCGGCATAGACATAAAAAAGACCCTTATTATGGGTCTTGCATTTGGCACAATAAGCGTTGCTTGGTCGGTTTATAATGCGTTTGTACCTGTTTTTTTAAGCGGACTTGCGCTCTCGACAACGGCGATCGGCTTTATTATGACATTTGATAATATATTCGGGCTTTTGTTACAGCCCTATTTTGGCAAGCTCTCCGATAGGACAAAAACAAAGGTCGGACGGCGTATGCCCTTTATTTTAGTAGGTGTTCCGCTTGCCTCTGTCGGCATGGTGCTTATCCCCGAGGGGGCGGCAATGGGCGCTGAAAGCTTTGCCTTAGGTGATGGGCTTATAGCGAGCCTTGTGCCGCTCATGGCTTGCATTATATTGATGAATTTGTCCATGTCGATATATCGTGCCCCAACAGTGGCACTTATGCCCGATGCAACCCCTGCAAAACTTCGCAGTGAGGCAAACGGCATAATAAACCTTATGGGCGGCCTTGGCTCTGCCATTGCCTTTTTGATAGGAGGCAAGCTTTTCGATATAGACCCACGCTACCCCTTCTGGCTTGCCGCTTTTTTGATGGTCGCCATACTTGCATTATTGCTTGCAAAGTACAGAGAACCACAAGTTCCCTTTGAGGCCGATGATAGCGAGGTAGAGGTCGGTGGAGTGGTAGAAAAAAAGAAGAACAAGAGCCTTCTTCCTTTACTTATTGCTGTTTTCTTTTGGTTTAGCGCATACACAGGTGTCGAGACCTTCTACACACTTTATGCTATGGACAAGTTCGGCATGACGGCAGGTGATGCCGCAACAATGCTACTCTTTTTATCGGGATCGTATCTCGCATTTGCCTACCCGGCCGGTAAGGTCGGCGCAAAGATCGGACGAAAGAGGACAATGCTTATCGGCACTGCAATGATTGTTTTGGTAACAATGACTCAGGCTGTATTTGCAAGTATAACGCTTATGCCTGTACTTCTTGTAACGGCAGGTTGTGCTGTTGCCATGATAAACATAAACTCCTACCCTGCCGTTGTGCAAATGGCAGGACGTGGGGAATCGGGCAAGTACACCGGTTACTACTACGCTTTTTCCTTTTCTGCAAGCATAGCAAGCCCACTTCTATATGGACTGATTGCCGACTTTGCAGGCTCTAATTCGGTTTTGTTTACATATGTTTGCGGAATGTATGCTATAAGCGCACTATTTGTAATGCTCGTTAAAAGCAAGGAGATCGAGATCGCTAACCTTTAAATTTGTTTACTTTTTAAATGTACAGTCTATACTGTTTGATAGATAATTCCTACACAGGAGGGCAATATGAATAATTTAAACAATAAATTAGGCACAACTCATGCCGATGCGGAATTTGCCGCAGACATATCGCCCTATGGCGATGTGCCCATTGTGCAATCGAGGTGCAAAGAGGAAATTTCCACTTTAAAAGACAGAGGGGGCAAGACAGCTCTTGCCTTTGCAGGGGGTGGCATTAGGGGATTTTCCCACATAGGAATAATAGACTTTATGGAGCAAGAAGGCCTGTCGGCTGACATGGTAGGCGGCACCAGTATGGGCTCTGTTATGGCTTCCTTATATGCCGCCGGCGTTAAGTCTAGCGACATGCTTGCATTTTGCATGGATGTTGAGCGTGCATTTATGGGGAAAAAGCCTCTTGCTAAGCCTTATAGCGAGCTCTTTGTTGCGCCCAAGAGCGACTTCGGAAGTAAACTAAGAGATATAGATGGGTTTAGAAATTCCAAGTTTGCCGAAGATGTAATGGAGGGCGCTTTTCAAAAGCTGGGAGTGAAGTATTTTAGCGACTTAAAAATGCCGCTCGTCATTCCGGCCGTTGACATTAACACAAGTAAACTTGTGCTCTTTTGCAACGACGACAGCATGTTTGAAAGGTCTCCCCACTACGACTGTATAACAGATGCTCCCATATCGCTTGCAGTTCGGGCATCTTGCGCCTATCCGCTTATGTTGTCGTCGGTTATATACAAGGGCTATCGCCTTGTAGACGGTGGCACTCGGCTTAACATTCCGATTTGGCCACTGCGCAGTATGGGTGCAGAGCGTATACTTGCCAGTTGGATGAGCAGTTACAGAAAAGATGGTACACCAAAATCTTTTTACGACATCGGAATTAGGGCAATGGACTTGATGTCGTCGCAACTTACAGAGGTTCATGCAGAGCAGGCAGATGGTGTTATCTCGGTAAAGGCAGACGATGTATCTCCATTTGATATGGGGGCAGGCAGCACTCTTTATCTGCGTGGACTTACGGCGGCCGCTGAAAATCGGGAGTTAATTTATAATCTTTTTGCCAAAGAGTAAAATGTTTATAAATTGCACTTGATTTAATCATAATTAATTGATAGAATATTTGCGATTTAAATTTGTCGCTTTTGGGCTAAGAGCACTTGCCCATACAAGGAGGAAATATGCAAATTCCGGGAGTTATTGTTAAGAGTAATGGAAGTACATGTCAGGTGCATGTACACAGAAATTCTGCATGTGGTCAAAATTGCGGTGCAAGTTGTACGATGTGCAGTGTTGCCAAGGAAATGGAAGTGCTTGCTGATAGCAACGGGTATGAACTGTCTGTCGGTGATAAAGTTATAATAGAGAGTGGACATAATAATAATGTTTTGGGTCTTGCGGCCTTGCTCTATCTTTTCCCCCTCGTTACTGCGGCCGTCGGCTATTATTTCGGCGAGCCTATGGGTGGAGAAATGCATGGCATTGCAGGCGCTTTTATAGGCGGTGCAGCAGGATATATACCATCTCTGATAATCAACAGACAGATGGCAAAAAAGGCAAAACCTTCGCACATTATAAAAAGTGTAGAATAGATTATCAAAGAGCGGCTAAGCCGCTCTTTTCAGCTTGGAGAAAAAGTGTTTTCTCCAAGCTGAGAAATCAGCTAAAGC
>CAYJFK010000043.1:0-20531 GCA_964369475.1 uncultured Oscillospiraceae bacterium | reverse complement strand
GGCGGTGAGAGGCTGGCGGTGAGAGGCTGGCGGTGAGAGGCTGGCGGTGAGAGGCTGGCGGTGAGAGGCCGCCCCATTTTCTCACCGCCAACAACACGAGGGGCATGAACAAAATTTCATTTCGTTCATGCCCCTCGTAAATTCAATCAATCCAAAAATTGCACAAGCAATTTTTTTCAATAGCTCTTACTTATTACCTATTACCTATTACCTATTATTTATAAACAATAACCCTAACCGCTCCGCCTTCATACAAATCCTTGTCAACATATGCAGTCAAAGTATAATCCCCCTCTGCCATTCTGTCGAGGGTGCTAATTACGGGTGTGCCGCTCGTCATGTCGTAGACCTTGGTGCTGCCTGTGATGCGGTGGGTGTCGCCCTCTTCATCGGTGGCGTATGAGCCGTATACTCCCGATAGGGTAATCGAGTCGAGGTTGTCTAGGTTTGTGTCTCCATCCTCGTCTGTGAAGATGTGAACAGGGCCTGATTTTATGCCTTGTTTGTCATCTATTAGGGTGTAGACCTTTTCTGTGCCGTTTAGATCAACCGTGTAGTTCGAGGTCGAGCCGTTTGCCGTGTCGGTTTCTTTAACGTATGTTGCATAGCCGTATGTGTCGCCGTCGTTCGTTACGTCTTTTAGAATTAGCGAATCGACCTTGCCTGCGCTGTTTGTACTGCAAAGCATTACATTGTCGCTGTCGATCAAAACGCCGTCGAGTCTTGTGGGGGTTAGCTCTATCATGTTGCCCATTTCGTCTACTTCTAAAATTGTTACACCGGATGTTAGGACATCGCTACCGATAGTCATGTTTTCCATGTCGAAGTATCCTTGAACGCTCTTGGATACTGCCGTTGTAACTGTTGGAGTGCCTCCTGCAAAGCTAACTTCGACCGTTCTGCCGACGAGGTAGGACATGTTGCCCTCTGTTTCTATATCCATTGTGTCGCCGTTTGTGAAGGCTACCGTTAGGTAGTCGGAGGTGTATTCTCCGCCCTCGCCTGTAAGTGTTGCTGTGCCTTCTCTTGTAACTACGCCGAGTTTGGAAGTGTAGACCTGCTCGGCGGCTATTATGTTTGCCGCTTTGCCTTCGTTGTCGTGAAGTACCGTTACCGTTGCGCCAAGTGCAAGTCCACCTGTTCCTGCCGCTGTTTTTGCATCGTAGCCTGAAAGCGATATTGTTTGACCCGAGATTACGACGGAGGTCGGAGCTTCACGGGAGGGGGAGACCGACTCGAGTGTGCCTGTTGTGCGGTCTGTGTATGCATATATTGCAGAGGCTGTGTCGCTGTAATAGTAGATGTCGTACATGCTAAGGCCGCTTACCGTCGACTGTTGTCCATCGATAAAGACTGTGTTTGGGGTGATGGGCAGTGTGCCTGTGTATGTGTAAGGACCCTTTGCATTTTGGTTTACAATGTCGGAGAGCGAAAGAGAGTCGCCCGATACCGAGTAGCCGAGCTTTTCGGCATATAGTCTTGTGTCGCCGTTTGCATTTGCATTTAGTGCGTTGTACATTATTGTGGCGGCATCATCTCTCGAGATTACCTCTCCAAGCTCTGCCGTTACGCCGTCCAGTAGGTCTAAATCCTGCGCCATTGTGTGTTGTGCGTAAGGGTATGCGCCTGTCGGGGTGTAGCCGAGCAGACCGAGAACTGCCGAGAGTGTTTCTTCAAGAGTTACATCTTGTTCCGGTCTGAATGTGCCGTCAGAGTAGCCATTCATAATGCCGTGGGTCTGCGCTACCTTGATGTAGGGGGCTGCCCAGTGCTGGTAGGAGACGTCCGAGAATGGGGAGGTGCGGCTTGCCGAGGCCTCGCCCTTGTAGGGGGAGGCCGTTACAAGAATTTTTGCAAGCTGTGCTCTTGTTAGTGAGCGGGAGGCTTCGAAGTCGCCATTTTCGTTGTATGTCATAATGCCCATTGCATTTAGCATGTCGTATAGGTCATCACTTGGGATATCTGTTGCTGCAAGTGCAGAGAGAGAGCCAAGGGCCGATATTGCCATGCATAGGACAAGGGCGAGAGCTAATAGTCGCTTTTTCATTTGTGTATGTGTCCTTTCGATAGTAAAGTTTTGTTGTATTGCCTGCTACTTAGTGAAAGTATTTGCAGATTGGAGAAAATGAGTTAAATTCGATTTTGCTGACCCTAAAGCCAAAGTTTTAGGTCGGAGAGCATCAATATGATGCCGTCTTGACGCTCGCTTTTCTCCAAGCTTAGTGTTTGTTATCAGTCGTATCTCAGTGCTTCGATTGGGTTTAGTTTAGCGGCCTTTGCAGCTGGGAAGTAGCCGAATATTACGCCTATTGCAACCGAAACCGAGAAGGCTATGGCGACCGAGGCAAAGGAGACCGCTACGGGGAGGTCGAATAGGCTTGCCGCTCCGTATGCTGCGGCTATACCGACCACTATGCCGATAACACCGCCTGTTGCCGAGGTTACGCCTGCCTCTATGACAAATTGGCGCATTATGTCACGGCGCTTGCCGCCGAGAGATTTTCTTATGCCTATCTCACGTGTACGCTCTGTTACAGAAACGAGCATGATGTTCATAATGCCTATGCCGCCTACAAGGAGCGATATAGCAGCTATGCCGACAAGCATTAGTGTTAGAGTGCCTGTCATTTCGTTTACCATGTCGAGCATTGCCGTTTGGCTCATTACTCGGTAGCTGTCCTCGTTGCCGAAAACGTCGTACAGTTCGTCTTCAAGAAGTGTTACAGCGGCATCGGCCGTTTCGGGGAAGGCTGCTGACATTGTGTAAGAAGATTGTTGTGCATTGCCCGTTAGGCGCTGTGCCGAGGTGTAGGGCAGTAGTATCATGTCGTCGGCAGAGCTTTCTGTCGAGTCTTCTGTTTCTGCAAGGACACCGATTATTGTGTAGGGCATACCGTTTAGCATTATGTCCTCGCCTACTGCATTTCGTCCGCCAAAGAGAGCCTGCTCGAGGTAACTGCCTATTACAATGACCTTGTTTTGCGAGTTTACATCTTGCCAGCCTATAAAGCGGCCGTCCGAAAGCTCGTATGCCCTAATGTGCAGATAGTCCTCGCTACAACCTGTTATGGTCGTGGTGTCGTATGTAACTCCGTCGTACTTCATGGCGGCACTGCTTGCCGTTACGGTTGGGGAGTAGTGGGAGAGAAGGTCTGGATTTTCGTCTACTATTTCGCCGAAATCGTCGGGGTCGACCATCATGTTGCCGCCTCTGCCCACTATGCTTACAGATATCATATTTGTGCCCATAGATTCAAATGATTCTGTTAGGTCTGCCGAGAAGCCGCCTATTAGGCTAACGAGGACGATTACCGCCGCAACACCTATAATGATGCCGAGCATTGTTAAAAGTGCTCTTGTTTTACTGCCCGAAAGGCTTCGCATGGCAAGTTTTACCGCTTGGGAGAACTTCATGCCTGAAGATTTTTTAAGTAGGCCTTTTTTCTTGCTCTTAACTTCGTTTGTCATGCCGTCGCCTCCGTTTCCTTTGTTTTAGAGGTGGCATTTTCCGTCATGCACTCGTCGCTTATAAGTTTGCCGTCGGACAGTGTTAGCACTCTGTCGGCCTGTTTGGCAAGGCCGGGGTCGTGGGTTATAAGTACGATTGTTTTGCCCTCTGCCGACAGCTCTTTTAGGTAGCCCATGACCTCTCTGCCTGTCTTACTGTCGAGAGCACCTGTCGGCTCGTCGGCAAGTATTATCGAGGGGTGTGTTGCAAGTGCTCTTGCGATAGAAACACGTTGCTGTTGTCCGCCTGACAGTTGGTTCGGCATGTGCTCGACACGGTCGGCAAGTCCTACTTTGCCGAGCGCTTCGAGTACACGCTCTTTGCGCTCTGACGGTGCTAAGTCGGAATATATTAATGGGAGTTCTACATTTTCGTAGACACTTAGTTTTGCAATTAGGTTGTATTGCTGGAAGATAAAGCCCAGTGTGCGGTTTCTTAGTTCTGCAAGGCCGTCGTCGGTGTAGTCGGCTATGTCTTGGCCGTCGAGTGTGCATGTTCCGCTTGTCGGCACATCGAGTGCACCTATTATGTTCATGCAGGTCGATTTACCTGAACCAGATTGACCGACTATGGCGACAAACTCGCCCTTCTTTATACCAAAGGATACACCATCGACCGCACGTACTTCGTTGTCGCCCATTACGTAGATCTTTTCTATATTCTTAAATTCAATTATATTGCTCATATAAACTCCTTTTCAAAGCCGAGATATGGAGAACTTGCGGTTACGCCCCAGGTCTCGTGCCTCCGCCGCCGCCTGTGGGAGGTGTGCCGCCGCTTGTGGGAGCGCCACCCATGCCCATACCCATGCTTATGCCAATGTCGCTATCGGTACCTACGTCCATAATGGTAGCAATATAAACTGTATCTCCTTCGGAGAGTCCGGAGACAATTTCTACATAGTCGTCTGTCGTAACGCCTGTCTCAACGGGGATTGTGGCATACATGCCATCGGCCGACAGGGTTGCATCTGCTCCTGCATCGGCTGCAAGCACTTGAACTGTGGAGTTTCTGCCTATTGCCGAGATTGGGAGCATTAGAGCGTCTTCTACTTGTTCTACTATTATTTCGGCCGTTACATTCATGCCGGGGAGAAGTCCCTCGTAGTTTTCGATGACTACCGTTACAGGGTATGTTGTTACCGAGGAGGATGTTGTGCCTAAAATTGAAATGCTGTCTATGTATCCTTCAAACGACATTCCTTCTGCGGCATCTGCCGTTACTACGACAGGTTGGCCTTCGTAGACCTTTTTGATGTCGAGTTCGTCTATCGCCATTTCGAAGGTAAGAGCAGACATGTCGGCAATTACGCATAGTGTCGATTTGTTACCGTCGAGCGTGTCGCCGCCCTTGTATGACTTTTGTATAACTGTGCCCGATATAGGAGCTTCTATTGTGTAATCTTCGAGCTGTTCTATTCTTTCTTCAAGGTCAAGCTGTGCCGACTCTAAATTTAGTGTGCTCGATGTTGCGTTTATTTCGGCATCTTCGCTGTATAGAGTTAGAATTAGAGCACCTGCGCTTACCTCATCACCCTTGTTATAGTTAAGCCCTGTAACCTCACCACTCGTATTGGCCGTTATTGACTCGATTTCGGCCATCTCGATAAGCCCTGTTTCGTTACAGGCAACACTACCCGAAATAACGGAAACTTCAGCGCCCTCTTGCAGAGCACCCGGGTTTGCAAATGTAACGATTACATCTGACACCGGAACGCCGAGTGCCGATGTGTATGAGCCTGTCGAAACCTGATCGATAACGCCGTTTATCACCTCGCCGGTCGACTCGACATATACTTCCGCATAGTCTCCCACACTTAGAGTCGCGGCATCTGCTGCGTTAAAGGGAAGCGTTACCGTTACATCGTTATAATTTACGACATCGGCAATTTTAGTTCCCTTGGAAACTTCATCGCCGTCTTCGACATAAAGCTCTGTTATAACGCCCGAAATGTCGCTTCTTATATATCTGTCAACAAGCACATCTTGTGTCTGGCTGTCTGATATAACCTGCTTTTCGAGGCTTATTTCTGTTTGCCTTATTGAGTTAAGCGCCTCTGTATCATCTATGCTGTAAAGAAGAGTTCCTTCTTCGACCATATCGCCCTCGTCAAAGGTGTCTGACAAAATGTCGCCTGAAACGAGCGAGGCTACGTCATATTGCTCGATGGGTTCAACAGTACCCGAGCTTGAAATTGAGGAGACAAGGTCGCCTGATTGCACCCTTGCTTCGCTGTATGTAACCCCTGCGGCAACGTCCTCTGTACTACCGGTATAATAAAAATATCCGCCTGCAATTACGGCAATTCCTACAAGTGCCATAATTAGTTTTTTACCTTTGCCATTCGATTTTGTGTTTGAATTCATAAATCGCACCTCCGTTATGTTTCATAGTATAGAGGTGTTTTTTGTACGAACTGTGTATATTAGGTTTATGTTTTGGTAAATTGAGACTTGCGAGTGAGGGCGGTGTAAAATGGGAATGATAAATTAAGAGTGCATAAAAGCTCTTATGAGTTATTGATTTTAATCCGGAAGTATGTTTTAATATATGTATAGAAAAATGCAAAGGGTCACCGAGGGGCGGCTTGCCCGTGATATAAAAGCGAAGGTGGAATTTGAAACGTATAAAGAGGTTGTTTAAAGTTATTATACTGACGGCAGTTGTTATAACTATTGCCGTTTTGATATGTCACATCGAGCCTAAGGAGAGTTTGGAAGCTCCTATTAGCACTATATATGGCAGTGAAATAGACCAAAACGGATTTAACATTACGACCCTCTCCCAACGAAATGGGGAGAGGGTATTTGACATATCTATACACAAGACAGGCATTACAGCTCTTGATATAGAGGTTGCGAAGGTATATCAAGGCGCTCTTGAAAATTTTTTTGGGAAAAATGCATATAAACTCGAGCTTAGCTCTACTGCGGTGATATTTGACGAGATACTTTCTTTGACAATGCTTACAGCAGAGGACGGGAAGACATCTACTTATACAGTTGTTTACGACATGGAGAAGGGAGCCTTTGTCACGCTTGAGGGGCTTATCGGTAGCCCTGACAGGGTGCTTGCCGAGCTATTGCCGTCGGTCGGCGGTGCGGCTGTGGAGGGTGTAGCTGATTTGCAGTCCTACATTCAAATGGAGCAGCGCATGGGGGGCATTCCCTTTACATTTACCGAGCAGGGGATTTCTATTGTGCTAAAGCAGGGCGGCGAGCGCAAGGTTGTTATCTCTCATGAGATCTTAGAGCCCTATGTGAAGTATAGAATTTCTGTTAAAGACGGCACAATTATTTGGGAGGGCCAAAGCGCTGAAACTCCCGAGTATAAGTACAAGGTTGCACTTACATTTGACGATGGGCCAAGCCCTGAAACGACCGAGCGACTGCTTGACGGGTTATTTGAGCGAGGAGTGAAGGCTACATTTTTTGTACTTGGGGTAAATGTAGATAGGTATCCGCACATTGTGACACGTATCTCGAACGAGGGGCATCAGGTGGGGAGTCATAGCTATGGACATCCAAGGCTTACCGATATGACGAACGAGGATATAATTGCCGAGATGGAGCAAGTAGCCTATGCAATAGAGCTTGCGACGGGCGAGCCGCCTTCTTCGGTTAGGCTTCCTTATGGAGCGGGCAACCATAGGGTTAGGTCGCTCATGACAGATCCTATAATTGCTTGGTCGGTCGACGAGAGGGATTGGGAGCTTAGGAATGCCGAACTGATATATCAGAACACCATCGAGACTGTCGAGGATGGGGATATAATTTTGATGCACGACATTCATGAAGAAGCGGTCGATGCCGCCTTGATGATCATTGATGATTTAACAAAAAAAGGATATGAATTTGTAACGGTGGAAGAACTTGCCACCTCATATGGCGTTGAGCTTGAGGTTGGAAGGACATATTATAAGATATTACCGCAAAAAATAAATTGAGAGAGCGTTAAATATAGTACAATTTGCATAAAAATATAAAAATATCAAAAAAGACTGGTCTTTTTACTTTAAATGTGCTAAAATATTGTAGTATTATTTTTGGAGGTATTCAAAATGGAGTATAACTACAAAGGCACAACAGATGCCGAGACTCGCTGCCTTAGAGCGGTAGACACCTTTAAGGCAATTGCAGACGGAAACAGAATAAAAATTGTTAACATGCTGTCTGAAAAAGAAATGTGTGCAATAGAAATTTTGGAGCAACTTGAAATTTCTCAACCCACATTGTCGCATCATATGAAGGTGCTTGCTCTTGCTTCGATAGTTAAAACTCGTAAGTCGGGAGCTCAGGTTTATTATTCTCTAAACATTAAAAAGTTGTCTGAGTTATCGGAACTCCTTTCTACTCTTTCGGTCTCTAAATGAGATATTGGGCAATCTACCTTCTTGCAATAAATGCCATTAGCTTTATTACATTTGGGCTGGATAAAACCCTTGCCAAACTTGGTGCATGGCGCATATCAGAGCGTACACTCTTTATGCTTGCTATTATAGGCGGTAGCATCGGAGCGATACTTGGAATGAAGGTCTTTAGGCATAAGACGCTCAAGAATAGCTTTAAAATGGGACTGCCTTTTATATTTTTCGCTCAAGTTATACTTGTAGCCGGCCTGTTTTTTTGGTATTATATATGACGAGAGGGGTTGTTCCTTCTCGTCATTTGCTTTTTATCGGAGTTTTAGGGCAAAGTCCATTTTGCTTTCGTTTTATTGCTTGTTTTAGCAGTGGTATTTTGGCAGTGGACAAGCTTTGTCGGGTGAGCGGTGCGATAGCATATGCTGCTTTTTGCAAGGGGACAACTATTTGGTGCAAACGGCACTATAATGCATGGAGGCTTTTGAGTATGGTGCTTTGAAGGTAGATTGGGATTATATCATCGCACTGTGGAGAAACTACTACGGCACAAGGTTTTATTAGCGTTAGCAAAGCTCGTTTGAGAGAACATAAAAAAACTAAATAAATTTTAGGAGGTTTTGTTTTGGAATACACACATGAACTACAAGGAATGTGTCATGTCGCAAAGGGTTGCGACCATGGGCCTGCTCCCATCCCCGTGGAAGGCGGCTGGGTGGCTGCAAGGCAGATTGGGGATATATCGGGACTATCCCACGGCGTTGGCGGCTGTGCGCCTCAGCAGGGGGCATGTAAGCTTACGCTTAATGTTAAAGAGGGAATTATAGAAGAAGCGCTTGTCGAGACGATAGGCTGTTCGGGCATGACTCATTCGGCCGCTATGGCTGCTGAGATTTTGCAGGGCAAAACACTGCTTGAGGCGCTAAATACCGACCTTGTGTGCGATGCTATCAATGTCGCAATGAGGGAGCTCTTTTTACAGCTCGTTTACGGCCGCAGTCAGACGGCATTTTCCGAAGGCGGGCTACCTGTCGGCGCCTCTATGGAGGATCTTGGAAAGGGACTGCGCTCGCAGGTCGGAACTATGTTTGGTTCTCGCCCTAAGGGAGTTCGTTATCTTGATATGGCCGAAGGGTATGTAGTCTCTATGGGGCTTGATGAGAGGGACGAGGTTATAGGCTATAAGTATCTCCATGTCGGCAAGATGATGGGGGCAATTGCAAAGGGCATGTCGCCAAACGAGGCATACGAGAGCAATGTCGGCACATACGGCAGGTATAGTGATGCTGTGCGGGTTATCGACCCGAGAAAGGAGTAGGATATGATTACTTTTGAAGGGTTTGATCGTCGCAAAGAAAAGCTCGACGGGGCGCTTGCAAAGTGGGGGTTTGAGTCGCTCGAAGCATGTTATGAGCTGTGCAAATCTAAGGGGGTAGACCCTCACGAGATAGTTAAGGGAGTTCAGCAACTTGCCTTTGACAATGCTTGTTGGGCATATACATTTGGCTGTGCCATCGCTATAAAAGAGGGTGCAAAGTCGGCAGACCGTGCGGCCGAGCTTATTGGCGAGGGGCTCGAGGCATTTTGTGTGCCGGGGTCGGTTGCAGAGGAGCGTTCGGTAGGGCTTGGTCACGGTAGGCTTGCCGCAAGGCTTTTGAGGGACGAGACCTCTTGCTTTTGTTTTCTTGCGGGGCACGAGTCCTTTGCCGCCGCCGAGGGTGCAATAGGCATTGCGAGGACGGCCAACAAGGCAAGGTCGACGCCGCTTAGAGTTATTTTGAATGGGCTTGGCAAAGATGCAGCTTATATTATTTCGAGAATAAACGGCTTTACCTATGTTAAGACAAAATTCGACTATAAAACGGGCGAGCTTGCCGAAGTGGAGCGCATTTCCTTTTCGTCGGGCGAGCGTTCGGGCATTTTGTGCTACGGCGCAGACGATGTTAGAGAGGGCGTTGCAATCATGCGTGAGGCGGCCGTCGATGTTTCGATTACAGGCAACTCGACAAATCCGACACGTTTTCAGCATCTTGTTGCAGGCACTTACAAGAAATGGGCTGTGGAAAACGGCAAGCCATATTTCTCGGTGGCATCGGGCGGCGGCACAGGGCGCACACTGCACCCCGACAACGTGGCGGCAGGCCCTGCTTCTTACGGTATGACCGATTCGATGGGTCGTATGCATGGTGATGCGCAGTTTGCCGGATCGTCCTCTGTGCCGGCTCACGTCGACATGATGGGCTTTATCGGTATGGGCAACAATCCGATGGTAGGTGCAAGCGTTGCCTGTGCAGTTGCCGTTGCAGCCGCTATGTAGGTATGGGCGGCTGTGTCGACCTTAAATCGACCGGTTTTGTGGCGGAGTAGGTTTATATTGTTATAGGCGGAGAATGCCGCCGCCACAAAATCTGTGGGCGGCATGTCGTCTATTGTAGTTTTGCAGTGGACATGCCGCCCACAGAGCCGCCCCGAGCCTGCGGGGGGACGGTGCGGCGAAGTGAAGCATATAAGCAAAAAAAGGGGCAGTGGCGAGTAATTTCGCCACTGCCTATTTTTTGTTTTAGTAAAAGCTAATTTAAATAAAAATTTGCCCCAGCAAATTTTCACCATAGCTCTTACTTCTTAGTTCTTACCTCTTACCTAAACCAAAAACGGATCCCTCTTATCCTTGGCCTCGTCAACCTTCCACTGAGGTATATAGCAATCGGCATCGGGGTGTTTTTCCAAGTAGTCTTGTTGATCCTCGGGCGAGGCTTCAAAGTAGGCTAAGGGAAGGGCTTCCATTGCTATTTTGCCCTCGGTTTTGCCTTGCAACTCTTTGAAGGAGGTACGCACGACCTCTAAGTCGCCATCTTCTACCGTGTATATACCTGTGCGGTAGTGGTGGCCTTTGTCGGGGCCTTGGCAGTCTATCGAGGTTACGTCTATCAGCTCGTAGTAGAGCTCGAGGAGGTAGGGGAGGGTTACTATTGTGTCGTCGTATATTACCTTTGCCACTTCGCAGTCGCCCTCTATCTCTCTTGTTTTGGGGCTGTCGGTGTAGTCGCCCATCGCCATGCCTGCCGTTGCTGACAGAACGCCGGGGACTCTTTTAAAGTAGTTTGTCGAACACCAAAAGCAGCCTGCTCCTATGTATATTGTACGTTCCATTATGTCGCTCCTATCAGTCAAGAAGTTTTTCCACTTCGGATATTGCCGCAAGCACCTTTTCGGGTGCGGGGCCGCCGTCTACCGCGCGGAGTTTTACGCAGGTTTCGAGTGAGATTGCGGTGTAGGCGTCCTCCTCGAATTTATCGGAATATGTTCTTAGCTCGTCTAAGGTTAGGTCGAGAAGGGCCTTTTCTGCCTTGATGCAGTCGAGCACCATTTTGCCGACTATCTCGTGGCAGTCTCTAAAGGGTACACCCTTTTTAACGAGGTAGTCTGCTGCGTCGGTGGCATTTGTAAAGCCGCCCAGTGCGCCCTTTTCCATAACTTCTTTTCTGAATTTTGCTGTTTTTAACATGCCTGTGAATACGGGTAGGCACTTTACAACGGTGTCTCTCGCATCGAATAGACCTTCTTTGTCCTCTTGCATGTCTTTGTTATATGTCATGGGAGTGCCCTTTAGCACCATTAAAAGGCCCATTAGGTCGCCAACCACTCTGCCTGTTTTGCCTCTGATAAGCTCTGCCATGTCGGGGTTTTTCTTTTGTGGCATTATGGAAGATCCTGTCGAGTAGCTGTCGTCGAGTTCTATAAACCTAAACTCATTTGTCGCCCATAGGATTATCTCCTCGCAAAAGCGTGAGAGGTGAGTCATAACGACCGATGCAGAGTAGATGTAATCGAGCACAAAGTCACGGTCGGCAACGCCGTCCATTGAGTTTCTTGTTATGGCAGGGAAGTCGAGCAGCTCTGCTACACGGTTTCTGTCTAAGGGGTATGTTGTGGCGGCAAGTGCGCCCGAGCCGAGCGGCATTACATTTGCACGGCGGAAGGTGTCGTTAAACCTGTCTATGTCACGCAGGAACATTTCTGCATATGCCATTAGGTGATGAGCCAAGGTTACAGGCTGTGCCTTTTGCATGTGGGTGTAGCCCGGCATATATGTTTCGGTGTGCTCCTTTGCCACCGCTACTATCGTTTTAACGAGCTCCTTTAATAGCCCTTTTGTTTCTACACATGCATCTTTTACATACATATGACAGTCGAGCGACACTTGGTCGTTGCGGCTACGGCCTGTGTGTAGGCGTTTGCCGGCGTCCCCTATGCGCTCTATTAGGATTTTTTCGACATTCATGTGAATGTCTTCGGCATCTACTTCAAACTCCACCTTGCCATCTTCTATGTCGGCGAGGATTTTTTTAAGCTCTGCCACTATTAGATCTGCATCTGCCTGTGGGATTATGCTTTGCTCTCCAAGCATTGTTGCGTGGGCGATAGAGCCCTCTATATCTTGCCTGTACAGTCTCGAGTCGAAGGATATGGAGGAGTGAAAATCGTCCACCATTTCTGCTGTGCCCTTTTCAAAACGTCCGCCCCAGAGTTTCATAATTTGTAGTCTCCTTTTAATTATTTTAAAATGCCCCTCTTTGTTTACACAGGTAAATGCGCAAAAAAGAGGGGCTTTGTTTATTACTTCATTATTAGCTGAGGTTGGATTATTGCAAGGCCTGTTGCCTTAGATGTGCTACCGACACGCTCGGATACCATTTCTATTTTTACAACTCCGACCGACGATACATCTACATTAAAAGCATCGTAGGAGGTTGCAAATGTGTTAGAGAACTTTGGCGAGGTGTATAGTAGCTCCTCGTCTCCGTATATCATAATCTGGTGTGTTACGCCTGTTTCGGCTGTAAGGCCTTGCATGGCGGCAATCTTGCCTGTTAGCGAGCTGTATTCACGATTTAGGTCGTACTGCACGTACTGCGAGTATGTACCGCCGGGGAGTGTTTCGCTCTCTGTTGCGACGAGCGAGTGGTTGTATTGGAGGCCTGCAACGTCGTAGTCTGTCGAGAGGTTCCAAGTTCTCATGTCGCCCGTTCCCGTGTCGGAAACACGTGCCGTTTCGTCTAAGAAGATCGCATCGCCTGCATTTGAAGTTGTGCCCGACTCGATTAGAACTGTATCTGTCGCCGAGTCCCAATCTACCTCAGCGCCTAAAGCTTCAGCGGCAGCACGGACCGGGAGGTATGTTGTGCCGTCTACAATAAATGGCTCTACGGGGTTGCCGTTTGCATCTGTTGGGTCTATCATATTTCCATCGACCTTAATGCCGATGTTTTTATAATATGCTTCGAGCGATTTTACCGTTTGAGCCGCAAGGCCGGGAACACAGAGCGACACGAACATAGCGCCGCAGAGAAGACCCGCTGTAAAGGAGCGGTAATTTGTTTTTTTCATGTGGTTTTGTTCTCCTTAAAAATAATTATAAAAATATTTTATAACATGTCGGAATTACTGTCAACTAAAATGCAGACAATATATTGAATAAATTTTTGGAGGTGATGAATTTTGAAGATGAAAAACATGATTATGGGTGCCGCCGCCATTACCGCTGTGAGCACAGCGGCAGGGATGGTGACAGGTGGTGGAAGCAAGAGAATGCGTAAGAAGATTTCGAGGGCTTGCAAGAATACCAGCAATGTTATAAGGTCTGTTGGGGATATGATTTATTAGTTTTTGCAATGTTTGTGTTTTTTTATGGTCTAACGGCATGAATTTGCCCGTTTAAGAGCCTTTTTCTCCAAACTAAAAAAGCTGTGCAAGCATGTCGCTTGCACAGCTTTTAAATGAACATTTTTAGCCTATTACAAAAACTGTGGCTATTGTTACAAGGACAAACAAAACTCCAAGACCCATTGTTGCCTTGCGTAGCATTGCTGTGCGTGGGTTGCCGCCCGACTTGCCGAAGAATGTATCGGCTCCGCCCGAAATTGCACCCATGCCGCCCTGCTCGGACTCTTGCATAGTTACAATTACAATTAGAGCGATGGCAATAATAAGCTCGATTGCAGCAAAAACAGTTTGTAGCGCCGTCATAATCTTTTGACCTCCAATTTATATGCAAAGATTTAATTCTTTACTTAATGCATAGATAATACTATCACGAAATGCAAAATCTGTCAATATATTTTTTTGTTTTCCGAGTGGGGATAAACCTTGTAAGCTTGCCTTATATCAAACTTAACTCAGGTTGGAGGGTAACATCATCGCTCCACTCCTTTCGAAGGGGGAGATACATATATCACCCTAACTATCCTTTTCCCATATAAGCTCGTGTATTATGCGCCCATATGGATTTACAAGATAGACCTCTGTCACTTCGGAGTAGTCGCCCTCGAGGGTGACCACGGCAGACTTTTGATAATCGACAAGCGGAAGGAGTATGTTTGCGTAAGAACTGCCGTAGACCGTGATATAGATTGTATTTTGTTCAACAGTGTGATAGCAACCGGCATATACAGCGAGGTGATCCAAGCATTCTACAACCATACTTAGAGTGGTACTTGTCAGTTCGACTTGCTCAACGCCGTAATCAAGCTTTGATTTAACATGACGTGGCTCGTAGGCCCATGCTACGGCAAAGGCACATATCACTATCAGAAAAATTAAAATTAAGCTTACGATCGGTCTTTGCGGCCTGTTTAACACTTCGTATATCTCCTATGAATGCTTGCTATTTCGCCTTGCAAAGACTGTCTATCCACTCGGCTACTTTTTTTGCTACACCTATGCGGCAGGAGTTGTAGCCGTGGTCGGTGTTAAAGCTTGCCAAGGTTAGCTTGTCGCCCATTTCGGGGGTAAAGGCTTCTTTTAGTGGGTCGAAGTGGATTGGGGCGATAGAGCCTTTGTCTTGGTCGAATTTTATTATCATCATGTTTTTGCCCTTTAGTTTTGGGGCGAGGGAGGGGAGTAGCCACTCTTTGTGTTTTGCGGCAAGTTCCTCTACAAGGACATTTTCAAATTCGAGGTTTAGTGGGGCTAAGGGGCCGCATACCACGCCTGTGAAGTTGTTGCTGTACTGCTCGTTTGCGTCCTTGTTCTCGTAGGAGGCGGCAAAATCGTAGGGGGCGAGGGCTACTGCTCCTGCAAGGTCGCCTCTTTTTGCGAGGGTGTGAATTGTGGCAAAGCCGCCCATGCTGTGGCCTACGGCAAACATAAGGTCGGTGTTAATGCCGTATTTGTCTGCATTTGCCTTCATGTATTCAAAGGCGTTGTTGGCATCATTTAGTACACCTTCGAAGGTGAAATGTCCGGGGCTGCCCCATGCGCCTCTGTAATGGAAGAATAGCACGTGACAACCGGCACGGCGGAGGTGTTCGGCGAGGTCTAAGTTGCGCTCGTGCCCGGGGAAGCCGTGGAGCATTACTACCAAGGGGCGCTTTTCTTTGTAGGGGGCATTTAGCAGCATTGCGTTTAGAGTGTGCCCGTCTGACGGTAGGTCGATTTCTATTTTGCCGGGGGCTTTGCCGTCGAATTCTTCAAAGTCGGTAAACATGTTTTTGATGTCGAGCATTGTTGTCCCTCCGTTTTATATTAATATTTTAATATTTTAGAGCCTTCTTTAAATCGGTATCGCATTTGGGGCAAAATCTGTGGGAGGTGTCGGTTACATTTTTGCAGTTTGGGCATTTTATGCGCTCGATGTCGGGCATTAGATACTCGCCGTGCTCTGCGTCGAAGTGGCCGTATGTATTTGTTACCACTGATGTGTCGTTGTCGGTTGAGTGCCTATCAAAGTTGTCGCCTTTTTCTGTATCGCTTATGCTTATCATGGCCTTTCTAACTGCATCGCTTAGCTCGGACAGGCCGCCTTGTTTTGTGCTTTGCTGGTATGGAGCGGTATCTGTGCCGCCTGCCATTTTGGCAAGGGAGGCGATGCTACGGCCGATGTAGAAAATTCCAAGCAAGACAAGAAAGGCCGTTTCGGCAAACAATCCTGCTACAACGAGAAATACACCTATAAGTATACTTCCAACATTCCCCAGTTTATCTGCGCCTTTTTTTGTGTTCATATGTTTCTCCTGTTCTATATGCTATTACTTATAAGTATACCATAATTAAAAGATACTTTGCAAAGGGAAAATTTAATGGCGGTAAAGAAATTTTCTTTACCGCCAAAGTTTTGGGAATTGTAGGTCTTTATATTAGTTTTGTATTTGCGAGGGTCGGTTTGAGAGCACTCGTTTGTAGACTACAAAGAGGAACACACCAGAGGTTATTGCCGATAGGCTGTCTGCCAAGGGTTCGGCATAGTATACACCCATTACGCCAAATTGCGATGCAAGAATGAAGATAAAGGGGATTAGAAGTATTATCTTTCTTAGGCAGGCAATAAATAGTGAGATTTTGGCAAAGCCAAGTCCTACAAATGTGCTTTGAGCTGCCATTTGTATGCCAAATATCATTGTGCCTATGAAGAATATCGGAAGGACTTCGGATATAAGGTTGATTAGTTCTTGGTCTTCGGTGAAGATTTTAGCAAATATTTCGGGGTTGCTTATTGCAAAGAGTGCGGCACAAAAGGAGAGAATAAAGGCAGCGCCCAGCATGTATTTTACGGTGGTGCGCACTCTGTCGTAGTTGCCTGCGCCGTAGTTGTAGCTTATTATCGGTTGTACACCCGAGGTAAAGCCGTTCATGGGGACTACTATAAGCTGCATTATGCTCGTTAGCACTGTTATTGTGCCGACATAGAGGTCGCCGCCGTATCTTTGGAGGGTGCTTGAGAATACGATATTTACAAGACTTTCTGTCGACTGCATGATAAAGGGGGATATGCCGAGTGCGCCGATCTTTTGTATTACACCCATGTCGAATTTAACTATGTTTTTTGTTATTCTAAGCGTGCTTTTTTCGGAACATAGGAAGCGTACAATCCAAACAGAGCTTAGCGCTTGGCTTATTATTGTTGCAAGTGCGGCGCCCGATACGCCCATGTCGAACCAGAAAATAAGGATGGGGTCGAGGATTATGTTTGTTATTGCGCCGATTAGTATCGATAGCATGGCTATTGTTGAGCGGCCTTGGGTCGAGATGTATGGGTTTAGTCCGAGCGAGGCTTGGACAAAGATTGTACCAAAGAGGTATATCGAGAGGTATTCCATTGCGTAGACAATAGTTACATCGCTTGCCCCGAAGAGGTATAGTAGCGGCTCTTGGAATGTGTAGAAAAGTGCTGTTAAGCTTAGCGAGAAAAATCCGATTAAGATTATTGCGTTGCCGAGGATCTTTTCTGCCTTTTCCTTGTTGCCCTTGCCGAGTTCTATTGCGGCAAGTGGTGCGCCGCCCATGCCTGCAAATGCGCCGAAGGCCGAGACTATCATGATTATCGGGAAGGCAAGGCCGAGTCCTGTTAGTGCCTGAGTGCCGACTCCTTCTATTCTGCCGATGTACATTCGGTCTACCAAGTTGTAGAGCATGTTGATTAGCTGTGCCACTATCATGGGGACAGAGAGCTCTATCATGAGCTTTGGTATGCTTTTTGTGCCGAGCTTTGATGTGTTGTTCATTAAGTGTATCGTCTCCTATTTTTTGTCTTAGTGCTATTATATCACTTTAAGGAGGGTAATGCGACTGTGTTATTGTTTAAATTGACTTATAGTAGGAGAGTTTTTTTAGTTATATTAGACAAACACGAATGTCTTGGCTCGGTATTGTAGGCATAGGTAGACAATGTGTATAAAAATTTGCGGTTATGTTGCCTATTTGGTTAAATTGTAGTATAATGTCTAATTGTGAATGAAAGGTGGTATGGGATATGAGCAAGACACAGGTTGTTATGCTGGGGTCGGGGACACCCAATTCCGATCCGAATAGGAGTGGGCCTTCTGTTGCTATTATTGTAGGGGGCAAGGCTTATGTTGTCGACTGTGGGCCGGGGGTTGTGCGCCGTGGTGTAGAGGCTTATAGGAAGTATGGGATAGATGCTTTGCGCTCGCACAAGCTCGACAAGCTTTTTATAACGCATTTGCATTCTGACCATACGGCGGGGTATCCTGATTTTATATTAACTCCGTGGTCGCTCGACAAGAATGTGCCGCTCGATGTTTTTGGGCCTGTTGGGCTTGCTGATATGACGGGTCATATATTAAAGGCGTACGAACAGGATATAAAGGAGCGCATTACAGGGCTTCAACAGGCAGATCCCGAGGGGGTAAAGGTCAATGTTAACGAGATTGAGACGGGCATTGTTTATCAAGATGACAATGTAACGGTAGAGGCAATTAGGGTTGATCATGGCAGTTTTGCCGCTTCTTTTGCTTATAAGTTTATTACCGAGGATAAAAAAGTGCTTATATCGGGCGATACATTCCCCACAGCAGAGCTTGAAAGGGCGGCTATGGGGTGCGATATTTTGGTGCACGAAGTCTATCCGACAGAAAGGGTAAAGGATAGGGCGCCGCACTGGAGGGAGTATCATTCTACGGTGCATACCTCGGCATTTGATTTGGGTAAGCTTGCCGCTAAGGCAGGTGTAGGGAAGCTTGTTTTTTATCATATTGTTTATATGATAGATATAAATACATACACAGATAGCTTGATCTCTGAAATGCGTTCGATTGAAGGCGAGATAGTTGCGGACATAAAAAAGAGCTATTCGGGCGAGGTTATTTGTGCGGAGGACTTGGATTTGTACGAGTAGTTAAAGGGTTATAATTAGTGGGCGTGCCTTTTGGCATGTGGTGAGAAGTGGGTTGCGAGATGTCGCACATAGGGAGTTTTTCAGTTGAAAGGGAATACGATGGATTACAAAAAGAGAATGACCTTGTTTTTTATGGTTACGGTGCTGTTTAATATGACGGCGAGTTTTACTCATCCTGTTACGCCGACCATTTTTACAGATTTGAAGCTCGGCAGTTATATGTTTGGCTATGCGCTTGCCGTTATGATGACGGTAAACTTTGCCACCTCGCCTTTTTGGGGCATGATTAATACATATATTTCGAGTAGGACGACGCTACTTATATGCGGAGTTGGTTACGGTATTGGACAGATTATGTTTGGTCTGTCGGTCTATGAGTGGCATTTCTTGGTGGCGAGAGCCTTTGCCGGTGCTTTTACGGGTGGATTGTTTGTTAGCATAATGACATATATTGTCAACACCTGTAAGGATAGCAAGATGCTCGGGTCATTTCTTACGATAAATGCTACGATAACGGCTGTTGGCAGTGCATTTGGTTATCTTGTGGGCGGCCTGTTAGGTGGAATTGAGACTCGTTTGCCTGTGTGGATTCAGGGTGGTACTCTTATGCTTTGCGGTGTGCTCTTTTATGTTTTGTGTGAGAACGATGCCAAAATTCCCTTTAAGAATATCAATTGGAAGACCGTGGCAAAGGAGGCAAACCCACTTGCGGCATTTATTGCGAGCAAGGCATTTTTAACGACGACCATGACATGTTTGTTCTTGATGTGCACATTCCAAAATATGTCTTTTACGGCATTTGACCATTCTTTTAATTATTATATTAGAGATATTTTTAACTTCCCTTCGAGCTATAACGGCTTTATAAAGGGTGGAATGGGAATTGTTGCTCTTGTGGCTAACAGTACGATATGTATGTGGCTTATTAAAAAGACCGATGTTAAAAAGTCGGTCATTGCAGTCTTTGCAATGTGCTCTGCCAGCATGGGACTTGCAATTGCGATGGATACGGTAGTTCCTTTTATTGCATTTAATGTTGTGCTCTTTGCCTTTAACGGAATTTCTATGCCGCTATTGCAGTCGCTCGTTACAGCGCAGGGCAAGGTTGAGGATAGGAATTTGATAATGGGATTTTACAACGCTATGCGCTCTTTGGGTGGTATAATAGGCGCTTTTATGGCGGGGTCGCTATACGATATAAATGCTACATATCCTTTTTACATGACAATGATAGGCTTTGCCATTGCGACACTGCTTTCCTTTGTGTTTTTGTCACGCACTAAAAAAGAAGCCAAGATTTAGCTTTTGCTTGAGTTAGAGGTGGTTTTGTGGAGTTTGACTTGAAAAAGCTTGGGGTTTACAGGGATTTGATTGAGAATACCGAACTTCAAGAGGGATATTTTGAATTTATAAGGCTCTTTAGGTATCTGCGTGCAGAGCTTATGGGAGAGTTTAGGGAGTTTTCCTTTTCGAGTGGGATTGTGGAAAACTGTATGGATTTTATCTATCACCCTAAGCACTTTGCCTTTGAGGTTTGGGTGTCGGGGTATAATCGGGCGGTTCAAAAGAAGTTTTTTGATTTGCTACTTGGGGTAGAGCTTGAATATGATCTTTGCGGTGACCCGATGCATGAGAATTTTATATTTAAAAGTAGATTGCCAAGTGCACTTGACATGAGCGATGGGGCTCTTTTGGGCAGCATGGTCAAGGGCAAGATGTGTGAAATGATTCGGTTTACAAAGAGTATTTGTCAATAGGTCTTTTGAAAAATTTTAAGGGTGGTGGGACGAGATTTATTTCGTCCCACCACCCTCAGGCTGGAGAAAAACCTAAAATCAAGCCCTTTCGGAAGGAGGGGGAGCGGCGAGGGGGCACCATTAGGGTGCCCTCTGGCGTTAAATTCCCGCCCCGTGGGCGTTAAAATCAGCTTTAGCTGATTTCTCAGCTTGGAGAAAACACTTTTTCTCCAAGCTGAGGGGTAGGTACAAAAAAGGAGGCCTTTAAGCCTCCTCAAATACCCCCTTGCAAAT
>CAYJFK010000042.1:3889-20963 GCA_964369475.1 uncultured Oscillospiraceae bacterium | reverse complement strand
TTAAAATCAGCTTTAGCTGATTTCTCAGCTTGGAGAAAACACTTTTTCTCCAAGCAAAAAAGGAGCCCGAAGGCTCCTTTTTTAATGTGCTCCATAGCACTTATTTAATTAATCTTACGCTTCTTCCGCTTCGTCCTTGCGCTTAACATTAAGTGCTACAAGGCCTGCCGCCGATAGTGCCATCGAGATTGCGAAAGGTACGATCATGCTGTCGTCGCCTGTGTCAGGTGCCACTGCAAGTGGTACTTCAACTTCAGGTAGTTCTGCAAGAGGTACTTCAACCTCGGGGATCTCTGCTAGAGGTACATCAACTTCAGGAATTTCCGCTAGAGGAGGAATTGTGTCAGGAATTATTACATCGTCATCAGGATCAGGTGTTGGCTCCGGTGTTGGGTCCGGTGTTGGGTCTGGATCCGGATCGTCTTCACGGTCAGGTCTGTCGTTGCCGCCTGTTGTGTAGTTGTACACTACCGTGATGTCCTGTCCGTTTACTGTGCCGTTTGCGTTAGCAGGTACGTTAATGTTGTAATCAGCAGGTGCTGCCTTGGCATCTGTTGTGTATGCTGTGCCATCAAGGTACTTAACAGTTGTGCTGTCGTAACCTGCATGTGTCGAACCATCTGCAAATGTGTAGTTGGTCGTTACATTGTAGTAGTCTGCACGGTATAGCATTGTGATCTTGTGCGATGTGTTAGCTTCAAGTGTTGCTGTTAGTGTGCCATCTGTTAGCTCTGTTGCAAGACCGTCAACTGTGCCGCTTACATATTTGTGAGCTATGCTTGGTGTTCCTGCATCGTCGTATGTTGCATATGTTGCAGGATCTACATTGATGATATTTGCAAGGCCGTTCTTAACTTCGATGTTCTTTGTTATCGTGCTTACAAGATTACCCGACTCGTATACTTCGTAAGTCGCTTCTACTGTGTAGTGGAATCTCGAAGGCTCGATGTAAGTGTTTGTGATTGTCATGTAGTAGTTGACGTTAGGTACATATACCTCGTCCGGTGTAGCTACTTCAAGAGCCATGGGTACCATTAGGTCGTAGTTAACTTTGTAGTCGTCCGAACCGTAAGTTATTGTGCCGTCTTCTTCAACAGGAACTACATCGCCGTTAGCGTTTAGGTATACTTCCTTAACAGTGTACTTGTACTCTTGACCTGTTGTTAGGTTATACATGTCAAGTCCGCTAAAGTCGAAGTACCAACCCTGCATTTGATCGTCGTACATAACTTCAGTAGGTGTGCCTACTGCTACGCCGTCTTGGTATAGCTGTACAAGAATGCTCTCGACTACTTCAGGTGTGTGGAAGTCGCTGCTGTTGTCTACCCAAAGCTTCTCGCCGCTGATAAATGTGTCGTTGTGCTGCTCGATTGTGTTTGTGAATACGAATGTGTTGCCCGTTACAACAGGATCAGCTTCTGTAAAGCCTGCTACATCTTCTTCTTCTACTGTGTAGTTGATTGTTGCGCCCGATGCGTTACGGTTTGCAAGGTCTTCGAATGTGTAAGTCCAAGTGTCAACACCGTTTACTTCGATTGGAAGTGTAACTTCGTCAACCTGTACGCCGTCTGCCATTAGGTTAAATGTTGCTGTGATGCCGTAATCTTCAACCATGTCGACAGGTGCTACCCAACGCTTTTCAACCGTTACGTCAACATCGTTCGATACAGGTAGGCTGTTTGTGATTGCATAGCCGTTAACGCTTGTGTTGTAGCCGTCTACTGCATCTTCTGTTACTGTGTAGACGTATGCTGTTGTTAGGTCTGCGCTGTATAGAGGTAGAGCTTCGAATGTGTATGCAGTCTCTGTGTTAGGCATTACATATTCTGCAATCTCTATGCCGTTTTGTAGTAGGTTGATTGTGATCGAAGGTCTGTTATCGCTGCCGCCGTCGATCCAAGTCTTTGTAACCGCTACGTTTGTTGTGCCGTTATTTAGTGTGTTTGTTACTATGATGCCGCCATTTTCGTTTGTGCCGTAGCTTGTTGTGTATCCTGCTACTGCTTCTTCAACAACAGAGTAAACAATTCTTTGGCCTTCGCCGTCGTACATGTCAAGACCTGTAAAGCTGCTTGCCCATGTATTTTCGTCGCTTAGAATCATATCAGGTACAGTTGTTGCAACTGCATTTTCGCCTGTGCCGATCATTAGCTTGATCGTTACAAATTCAGGTCTGCCATCGTTATTTGCTGCGTCAACCCAAACCTTGTTTACAGGTAGCGATGTTTTGCCTGTGATTGTGTTCATGATCCAAGTGCCGTCTTGCGATACTTCGTATGTGTTACCGTCAAGCTCGATTGTCTCGCCGTGTAGAACTGCTACGAAAGTATTGTCCTCGTCAAAGTAACCTTCTGCTACTGTGTAGATGATTTCTACTGCTTGCTGCTCTGTTACTTCTTCCTTTGCAGGAGTGATAACTGTACCTGTTTCGTCTGTTACTTCTTCAACTGCTTCCTCGACAACTACTGTCTCGTATGTGTACTTGTCAAGACCTGTGAAGGAGTAAGAACCTGTTGCCTTGTCAGGAGCTGTTGTCTTGCCTGTGAATGTTAGTTCTTCAACGTCGTTTACAAATGTTACTGTGTATAGACCGATTAGTGTATCAGGAGTTTCTACTGTCGAAGGCTTTGCCCAGTACTTTGTGCCGTCTACCGATACTGTCTCGTCTTGGTTTAGTGTGTTTGTTACGATGTATGCGCCCGATGCTGTGTCTACTGTTACAGCGGAGGAGTATCCATCAACAGCCGACTCAACTACTGTGTAGTTGTATGCATCGCCATTGTCGTCGTTAGCAGGAACAGTCCATGTGTATGTCCAGCCGTTAGCATCGTTTAGCTCTACTGCATCGCCGAATGCTACTGTGCCTTGCATTAGTGTTACTTCAACACCGTCGTGCGATGCATCTGCTAGGTCTACCCAAACCTTTTCAACAGTTACATCAACTGTCGCTGTTACTGCATTGTGAACACCGTACATGCTGCCATAAGTTACTGTGTACTCGTAGCCGCCGATTGTGATTTTGCCGCCCTCTGCGACTGCTGTGTTACCGTCCATCTCTCTTACGAAGTACTCGATCTCTCTAACAGTACCGTCTTCCATGAACTCGTAACGATCGAACATTACAGGAACTGTTGCGCCTTCTTCGTCTGTTGTTGTGAAGGAGAAGTTGCCGTCAACATCTGTATCTGTGATGTGTGTTGTTGGTACTCCATCGATGTAAAGAGCGATTGTTGCAATTGGGTTCTCTGTTACACCTTCAGGTAGTGTCCAAGTCTTAAGACCGGATATTGGGAACTTTTCGTTGTTAACTGTGTTTGTTACAACAAAGCCTGTTTCAGCATCGCCTTCGATGCCAACAAGGTTGTATGTTGCGCCCTCGGGGATGTTCTCTGTCACAGTGTATGTGATAGCTGCGCCCGATGCGTCGTACATTTCTACATTTTCAAAAGCGTCTGTTAGGTTGTTTGCTGTTAGTGTTAGCTTGTTGCCTGTTGCAACGCCGTTTGCAAGTAGCTCTACTTCAACAGAAGGAGCTGCCATGCCTTCGGGTAGCATCCAAACTTTCTCTACCGAGATGCTCTCGATTACGTCTGTGATTGTGTTTGCTACCGATAGGTCTGCTGTGCCGTATGTTGCGTCAAAGCCTACTATCGCATCTTCTGTGATTGTGTATACGTGGTTGCCGCCGTTTGCTACATTGTTGTCAGGAACTGTTACTGTTGCCTGCCAGATGTGAGATGTGCCCTCTAAAGCATTAGCCGCTGTTAGTGTAACAACATCGTATGCTGTGCCATCTTGGAATAGGTTGATTGTAACTGTCTTGCCTTCGAATGTACCGACAGGTGCATTCCAAGTCTTTGTTACTGTTAGGTCGATTGTTCTCTGTGTTGGCATGTTAACAAAGTCTGCCTGCACATCGTTTGCATTTTGTAGGTCGCCGTAAGAGATTGTTGCCGAACGTGTTGTTTCGCTTAGCTCGTAACCTGCCGGTGCTACTGTCTCTGTTATAGTGTAGGTAAAGCCGGAGGGTAGACCTGTAAACTTAACAAGACCGTTATCGTCCGAAGTTGCTGTCTTAGTTACTGTCTTGCCGTTGGCTGTACCTGTTGCTGTAAATGTTGCGCCGGGAAGTGCTGTTACTTCGTCTTCACGAACCTTGTCAAACTCGATGTCGCCAATAAAGCCTTGTGCCTTAACTCTGCCAAATGCAGCTTCTTTTAGAAGTGCTTCGATTTCGCTCTCTGTTAGAGAAGCAAGATCTACTGTCTCGTCTAAGAGCATGAAGTGAAGTGCCGCTGTGCCGTGTAGATCGTAGGCATTTTGAGCCATAAAGTTTGCGCCTGTGTTGTTTAGAAGAACTTGGTAAGATGTGCTGTATGTGAACTGGTCTCCGCTCTGTGTTGGAGTCTCGTTCTTAATGTCCCACTGTACGCCTGTTGCAGGAGCATAAGTTACATTGCTGTTTGCCGAACCAACATATTCTGCCGGTGCTGCAAGATAATCGTGTACAATCCAAGCCTTGGAAGAAACTTCGATTATTGCGCTGATGTTGCCGAATGTTAGGTTAAGCTCGTCTGCGTTTGATGCCTTGTAAGAGCCGTCTACCTTAACGTCATTCTTTAGCCAGTTGTCAACAGTCTTGCCGTTGACCGTGCTGCTGCCTGTTGCATAGCTTACAGCAAATAGCTTTGCGCCATTATCTTTTAGGCTTGTTGCAACGCCGGGGACGTCTTTGTAGTCGTCTCTTGTAGCGTAGTTACCGCCGCCTCTCGAGCCCTGAATAAATGTTGTCGATGTGTTGTTGTCGTCAACGTGGAATGTGGGTACGCCGTCTGTTAGAACTATAACGTATAGGCTGTCGATGCCATCAAGCATTCCGCCTACTACTTGTGCTTCTTCGATAACATTGTTTGCAAGCATCATGCCGCCTTCAATGTTTGTGCCTTCGCCAACCGATGTGTTGGAGATAAACTCGCCATGTGTTTCACAGTGCATGTGGTTTGCGTTGTTGCCATTATCGTAAGGAATGTCGCAAACTTTGCAGTAGCGAGCCCAGTCTCTGTATTCCCAGTCGCCGTCTAAGCCAAGAGTGCCCTTGTACTCTGCCATGTCGTAGTTGTGTGTATCGCCGTCGTGCGAGCACTCGCCGATTAGTGTGCCAACTTGAATTCTGTCCATCGAATCAAGTACGCTCGTTGCAACTGTGTTGTTACCTGCATTTGCATTTTCCCACTTTGCAACAGTTGCAGCGTTAGAGCCAAACTGTACAAAGGAAACAAGACGCTCAGAGTCGCCTGCATTTGTAACAAAGTCCTTAATAAAGTTCTCTGTTGCAGCCTTAGCACTTGCCATTTTGCCGTCGTCGCCCATGCTGCCCGACGAGTCGAGAACGAACATGACAGCTGCATCTTCCGAAATCGCAAGTTCTTCAACCTTTTGAGTTGTAACAACTTCAAGATTTACGTTAAATACATTTTCTGTGCCTGTGCCTTCAAGTGTTTTCTTAACTGCTACTGCATAGTCGTCGTTCTTGGTGACCTCTATGCCGTCTTTATCGTAGTAGATGTACTCGCCACCTGCTTCTACGATTTGCTCTGCTGTTTGCTCTTTTATAGCAGCCTCTGTGCCATCAGCTGTTAGATTGCCGGCGATAGATACAAGACCTGTTGCCGAGAAAACCATAACAAATGCGAGCATAAGCGAAAGAGCTTTTCTCATTGATGTCTTCATTTGATATTACCTCCAAAATTTTTATAATGGTTACTCATTATCGTTTTTATCGGGTATTGCGCCGGTCATCGCTTCGTCCATAAGTCTTATAAGTTCCAAGACACTTCTAAAGGATGCTTCCGATTCGCCTTCTACCCAGGCAAGACTTCCTTGCCAGCTTGCGTTTTGCCTAAAGATTACCTTAATCTTAAATGATGCCACAGCCTCTGTCGGCCGCTCTGCCGTCTCTGCCTTTGCCGTTTCCACCTTAACATGAAAACTTCTCGGGGACATTGTCGCCTTTGGTAGTTCCAGACTGTCGAGCATCGTGTCGATATAAACAAGTAGCTCTGCATAGCCTGTAAATGCAACCTCTCCAACAAAGGAGTTAAAGACCGTCCCCACAGGAACCCGATCGGCGTAGCTTGCGACGGTTATCAGTGTTGTGCGGGCATCGTTTGGAACAAACTTCCCTGTCGCCATCGACATTACTCACCACCTTTTTTGCTATTTCTTTACCGTATGGATACATAATACACCAGTAGAGTTATATTTCGGTTATATTTGCACTCTTTTTAGTAACTTTTTTATCTTATTTGTGTAACAATATCGCAAATATATAACTTTTCTATTATATTCCATTGCAACGACGTTTGTTACAGCTCGAAATTATAACTTTACTCGGTATTTGTAACCCGAAAATTATGTATACTGTTCATAATTACAGGTACAATAAATATAACACCTTACTCCACGCTTGTAAATGCTTTTTAGCTTATGTAACACAGATGTAAAGTTTATCAATATATATAGTAACTATCGGGATTTTGTAAACAAATATTTACTTATCTCAACTAAAAGAGGAGGCCGCAAAAGCCTCCTCTTGTAAGTCGCTATAACTTAATTTCCATCCATTTGCCCTTTTTAACCCTTGGGAAGAAGATAACAAATCTAAATAGCTGGTCGGCAAGAAGTGCCGTCCAACAGCCGTATAGTCCCATGCCAAGTGGGTGAGTTAAAAGCCAGCCGCCAAATATTCGCAAGATAAAAATCGAGCTCGTCATAACATTTGCAACAAACTTCGTGTCACCCGCCCCTCGCAGGCTTCCGCTAAAGACGACATTGGAGGTCTGGAATGGTTGCGCCACCGCTATTAATAGGAAAAGATTGGAAACGGTAGCTATTGTCGCAGCATCGTCTATAAAGAGCATTGCTATCTCGGCCTTGTATACCACAACAATAACAAATATTATTGCCGACGATATAAGGGCAAGCCTTTGAATTACCCTTATATATAGTAGAGACAGATCGGGCCGCTTTTTGCCCAAGTTTTGCCCTGTTAGCGCAGTGGCGGCCACGGCAAGCCCGTCGCCTACCGTAAATGTTACCGTTAGCAGTTGCTGTGCTATCTGGTGTGTGGCATATGCAACGGTACCAAGGCTTGCAATAATTCTTGCATAGGCAATAAATCCTATTCTAAGCCCTATCTGCTCGAGTATCGCATTGCCGCCTACCTTTTTCATGCCATCTTTAAAGCTTTGGTCAAACTTAAAGTTTGTAAAGCCCGACAGATTTAAATATCCGTTTTTGTTAAAGAGCGACATAATCGCAAGAAGTGCCGCCACCGAATATCCCGTTGCGGTCGCTATTGCCGCACCTCTAACCTCGAGCCGAGGGAATCCGAATTTACCATTTATTAATATGTAGTTTAAAACAACATTTATCAGATTTGCTATTACATTAATTCGCATTGTAAGCTTTGTGTTGCCGACACCCCTTTGCGCCGCCGATATTGTTAGCGCTATTGTCTGCAATATAAAGCCTACAAATACAATTTTGAAATACTCGGTTGCAAGTTGCAAGGTGTCGCTCTGTGCGCCTACAATCTTCATTAGCACTTCGGCCTGCGTTATTGCGATAAAGGCAAGTATCAGCCCTACCACAAAGTTTAAAATAACTGCCTGAGCAAGCACCCTACAAGCCGAGTTCCGATCGCCCTCCCCTCGCCGCCTCGATACAAGGGCGATAGTGCCTGTGTTAAGCGCCGTTATTATGCCGACAAAGAGCATACGAGGTTGCCCTGTTAACCCGACCGCTGCAATGGCGGCATGACCTAACCGCCCTACCATCATGGTGTCGACAGCGCCGACCACCGATAGGAGCACCATTTCCACAACGGCAGGCCAAGCAAGCGTCATGGCGGTTTTGTATGCCTCTTTAGCGCTCGGCAGCTCGCCTCTTGCTATGTCGGTCGAGACAAAATAGCGTGGGTCGAAAAACTTTAACATTACTTATGAAATTCCTCGTACTGTTTTAAGAAGTCCTCTCTTACAGGGCCAAAACGTGCCGGGGGATTTAGCTCGTACGGACAGCGGCCGGCACATAGTCCGCAGTTAATGCATTTTTCGGTAGCCTCTACTTGCTCTTTCCACTCGGGAGTAAGCAGAGATGCCACAGGCATACGCTTTAGGTTGTAGGGCATACGTGTAACAAGGTCTACTCTAATGCCGACAGGACATGGCAGGCAGTATCCGCAGTTACGGCAGAAATTGCCCGATAGCTCCTTGCGATCGGCCTCGATTATTGCCTCTACCTCCGACTTAGCAGGGGGATTTTGCTCGAAGGATAGAATTTCTCTCATCTGCTCCACTACTTCAAAGCCGTATATCGGTAGTGCTGTTTTGTTTTGCTTGTAGAAATAGTACGATGCCGCACCACTCGTTAGCAGTCCGCCGCCAAAGGGCTTCATTGCGACAAAGCCGACATCGTGCTTCTTACATAGCTCGACAAGCTCGAAATCCTTTTCGGCCGAAATATAGGCAAAGGGATACTGGAGCACTTCATAAAGCCCCGACTCTACCGCCTCTATCGCCACCTTCATGCGGTGGTTTGTTATGCCTATATGACGGATCTTCCCAGCCGCCTTTAGCTCGAGCAGTGCCTTGTATACACCATCCTCGCCGTCCTCTTTTGGGCAAAATGGCGGATTGTGCACTTGAAGTAGGTCGATATAATCTGTGCGAAGATTTTTAAGGCTTGTCGCCACATCTTCCATTATGCCGTCGTATGTAAAATGATGGCTCTTTGTGGCAATGTAGATCTTTTCACGCAGGCCGCCCTGCAAAGCCTCGCCGAGTTTTTCCTCGCTGTCGGAGTACATGCGTGCCGTGTCGAAATAGTTTATGCCCGAGTCGACCGCCTCTCGAATCATCTCGATGACCTCTGCAATCGGTCTCCTCTGCAAGGGCAAACACCCAAAAGAAGTGGCCGTCGCCATAATCTCGCTCTTACCAAGTCTAATCTTTTCCATTTTTATATCCCCTTTTCACATAATATATAGCACTGCTTAATCTTTCACCATCTAAAGGAATACTATTTTGCCCTATACGTCCATCGCCTTGAAGTTTTAAAACCTCTGCTAATGTTTCCAGTTCACAAAATCCAACTCCATTTGCTATGTCATGAATTGTCGCATTTGGGTTATTTCTCAAATAGTCCATAATTGCATATTTCATATCAATTCCACTCCAAAAGCCCCTTTATATAAAATCCCCTTTATATATAGGAAGAAATTTTTTAGCTACCCCTTAAAACGAGCCTTGCCGATAATGCTTTTCGGTTTAATGCAAAATACCGCCGTAGCATTTAGCATCTCGTCGGGCATATCGAGCTTTGTAAGTTCGGGGTACATAGCTTCGAGCATCTTGTATAGAATTTTCTTCTTGTCCTCAAGCTCTGTAACCTCTTGGCACTTGCCGTTTATTACAACGCTTTCGTATGCCGTGCTGATATTGCAAGCATTCTTGGGCTGGTTTACGACATAGTTTTTCTCCTCGAAAACGGTATAGCAAACATCGGGACATGCATTAATTGCATCTATCTTGCCGCCGGTCTTTGCGCCATGAAAATAAATACAGCCATCGAGCCATATATGATGCATCGGCACGGCATATGGCCCATTCATCGAGAGCACTCCCGAAAGTTGACCTGTAAGCAGGGCATCTATCTCCTCGCTACTCATTAGGTTGTTACTCGTTATCGGTCTCATAATATCACACTCCTTATACATAATAGTAAACCACATTTTTGCAAAAATTGCAACAATGCATATTGATATAAATCTCTCGAAATATCTAACTTTTTTCCAAAAAATGTGCCAAACGGCACATTACAGCGCCATAGCTTTTATTATATAATAGGTTTATATATACATAAAAGGGAGATGAGGTAAATGAAAAACCTAAAAAGGCTAACTCTGCTACATTCAAACGATCTGCACGGCGACTTTTTTGCCGAGCATGTCGATAATGCGCTGATAGGCGGTGTCTCTATGCTTTCGGGCTATATCGACAAGGTTCGCCACGAGGAGGAAAATGTTATATATGCAATTGCCGGCGACATGTTTAGGGGCTCTGTTATAGATTCGGAATTTAGGGGCATTTCTACAATAGAAATAATGAACCTTATCTCGCCCGATGTTGTCGCCATAGGCAACCACGAGGTAGACTACGGCGTGCCGCACTTGCTATTTTTAGAAAAGTGCGCCAAGTTTCCCATAATAAATGCCAATTTATTTATAAACACAAACATGACACGTCTTTTTAAAGCATACGAAATAATAGAAATGGGCGGCATGAAAATTCTCTTTATCGGCATTATAACAGAGGAAGTGCTCGCCCAAACAAAGAGCGACGGCGTTGTTAGCACCTTCCTCGACATAGGGGAGGCGGCCGAGGAGGTCGGCAAGATATGCGATACATACAACGCAACCGACATCGACCTTACCGTACTGCTCACCCACATAGGCTTCGAGGCAGACAAAGAGCTCGCCGCAAGACTGCTCCCCGACTGGGGTGTAGATGTCATTATAGGCGGCCACTCCCACACCCTCCCCGAAGCGCCCGAAATAGTCAACGACATTTTAATAGTACAAGCAGGTGTCGGCACAGATCAGATAGGCCGCTTTGACCTTGTTATAGACACCGACAAAAATGCCATCGAGAGCTACCGGTGGAAAACAGTGCCGATTACTGCCGAAAACTGCCCTCGAGATCATCCGCTCGAGGATATAATTGCAAATTATCAGCTCGTTGTAGACAAAAAATACGGCAGAATACTAACAAGGCTCGGCGAGGAGGTAACCCACCCGACCAGAATAGAGGAAACCGGCATGGGCAACCTGTTTTGCGACATTTTGCTCGACAGCTTAAAGGTCGACCTACTTCTAATAGGCTCGGGCAGTTTTAGGATAGATCGGCTTGGGCCCATTGTGAGAATGTGCGACTTGATAGAGACCTTCCCCTACGACGACACGATATACGGGCTAAACCTAACAGGCGCACAGCTAAAACATGCCTTTAGGCACATAATGCGTGATGAAGCCTTCCTTGGCAGTACCGAGTTTTATCAAGTGTCACGTGGGTTTAAAGTGGTGTACAGCAAGGCGCAAAGGGAGTTTATCGAGTTTTCGCTAAACGATGTCGAGATAAAGGACGAGAGTACATATACAGTCGGACTTCAGGCATTTCACTACCAAAATCTCGACGACTTTTTAGATCTAATCCCCAAGGAGATCGGTATAGAGGACAAACCGAAAGTTCTGACGGTCTCCTGCCTAAATGTGCTCGAAGAAGGCTTTAGCGCAGGCAAGCACAAGCACGGGATACCGACGGGGAGGATTGTTGTTAGGTAATAGGTAATAGTGAAGAAGTAATAGGTGTGGTGATAAAATTTCTGAGGAAATTTTATTTCTTATAAAAAAAGGGCTGTGCAAATGGGTTTTACCATTTGCGACAGCCCTCAGACCGGAGAAAAACCTAAAATATATCCCCTTCGGAAGGAGGGGGAGCGGCGAGGGGGCACCATCAGGGTGCCCTCTGGCGTAAAATTCCCGCCCCGAGGGCGTCAAAATCAGCTTGGCTGATTTTTTTCAGCTTGGAGAAAACACTTTTTCTCCAAGCTGAAAAGGGCTGTGCAAATGGGTTTTACCATTTGCGACAGCCCTTTAAAAATTCGGTTAGGTTAAGTAGTTTGTTTCGTGTACTTCTTTGCCGTTTTTGAAGTAGACACGGGGGACACGTTTTGATATGTATGTTTGCATTATAATGGGTGGAAGATCTATAATCTTGCTCATCTCCTCAGGGCCCATTACCGTGCCGTTGTCTACGCCGTAAATTGTAACGATCTGACCCTCTACAACATCTTCTATATCGGTAACGTCGACCATCATCTGATCCATGCAAATTCTGCCTATACTGCGAGCCTTTTTACCGTTGACCAAAATATCCATCTTGCCGGAGGCAGAGCGGAATAGCCCGTCGGCATAGCCTACCGATATAACGGCAATCTTCATTTTCTTGTCGGCTATAAATGTTCGTGTATAGCTAACCGATGCGCCCTCGTTAATCCACTTTACCTGAGCGACGATCGCCTTCCACTGGAGCGCTCTGTCGAGCCCTGCCGTTGGCCTGTTTGGGTTGTAGGAATAGCCGTACATAGTCGTGCCTGCACGTGTCATGGTGCAGTGCTTTTCGGGATGATAGACAGTGCCGCCCGAGTTGCAAGAGTGAACACGGTTAAATGTATGTCCGAGTGCCTTTAGCGATTCTACCATAAATTCAAAGTTCTTTTGCTGATTGTCGGTAAAGGTCGAGTCCTCCGACTCCGACTCGGCAAAGTGGGTGAAGATCCCTTCGAACTGCAAATGTGGCAGTTTTAGAATTTCGATCACTTCGTTAAGCGCTTCTTTATATTCCGCTTCGTTTTGGCAGAGCACCCCAAGGCGGCTCATGCCGGTGTCTATCTTTATATGCACCTTTAGTTTGTGCGCCTCGCCACGCATTTCGTTGCTAAGCCTTTGCGCATATTCGAGCGAATGACAGCATACCTCGAAATTTTCGTACTCGCACTCTTTTGCAAGGGTGGGGTCGGTGTAGCCCAAAATAAGTATGGGTTTCATCGTTCCGCCAAGGCGAATATTCACAGCTTCGTCGTAAGAGGCAACGCCGAAATATTGCACACCGGGATCGTCGTCGAGCATTCTCGAAATCTCCTTCGCGCCGTGACCGTAGGCATCTGCTTTTACTATGGCACAAAATGCCGTTTCGGGTTTTAAATGTTCTCTAATAATTTTAACATTGGTCTTTATGGCATCAAGATCTATCTCGAGCCAAGTTCTACGCCCTTTTTTCACAGATTTCTCACCCTTCCAAAATAGAATAATTGCACTATTAAACAAAACAATATTAATATTTTACCATACAAAATACCTCTTGACAATTAAAGCTATTGACAATTTGCCGCATTACCGATATAATTGGAACATATCACAAAAAGAGATATGTTTTTTTATGCGAAATTATAGAAAAATGCGATGATAGGGAGAGTAGTCTTTTTGTCTTGCCATTAGAGAGGGTAGGTCGTCGGCTGAAAGCCTGCCTTGGCAAAGGGAGATGAAGTTCACCTTGGAGCATATTTGCTGAAATTGCAGTAGGCAAATACGTATGGCCTCGTTACGGCCGAGAGCTTTTTTGAGTTTATCAACTTAAAGCTCGATGAGTGCCGACAGTTTGTCGGAACTTGGGTGGTACCACGGAGCACAAACTTCGTCCCAATTTTGGGGCGGGGTATTTTTTTGTATTTTTTTAAATTTTATTAAAGGGTGGGAAAGAATGAAAGAGGCAATAATCAGTATAACTACAAGAGCAAAGACAGCCATAGAAGGAGCGGAAAACCTTGTTATGCTCGAGGCGGCAAGGGTAGAGCTACTTGGCAAAAAGAGCGAGCTATCTGCAATTATGAAAAAGATGGGCGGCCTTAGCCCCGACGAGAGAAAAGAGATAGGTCAGGTTGCAAACAGTGCACGTGCCGACATCGAGGCCATGATAGAGGGACGCAAGGCAGCCCTTACAGCGGCAGAGATCGAAGCAAAGATGACAAACGAGAGAATAGACGTAACAATGCCCGGCCGCAAGGTCGAGATGGGCGGTCGTCACCCTCTTAACATCGTTTTAGACGAGCTAAAGGAAATATTTATAGGCATGGGCTACGAGATAGCCGAGGGGCCTGAAGTAGAGCTCGACCTATACAATTTCGAGATGCTAAACATTCCTAAAGATCACCCCGCACGTGACACGCAGGATACATTTTACTTTACAGATAACATCCTGCTAAGAACACAGACCTCCCCCGTTCAGATTAGAACAATGTTAAACAAGGAACTGCCGATACGCATTATCGCCCCCGGCCGTGTTTACCGCTCCGACGAAGTAGATGCTACTCACTCCCCTGTATTCCACCAGATAGAGGGACTATTTGTAGACGAGGGCGTAACGCTTGGCGACCTAAAGGCAACGCTTGAAGTCTTTGCAAAGAGAATGTACGGCGACGATACGGTGGTACGCTTTAGACCGTCTCACTTCCCCTTTACAGAGCCCTCTGCCGAGATGGACATTATGTGCTTTAAGTGTCACGGCGAAGGCTGTTCCCTTTGCAAGGGCGAAGGCTGGATAGAGATTTTGGGTAGCGGCATGGTGCACCCCAAGGTGCTTGCAGACTGCGGAATAGACCCCGAAAAATACAGTGGCTGGGCATTTGGCATGGGACTCGAGAGGCTTGTTATGCGTAAGTACAAGATTGACGATCTAAGACTGTTCTTTGAAAACGATCTACGTTTTCTCGGACAGTTCAGTTAAGGGAGGGAATGGATAATGCGTCTTTCAAAAAATTGGCTAAGTGAATTTGTAGATATGGAAAGCGGTGTTACAAACCGTCAGTTTGCCGAAAAAATGGCAATGTCGGGCTTTTGTATAGGCGGAGTCGACACTCTTTCCGAGGGAATAGAAAATGTCGTTGTCGGCAAGGTGCTCGAAACCGAGCCCCACCCAACCAACCCGAAATACACAATATGCAAGGTAGATGTCGGTAGCGAGGTGCTAACACAGGTTACGGCCGCACCAAATGTCGTTGCAGGGGCTATCTGCCCTGTTTGTCTGCCGGGCGGCATGGTTAAGGGCGGTCACAGCGGCGGCAAGAGGCTCGAGGCGGCCGAGGTCGGCGGCGTTATGAGTAGCGGTATGCTCTGCTCGCTCGAGGAGCTCGGTCTTACAGTGTCCGATTTCCCATACGGTGCGGAGTACGGCATATTTTTAATGGACGAGAAGTGCGAGATAGGTCAGGACATAAAGGAAGTTCTAAACCTAAACGACCTTGTATACGATGTTGAAGTTACGGCAAACCGCCCCGATGCCCAGTCGGTAATAGGCATCTCGAGAGAGGTTGCAGCGGCATTCGATAAGCCCTTTAAGTCGCACACCCCAACCGTTAAGGCCGGTGGCGGCGACATGCACGAGCTTCTTGATGTAGAGGTAATAAATACCGACCTTTGCCCAAGGTACACAGCGAGAATCGTTAAGAATGTAAAGATCGGCCCGTCGCCCCGTTGGTTAAGAGAGAGGGTTAGAGCCGGCGGTATGAGACCCATTAACAATATTGTCGACATAACAAACTATATCCTTATGGAATACGGCCAGCCCATGCACGCCTTCGACATTAGAGAGATTGCCCCCACAGGCGCTAAAGGCAAGATAATTGTGCGCACGGCAGGCGACGATACAAAATTTACAACGCTCGATAAGATAGAGCGTGACATTCCGAGCGAGACCCTTATGATATGCAACGATCACGAGCCGATAGGCATTGCAGGCATAATGGGAGGCCTTGAGTCGGGCATTAAGGAGGACACAGCGACAATAGTATTCGAGTCGGCAAACTTCCACTATGCTGGGCTTCGTCGTTCGGGTAGAAAGCTCGGGCTTCATACAGATGCCCTTGCAAAGTACGAGAAGGGCATAGACCCACAGATGACACTCGATGCCGTAAACCGTGCTTGCGAGCTCTGCGAGATGCTCGAATGTGCCGAGGTTATGGACGGCATTATCGATATAGACAACACAGGCTACAAAGAGCACGTTATAACGCTCGAGCCCGATAAAATCAACCGCCTAAACGGAACAGATCTAAGCCGTGAGCAGATGGTAAATTACCTTACAAGGCTTGGCTTTAAGGTCGAGGGCGACAATGTGCATGTGCCGCATCATCGTGCCGACTGCACAGGCATGGCAGACCTTGCAGAAGAAGTTGTGCGCCTTTACGGGCTTAACAATGTTCCGTCTGTGCTCCACAAGGGCGTTGCCGAGGGCATGTACAGCCCCCGTCAGGCATTTGAAAACAGCATTGTAAAGACACTGCTCGGCTTTGGTTTTTACGAGGCTGTAACATATTCCTTTATGTCGCCCAAGCAGTACGACAGAATAAGACTGAGCGAAAATTCGCCGCTTAGAAACTCGCTTGTTATATCAAATCCGCTCGGCGAGGACACGAGCATTATGCGCACCACGACAATTCCTTCTATGTGCGACGTTATAAAGAACAACTACAACTACCGTAATCTAAAGGCAAAAATGTTCGAGCTTGCAAAGATTTTTATTCCGACAGAAGACCCCGAGGCACTGCCGATAGAGAAGGTTACAGTTACAATAGGCATGTACGGCGAGTGCGATTTCTACGATGTGAAGGGCGTTATCGAGAGCCTATTCGAGTCGCTCCGCATTAAAAAGGCGACCTTTACTGCCGACAGAGAAAACCCCACCTTCCACACAGGCCGCTCTGCGAAAATCCTTATAGAGGGCAAGGAGATCGGCCAGATGGGCGAGCTTCACCCGATAGTACAAGAAAACTACGGCATCGGCACTCCCTCTTATGTGGCGGTACTCGACATCGAGGGCATGTTCGAGAGCGTTACGGCAGATCCGCTATATCAGCCGTTGCCAAAGTACCCTGCCATAACTCGTGACATCGCACTTGTCTGCGACGAGCATTTGGAGGTTGCCGGCATCGAGAGCATTATAACCGAGATATGCGGCGAACTGCTCGAAAGCCTAACGCTATTCGACGTATACAGAGGCGAGCACATGGAGGAAGGCAAAAAATCGGTCGCCTACTCGATGGTATTCCGAGACAAAAACGCAACACTAAAGGACGAGAATGTAACAAAACTCCGTGACAAAGTCATAGAAGTCCTCGGCACCAAATACGGCATTGTGCTTAGGAGATAGCTTTTTTAAGTAAGAGGTAATAGTGAAGAAGTAAGAAGTATGGAAAAAATTGCTTACGCAATTTTAATGTTATATATAATGTAAATTGCCCTTGGCAATTTACTACCATAGTTATTACTTATTCACTATTACTTATTACTTTAGTTATTACCTATTCACTATTACTTAGGCACCAAATACGGCATTGTGCTTAGGAGATAGCTTTGTTTAAGTAATAGGTAAGAAGTAAGAAGTAATAGCTATGGAAAAAA
>CAYJFK010000042.1:0-3789 GCA_964369475.1 uncultured Oscillospiraceae bacterium | reverse complement strand
GATAGCTTTGTTTAAGTAATAGGTAAGAAGTAAGAAGTAATAGCTATGGAAAAAATTGCTTACGCAATTTTAATGTTATATATAATGTAAATTGCCCTTGGCAATTTACTACCATAGTTATTACTTATTCACTATTACTTATTACTTTAGTTATTACCTATTCACTATTACCTATTACTTTAAAAAAAGTGCTGTGCGACCAAATCAGTCGCACAGCACTTTTTTAATAATCAAAAATTGCCCAAGCAATTTTTCACCATACTTATTACTTATTCACTATTACCTATTACCTAAACCCCCGTCTCCCTCGTCATCAGCCTCGCCTTCTTTTGCAAGTTCTGCTTCGAACCAGAAGGTGACGCCGCCTTCGACATTTTCAACGCCGTATTTCGTGTGCTGAGCTTCCATTACCGCCTTGACTATCGACAGCCCGATTCCCGTGCCGCCAAATGCCCTTGTGCGTGCTTTGTCTATTTTGTAAAAGCTCTGCCATATCTTGGAGTGCTCCTCTCGGGGGATCTGCTGACCCTCGTTAAAGACGCTCACACGAAGCATATTCTCTACTATCTCGGAGGTTATCTTAACAACTCCCCCGTCTGCTGTGTGGTCGATTGCGTTGGAGATGTAGTTGTATACTACCTGCTCTGTCATGCTCTCGTCGGCATATATCTCGGTCTCGGTCGGCTCGAATATAAGCTCGACTCCCCTCTTTTCGACCTCGACACCGACCTTTGTAACAAGGCTTTCTATAAGCTCATCTATCATAAATGGCTCGGGTGTCGGCAATGTGCCGCCTGCCTCTATTCTCGAGACCGACAAGAGCTCACCTACAAGACGTGTCATATGACGTGATTCGTCCTCTATAACCTCGCAGTAGAAATCCCTGCTGCTCTCGTCCTCCATAACGCCCTCTCTAAGCCCCTCGGCATAGCCTTGGATTATTGCAAGCGGTGTTTTTAGCTCGTGAGATACATTAACAAGCAAATTCTTTCGCATCTCCTCGAGCTCCTTAGCGTGGGCTATCTCCTGACGGAGCTCCTCTATTGTCACCTCTAAGTGCTCGCTCATCTTGTTAATGCTAACACCAAGCTTACCTATGTCGTCGTCATCGTCCCCCAAATAGCGCTTGGAGAAATCGAGATTTGTCATGTTTTCGGCAATTGCGCTAATCTCGCTTACCTTTTTTGTTATTGTGCGAGATAGAATGTACCCGAGTATCATGGCAAATAACAGCGACGACAAGCCCGCAAAGACGAGGAAGATCGAGGTGTGCCTGCCCGAGGTTTCTATTATCGGGGTCGGGATTTGTATAACAACAATGCGCTCGTCGTTAACAAGGCCCATAAGCCCTAAAAACTGCGCATTAACACTTTGATCTCCCGCCGAGAACAGAACATACTTGCCCTCGGAATCTTCCCTGATAATTCTTACCTCCGCATCAACACCACTCGCTGTGGGAAAGAGCTCCGACAGCTTAAATCTTGATATATCATCGTCGGTGAAGTTTGGAAAAAATGGATTTCTGTCGGTGTATAGCAGCAGCGAGTTGTACTCGATATACCCTTCTGTGTCGGTAAGCATAAATCTAACACCGTCGAGCTCTGCCTCCTCGAGCATTTCGACATCCACTTCTCCACCGTTTTTGTATAGCGCATCTATGCTCCCGTACATCTCGACAAGCATTGCCTCTTGCTGTTCAAAGAAATAGCTGTCGTACCTCGAAAGGTATATCGTTGCAAAAATTCCGATAAATGTTGCCGACACCGCTATAATGGTCATAAAAACCTTCTGACGAAGGTTAAGGCGCACCATTGCTAAACCTCAAAGCGGTAGCCGTAGCCCCTAACGGTGCGAATATAATCGCCAAAGTCGCCAAGCTTTGCACGCACCTTTTTTATGTGGGTATCTACCGTGCGCAGATCGCCGTAGTAGTCGTAACCCCATACGGCATTTAGTATCTGATCTCTCGATATGGCTATATTATAGTTGGAAGTTAGATATACAAGCAGTTCGTACTCCTTGGGGCTCATGTCGAGGCGCTCGCCGTTTATTATAATAACACGTGCCACTTCGTCGACCTTCATGCCGCCGTACTCCTTGGGCGCTGCCGTTTGCTTTTCTGCCGATTTTCTTAGCAGCGCTTTAATTCTCGCCGTTAGCACAACGGGCGAGAATGGCTTGCCTACATAGTCGTCTGCGCCAAGCTCCAAGCCGAATACCTCGTCGGCCTCGTCGTTTCGTGCGGTAAGCATTAACACAGGCAGATCAGGACACTCCGACTTAATGCGGCGAAGCACGCTCCATCCGTCGTGAATCGGCATCATAACATCTAAAATCACAAGAGAGAGATCCTCTTTGTTCTCCTCGAATATCTCCATCGCCTTACCGCCGTTTTCGGCTTCGTAGACCTTTATTCCCTCTCTTTTTAAAAAGTCGACCACAAGTCGGCGTATCTTTTCTTCATCGTCTGCCATTAAAATTTTCAACATAATATTATTCCTTTCGATGTATAGGTATATTCAAGTGACCTCACAGATTACAAAGGTTATTGACACTTTTTCTTTATACACCAAGTGTACACACTTAATGTGTCCGCAGTGTGAACTTACTATGTGCATTTATAGTTTTTAAAATAGTTATATACTTTTTTTGAAAAAAGTTATATTATATATAGTAGAAAGTTTGGAGGTGCTTACCATGAAAAGAATTGATGCACATTTGCATTTTATAAAGGGCGAATACGGCTTTGACCAGCTGGCAGAGGCGGCAGGTCACCAAAACAGCGAGGAGCATTTGATGGCGGTATACGACGAACTTGGCATAGAGCAAGGGGTCGTTATGAGCAACCGCACGCTCGAGCTCGACCGTCATATTTACCCCGAGAGACTCTCCTATTGCGCAGGGCTTGACAGCACATATCTTAGGGAGCACGGACTTGCAGAGTCGGTCGCCCTTGTCGAGCAACATCTACTTCGCAAGCAGTGTGTTGGGATAAAGCTATACCCCGGCTATAATCATTCCTATATAACAGACGAGCTATACGAGCCATACTATGCGCTTGCCGAAAAATATAATAAGCCTGTGGCGGTGCACACGGGGGCCACTTCGATAGATTATGCCATTTTAAAGTACAGCCATCCGCTTATTATAGACGAAGTGGCGGCAAAGCACCCCAATGTGCACTTTGTTATGTGTCATTTTGGCAATCCGTGGGTAGTCGATGCGGCGGCGGTTCTCGAAAAGAACAAAAATGTTTCGACAGATCTGTCGGGCGTGCTTGTTGGCAAGCCCGATTTAGGGCGACTCTTTAAGGAGCAAAAGGGATATATCGAGCATATGCGCACATGGCTTATGTATGCCGACGCCTTCGATCGTGTTATGTTTGGCACAGATTGGCCGCTCGCCAACATCGAGGCATATATTTCATTTGTAGAGCACATTGTGCCCGAGAGGCACCACGAGAAGGTTTTTTACGACAACGCTAAGAGGATATATAATCTGTAAGCAATGCGCCGGCGCAGGCGGCGCAGGCGGCGCAAGCGGCGCAACGGCGCAGGCGGCGCAACGGCGCAGGCGGCGCAAGCGGCGCAAGCGGCGGAACGGCGGAACGGCGGAACGGCGCAACGGCGCAACGGCGCAACGGCGCAACGGCGCAACGGCGCAACGGCGCAACGGCGCAACGGCGCAACGGCGCAACGGCGCAACGGCGCAACGGCGCAACGGCGCAACGGCGCAACGGCGCAACGGCGCAACGGCGCAACGGCGCAACGGCGCAACGGCGCAACGGCG
>CAYJFK010000041.1:0-21205 GCA_964369475.1 uncultured Oscillospiraceae bacterium | reverse complement strand
GGGGGGGGGGGGGGGGGGGGGGGGGGGGGGCCGCCCCCCCCCCCCCCCCCCCCCCCCCCCCCCGACCCCCAAAAAAGGGGCTGCAACGAAACTCGTTTCGTTGCAGCCCCTTTAAAAACAGCTTACATTACAATTTTTTCGCCCAGTTTAAAGACATTGCCAGCTCCCATTGTTATAAGAATATCTCCGTCCTTCATATTTTCTTGCAAAAACCGAGTGGCCGACTCAAACGAATTGCAGTATGTCGCACCATCTATTTTTGTGGCAAGATCGGATGAGTTTACAGATGGATCGGGCTTTTCTCTTGCGGCATAAATGTCGAGCAAAACGACATTGTCGGCAAGTGAAAGAGCGGTGGCAAATTCGTCAAAGAGCATTTTTGTTCTTGTATAGGTGTGCGGCTGGAATACGCACCAAATTTCATTAAAACCAAGGCTTGCAGCGGCCTTTAGCGTTGCGGTAATCTCGGACGGGTGATGTGCGTAATCGTCTACTACCGTAACACCGTTATACTTGCCCTTGTACTCAAAGCGTCTACAAGCACCGCCAAAGGAGGCGAGCGCTTTAATAAGCGGCTGATAGTCAAGCCCGAGCATACGACAAGCGGCAAGGGCGGCAAGTGCATTTGCCACATTGTGATGGCCGGGGACAGAGAGCTTGCATATACCCATCAGTTTGCCATCTTCATATACTTCAAACTCGGGATAGCCCTTTTGCGAAATTATATTAGCATAGAAATCTGCCTTATCATCTTCGAGCGAGAAGTATTTAACTTGCCCCTCGTGATTTGCCAATGCTCTCCTTGTGGAAGGGCAGTCTCCATTTGCCACTACAACACCGTCTTTATATGTTAGGGCGGCATATTTTGCAAAGGAGGACTCGATATGTGCAAGGTCTTTGAAATAATCAAGATGATCGGCCTCGATGTTCAGTATAACGCATATCTTGCTGTGAAAGTGGAGAAAAGAATCGACATACTCGCACGATTCGTAAACAATGTTCTCGCTGCGGCCAACACGGAAGTTGTGTCCGATTATCGGGAGCGTGCCGCCTATTAAAACGGTCGGATCGGTCTCTGCGCCGAGCAGTGCTTGTGCTATCATAGAAGTGCAGGTCGTTTTGCCGTGCGTTCCCGAAACACCTATGGGACAGGCATATCCACTTAAAATATAGCCTAAGAAAACAGAACGCTCTGTTACCTCTATGCCTGCCTCCCTCGCCGCAACAAGTTCGGGGTTTTCACGGCTGACAGCGGCTGTGTATACCACAAGTTCGGCATCCTTTATATTGTCGGCACTATGACCGATCGATACCTCTATACCCTCTGCCATAAGCGAACGCACAGCGGCACTTTCCGACATGTCAGACCCTGTGACGGTCTTGCCACGCAGTTTCATGATAGAGGCAAGTGCAGACATGCTAACTCCGCCTATGCCGACAAAATGTATTTTATTAAATGTAGAAAAATCCTTGTTATGCTTCATTAAAAACCTCTCAAACCGCCCCAATTAGTGGGGCTATATATCTGCCTATATGATTATACGCTATTTTACCAAAAAATAAAATAAAAAAATGGAATTTTTTATTGGAAGTTGAACATTTTTTAATATTATGTTATAATATGCACAAGAAAAGCATTAACAAGGCAATGGTTGTATGCTTAAATCGACAAAAAAACATAAAGGAGGGTCTTTAGTGGAACTTCGTGAGGTGGCAAAAATACTCGACGCAAATGTTCTATGTCTCGAAGAGGAACTCGGATATATCGCTCATACAGCTTGTGGTAGCGATATGATGAGCGATGTTCTCGCATTCGGTAAAAACAAATCCATACTTCTAACAGGACTGTTAAATGCACAAGCGGTGCGGACGGCTGAAATGCTCGACATAGCATGTATTATATTTGTTAGGGGAAAGTGTCCCGAGCAAAATGTAGTGGATCTTGCCATTAATAGGGGCATCGTTTTAATGACGACGGAACTGCCGATGTTTGCGGCATGCGGCATTCTGTATAGCGCCGGAATTAAGGGGGAGACAAAAAATTGAGTGATGCAATAATTAAAAAATACGAGATCGACGGAGACGATTTTACAACGGCCGGTGAAGCATCGAGCGAAGTTAAGCGTATGTTAAGACAGCTTGGTCTGCCTGCTGACTTTATTAGGAGAGTCTCTGTTGCTATGTACGAGGGAGAAATTAATACTGTTATCCACGCAGGTGGCGGTACTGCCGAAGTTTCGGTAGAGGGCGATCGAGTTAGGGTAGTTTTGATAGATCAGGGCCCTGGAATTGCCGACGTGGAACTTGCCATGAAAGAGGGTTTTACAACGGCCCCTGATTCTATACGAGCGCTTGGATTTGGTGCAGGTATGGGGCTTCCGAACATGAAAAGATATTCCGACAACATTACTGTTGAGTCTACCGTTGGAGTCGGAACAAAGGTTTCGATGGATTTTTATATTTAAGGTTGCAAGCTTTTTTGTTTTCTATATAAATTTACAGTTATAATTTTAATAGATCGACTTAATGCAAGCTTGCTATTAAGGTGATAGTTATGAGCGTTGTAACATACGATCCCTTTACATTTCATTCGGTTAGATTAGACGAGGAAAAATGTAAGGGGTGCACCGTCTGTATCAGGCATTGCCCGACAGAGGCAATAAGGGTTAGAGGCGGCAAGGCAAAGATTATAAATAACAGATGTATAGATTGCGGCAACTGTATTAGGGTATGTCCACATCATGCAAAAAGGGCAGTTATACATAAATTCGAGGATTTCGAAGGGCGATTTAAATGGAAGGTGGCAATTCCTGCCCCCGCTCTCTTTGGGCAGTTTCCAAATATCGACGATATAGACTATGTGATGACAGCCCTTAAAAGAATCGGTTTTGACGATGTATACGAAGTGTCAAGAGCGGCCGAGATCGTTTCGGAGTATTCCAAAAAAATAATGGACATGGAAAAGTTGCCTCGTCCCGTTATCAGTACGGCATGTCCTGCTGTCGTGCGCCTTATTAAGGTGCGCTTTCCAGAACTCTACGACAATCAAATACCTGTGCGACCGCCGATCGAAGTGGCGGCAAACTTTGCCCGTCGCAGGGCGGTAAATTTAACGGGATTTAGCGAAGATGAGATAGGAATATTTTTTATCTCCCCATGTCCAGCTAAGATGACGGCATGTATGGCGCCCATCGGCGGAAACTATGGCAAGGTCGACGGAATACTCTCGATGAGCGATCTATATGTTAGGCTTCTTGGAGAAATAAAGAAGATTAAAGAGCCCGAGCGCCTTTCTCGTTCGGGCATTATAGGCATAGGCTGGGCAACATCGGGCGGCGAAGCGAGCGCTCTTATTAATGATGTAAGCGTGTCGGCAGACGGCATAGAAAATGTTATAAAGGTGCTCGATGAAGTGGCAAACTATAAGCTGTCTGATGTGGATTTTTTAGAGTTAAACGCATGTACAGGCGGTTGCGTCGGCGGTGTTCTTACAGTTGAAAATCCATTTGTTGCAAAGACAAGGGTTCACATGCTTAGAAAATACCTTCCTATATCTATGAATAAGCTCGAAAAAGAGTGCGACGACCCCGATACGCTTTACTCTGAGAGTTCGCAAGAGACCCCTGATTTAAGCTTGAGCCACGACAGGTCGGAAGCTATGCGCATGATAATGAGAATAGACGAGCTTACAGAAAAGTTTCCGGGGTTTGACTGCGGCGCATGTGGCGCACCGAGTTGTAAAACACTTGCCGAAGATGTCGTGCGTGGACATGCAAAGGAAACCGATTGCGCATTTTTACTGAAAAAACAAATAGCAGGGCTATTTTCTCAACCATTTGATACAGACAATCATTACGACTGATGTAATTTGGAGGGCAGTAAATGCTGACTATTAAAGATTTGACAAAAGCACTTAACGCAAGCGTCGTTACGGGTGAGGATCTGCTTGAAAGGCAGATTACAGACGGCTACTGTTGCGATCTTCTTAGCTGGGTTATAGGCAGAGCGCCGGAGTCTTGCGCTTGGTTTACCGTTATGACAAATATTAATGTCATTGCAGTTGCTGTAATGGCGGATATCCCATGCGTTGTTGTAACGGAAGGGGCGGAAATTCCACAGGATATGATAACAAAGGCACAGGGTAGCGAGGTATGCATGTTGTCCACTTCGCTAAATTCATATGAAGCGTGTATAGCGCTTGGTAAACTGCTTTGAAATACGCATACGATCTGCACACCCATACATGTCTGTCGCCCTGCGGAGATGAGATGATGACTCCTAATAATTTAGTAGGCCTTGCAAAACTTGCAGGGCTAGATGTTATTGCGGTAACAGATCATAATACTTGCAAAAATGCTGTGGCCGCAGTGGAGGTAGGGGAGCATTTTGGCATACTTGTTATTCCGGGGATGGAGATAAACACATCCGAGGAGATACATGCAGTATGCCTATTCGACGACATTGAAAAGGCCATGGCTTTTGACAGCTATGTGGAAGAACACCTCCCTAAAATAAAGAACTCTGTTGAAATTTTTGGCAACCAAACCATTATGAATATGCACGATGAAGAAATAGAAGAATATCCATGGCTTTTAACGACCGCAACCGATATTTCGATAGAAGATATACCGTTATTAATGGAGCGCTTCGGAGGAGTTGCCTTTCCGGCTCATATAGACAGGGATTCCTATTCGATTTTATCGGTGCTCGGCGAAATAAGAGAGGACATGGGTTTTGCCTGTGTAGAGCTCTCTCGTAAAGGCGGCAGAGACCGAATTTCTTCTATATATGGTGATATAACCGAAAGATTTGGAGTTTTGGAAAACTCGGATGCGCATTACATAGAAAATATCCCCGAAGCGAATTTACACATAGAGCTTGAAAATCTTACCGCAGCAGATGTTATTGGCGTAATAAAAAGAGGTCATGTTACCCTTTGATTTACTTTTATAGTGATATTGACTATAATTAAGCTATACTATTGTCAAAAGTGCAATAATTTTATGCTAAGGACGAATAATGCATAAAAAGCATTGCAATTTATGCATCGTGTGATATAATTAACATGTACGCAATACAAAGCCCGAATGCACCGGGGATGTGTGACGTCAGACACCACACATTATAGTGTAGAAAAAGTTTCTTAGGAGAAACTAATTTGGGCGGTTTAACCGTCATAACAAAAAAGCGAAAAAGCATTACACATCTATAAGGAGGAAAAAGCATGAGCGCAAAAATAGTTGCCTCAGTTCCTTTTGCAGGCACAAAAGAGCAAGAAGAAAAGCTACTTGCTGTTATTGAGCAGTACAAGGATGTTGAAGGCCCGATTATGCCCGTTATGCAAGAAGCGCAGGAGATATACGGGTATTTGCCCGAGGAAGTTCAAAAGATGATTGCAAGAGGCTTAAATGTGCCGCTTTCTCACATCTACGGTGTTGCAACATTCTATTCGCAGTTTAACCTAAACCCGAAGGGTAGATACCAAGTTGGTGTATGTCTTGGAACTGCATGTTATGTTAAAGATGCTCAGGGTGTTTTTGACAAGATTGTAGAAGTATTAGGCATAGGCAATGGCGGAGTAACAGCAGACGGAAAGTTCTCGCTCGACGCTACTCGCTGTCTTGGTTGCTGTGGTCTTGCTCCTGTTCTCATGATAAACGATGAGGTTTACGGCAGACTTACAGTAGATAACGTACCCGGAATTTTCGAGAGTTACAAAAGTAAATAAATTATGAAAGAACTCTCTCTCAACATCCTCGATATTGTGGAAAATTCCACAAAGGCGGGAGCATCACTTGTCAAAATAGAGATTCGTGAAAAAAGTGCAGACAACAGTCTTGAAATATTAATTTCTGATGATGGTCGTGGCATGTCCAAAGAACTTTTAGACAGGGTGACCGACCCGTTTACAACGACACGTACTACAAGAAAAGTTGGGCTTGGTCTGCCGCTCTTTAAAATGGCGGCCGAACAAACAGGCGGACGGCTTGAAATAGAGTCGGAGCTAGGAGTCGGCACTGTGGTTAAGGCGATTTTTTTCACTAACCATATTGACTACACTCCCGTAGGAGAAATGGGAGAGACATTTTCTGTTTTGCTTATGGGGCACCCGAATACTGATTTTGTATACTCAAGATCTAAAGACGGAGAGGGCTTTTCTCTATCTACGATCGAGATGAGAGAAATGCTCGGTGGTATATCCCTTGCAACACCCGATGTGCTTGCATGGGCAACGGAATATATAAAAGAGCAAACAAAGGAACTAAGTATAGGAGGAGTCATATAATGAAATCCTTAGCAGAACTCGCGGCAATCCGTGAGAAAATGAAGGGCACAGTTGCAACTCGTGAAGAGCATAGCGACAGCACACGTGTTATTGTCGGTATGGCAACATGCGGAATAGCAGCAGGTGCACGTACGGTTATGAATGCACTTTTGGACGAAGTGGGCAAGAGAAATATAGATAATGTTATGGTTACTCAAACAGGATGCATAGGCATGTGTCGTCTTGAGCCCATTGTTGAAGTTATGGCACCCGGTCAGGAAAAGGTTACTTATGTTAAAGTATCGCCGGACAAGGTTGCTAAAATAGTTGTTGATCATATAATCAACGGTAATGTTGTGACCGAGTATACAATCGGCGCAGCGGAATAATAGGAGGGAGTAATAAGATGTACAGAACTCATGTGCTTGTATGTGGCGGTACCGGTTGCACCTCCTCCGGCTCGACAAAGATAATCGAGGAGCTAAACAAGGAAGTCGCTTCTGCAGGCTTAACCGAAGAAGTTAAAGTAGTTATGACGGGTTGCTTTGGACTATGTGCCTTAGGCCCCATAATGATAGTTTACCCGGAAGGCTGTTTTTACAGCAGGGTAGAAGTTAAGGACATTAAGGAAATTGTTAACGAGCATTTCCTAAAGGGTCGTATCGTTAAGCGCCTTCTATACCAAGAGACAGTAGATGGCGATATTGTTAAAGATCTAAATCACACAGGCTTCTACGCTAAGCAGGTTCGTGTTGCGCTTAGAAACTGTGGCGTTATCAACCCCGAAGAAATCGACGAGTACATAGCAAGAGACGGTTATCTTGCCCTTGAGAAATGTCTAACAGATTACAGCGGACAAGAAGTTATAGACATAGTCAAGAAATCAGGACTTCGTGGCCGTGGAGGCGGTGGCTTCCCAACAGGCCTAAAGTGGCAGTTTACAAAAGATGCTGTTGGCGATAAGAAGTTTGTAGCATGTAATGCCGACGAAGGCGACCCCGGTGCATTTATGGACCGCTCCGTTTTGGAAGGCGATCCACATGCTGTACTGGAAGCTATGGCCATTGCCGCATATGCAATAGGTGCAGACCAAGGTTACATCTATGTTCGTGCAGAGTACCCAATTGCCGTTGAGCGTCTAAACATCGCCATTAAGCAAGCTAAGGAATACGGACTACTTGGCAAGAACATAATGGGTCTTGGTTTTGACTTTGACCTTGAAATCCGCCTTGGTGCAGGTGCTTTCGTATGTGGTGAAGAAACAGCTCTTATCACATCTATCGAAGGCAACAGAGGTGAGCCTCGTCCTCGTCCTCCATTCCCTGCAACAAAGGGTATTTTCGGTAAGCCCACAGTTCTTAACAATGTTGAGACATATGCCAACATCACACAGATAATCCTTCAAGGTGCTGAGTGGTTTGCATCGATGGGTACAGAAAAGTCCAAGGGAACAAAGGTTTTTGCTTTAGGTGGCAAGATTACAAATACAGGTCTTGTTGAAATTCCGATGGGCACAACCCTTCGTGAGATCATCGAAGACATCGGCGGCGGCGTGCCTGATGGCAAGAAGTTTAAGGCAGCCCAGACAGGTGGCCCTTCGGGCGGATGTATCCCCATGGAGCACATCGACACACCTATCGACTACGACAATCTAATGGCTATCGGATCTATGATGGGTTCGGGCGGTCTTATCGTTATGGACGAAGACAACTGTATGGTTGACATTGCTCGCTTCTTCCTTGACTTTACTGTTGAGGAGTCTTGCGGAAAATGTGCGCCTTGCCGTATCGGCACAAAGCGTATCTACGAGATACTAACAAAGATTACAGAGGGCAAGGCAGTTCCTGAAGATCTTGACAAGCTTGAAGATCTTTGTAAGAATGTTGCGGCAAACTCGCTTTGTGCACTTGGCCAGACAGCTCCAAACCCTGTTGTTTCGACAATGCGTTACTTCCGTGATGAGTACGAAGCTCATGTTAACGAGAAGCGTTGTCCTGCAGGTGTTTGTAAGTCGCTTGTCAGCTACACAATCGATCCTGTTAAGTGTAAGGGATGTTCGCTATGTGCGAAGACCTGTCCTGCACATGCAATCGACGGTGAGATTAGACATGCTTACACGATCGACAAAAACGAGTGTGTTAAGTGCGGTGCATGTATCCAAGTTTGTAAGTTCGGTGCTATCAGCGTAAGATAATTATCTATTTAATATAGAAGCGAAAACAAGGGGCATCGAGCCCCTTGTTTTTGTTGACTAGGAGAAAAAATCAAGCCCCTTCGGAAGGAGGGGGAGCGGCGAGGGGGCACCATCAGGGTGCCCTCTGGCATTAAATTCCCGCCCCGAGGGCGTTAAAATCAGCTTAGCTGATTTTCTCAGGTTGGAGAAAACACTTTTTCTCCAACCTGACGAAAACAAGGGGCATCGAGCCCCATGTTTTCGTTTGACTGCGGTCAAAGGTCGGTGCATATTTTAGAATTTTTGCATAACTATTTATCGGTCGTTTACAAATATGTGTTATTTTGGTATAATTAGTTAGCTAAGAAGATGTTAGGAGGCGATTCATTGATCTCGTTTTTATATAAGCAGTCCAAGGGGTGGAGATGGCTTTTTGCTGTCTCTGTTGTTGCCACGCTTTTGTCTACCCTTTTTTCTTTTTTGCTACCTAAAATTATAATGGTAACAATAGATTCGGTCATAGACAGCAAACCATACGATCTGCCAAGCTTTATTGTAGAGTTTATCAATAGCATATGGAGCAGGGACTTTCTTAGAGAAAACTTACAGCTAATCGCAGCTCTTGCCGTTGTAACAGCGCTACTATCGGGAATTATGAATTATATTAGGCGCTTTACATCGGGCAAATATGCCGAAGGTGTTGTTAGGGACTTGAGGAATAATCTCTTTTACACAATAGAACACTTGCCATTTTCTTGGCATATAAAAATGCAGACAGGCGATATAATTCAGCGGTGTATATCCGACGTTGAGACAATACGCACAGTGCTCTCCGTTCAGGTAGTGGAGCTCATAAGGGTTGCTATTATGGCTGTTTTGGCAATTGTCATGATGCTTACAATAAGTCCGCTACTAACTCTTGTAACGCTCGTATTCTTGCCGATAGTGGCAGGATATTCTGTATTTTTTTACAAAAAAATGGGAGAGCAATTTCTTGTAGCCGACGAAACAGAGGGAGAACTTATGACGGTAGTACAAGAAAACCTAACAGGTGTTCGTGTAGTGCGTGCCTTTGGAAGAGAGCGAGCTGAGATAGACAAGTTTAACGAGGTAAACGACAGATATGCAGGCCTTTGGATAAATCTTGGCAAGCTGCTATCCTCTTACTGGGGGCTTGGAGACTTTATAACGGGTTTTCAAAATGCAATAATTTTGTGTGGGGGTGCTTATCTTGTTATAAATACCAATACCCTTACTTTGGGCGGCCTTGTCGCCTTCCTAAGCTATACGCAGCAGATTATATGGCCTATCCGTTCTCTCGGTCGTCTTATATCGCAGATGAGTAGGGCTGGGGTTTCGATCGATCGTATTAGAGATATCCTCGATGCAGAGCCTGAGAGCGATAAAGAAGGTGCGCTTACTCCTGATTTAGAGGGAGATATAGAATTTAAGAATGTTTCGTTTGGCTATGAAAAGGATATGCCTATTTTAAAAAATATCAGCTTTAAAGTGCCAAATGGGACAACACTTGCTATACTTGGGGCGACAGGCTCGGGCAAGTCGAGTATTGCACACTTACTGCCAAGGCTATACGAGCCGACAGAGGGTGTTATTACGATAGACGGCATTGACATAGAAAAAATTGCCCTAAAGTATCTTCGGAAAAATGTTGGGCTTGTATTGCAAGAGCCGTTTTTATTCTCACGCTCTATTGCCGACAACATAAGGGCAGGCAATACTGATATAGAAATTGAGGAGCTTCGCAAAAGTGCCACAATTGCATGTGTCGACAGCTCGATTACAGAGTTTGAGCATGGGTACGACACAATTGTAGGCGAGAGAGGGGTTACGCTGTCGGGCGGTCAAAAACAGCGTGTAGCAATATCTCGAACATTGGCGCAAAACCCATCTGTTCTTATATTCGACGACTCGCTCTCTGCCGTTGACACCGAGACAGATATGCAAATTAGAAAAGCTCTAAAGGAGAGTTACGGCAGTAAGACAACAATATTAATTTCGCACAGGGCGGCAACCTTAATGCAAGCCGATAATATTATTGTGCTTGAAGATGGTCGCATTGTAAGCGAGGGGCCTCATGATAAGCTTATAAATGAAGATGGGCTCTATCGTAGGATTTTTGAAATACAAAACGGAGTTAGAGAGGAGGAGGACGCTTGAATTATTTTGAAGAAGAAATGCATGTTAAACAGATAAGCACATCTACTTGGAAGCGGCTCTTTTCCCTTATGGCTCCTTATAAATCAAAGATTATTATTGTCTTTATTATAACCCTTGCGACGGCCGGAATAGATGTTGTTTTACCGCTCTTTCAGACCTATGCCATAAACGAGTTTATAATTCCGAACGACACAGAAGGGCTTTTTGGGTTTTTCATGCTAATGTTTGCGGTCGTTGCTTTTCAGGTGGTATCTTCCGTTGCATATGCAAGGGCGGCATTTTATATCGAGATGGAGTTTGGCAGAGATCTAAAGAAGATGACATTTACCCACCTTCAAAAGCTCTCCTTTTCCTACTACAATAAAACACCTGTCGGCTATATGCTCGCCCGTGTTTTGAGCGACGCCGATAAAATAAGCATGATGACAGCATGGGGACTGCTCGATTTTTTATGGTCGGGCATGTATGTAGCAGGGGTGCTATTTTCCATGACGATGCTATCTGTGCGCCTTGCAATGCCTATCTTTGCAATAGTTCCTTGCATTGCTCTTTTAACAATATATTTCCAAAGTCGTATACTTTCCGCTAACAGAAATGTCCGCAGAGGCACATCGAGAATTGCAGGGGCTTATAACGAGGGCATTACAGGTGCAAAGACCGCAAAGGTGCTCGTTATGGAGGAACTTAACGCAGAACACTTTAACTCGCAGTCTGATAGGCTTTACAAAGACTCTGTTAAAAATTTCCACTACACTTCTATTTTTACGCCACTCGTTATGCTCTTTGGCTCGCTAGCGACTGCTCTTGTCTTGTGGCAGGGCGGTAATCTTGTTATAGAGGACATGATGAATTTTGGCGTGCTGTCGGTCTTTTTGACATATTCTGTCAGCATATTCGAGCCCGTTCAGCAACTTGCAAGGCTATCCTCCGATTTTATTGCAACACAGGCAAATATCGAGCGTGTTATAGGACTGCTCGACAGCGAGCCCGATATTACAGAAAGCTCTGAGGTTTTGGAAAAATACGGAGACTCCTTCGAGCCAAAACGAGAGAATTTCGAGCCTATAAAAGGGGATATAAAGTTTGAAAATGTAGGCTTTAAATACGATCAAGGCAAAGAGGTTTTGAAGAACTTTAACCTTGATATAAAGGCAGGCACAATGGTAGCACTTGTTGGCGAGACAGGAGCCGGAAAGAGTACCATTGTCAATTTGCTTTGCAGATTTTTCGAGCCGACAGAAGGGCGCATACTGATAGACGGCAAGGACTACAAAGAACGCTCGCAACTTTGGCTACACAGTAATCTTGGCTATGTTTTGCAAAGTCCGCACCTCTTTTCGGCAACGATAGCCGACAACATCAGATACGGCAATGAAAATGCCACAATGGAGGAAATAGAAACTGCGGCAAAGCTTGCCTGTGCAGACAGAGTTGCGGCGGCGCAAAGCGAGGGGTACAACTTTAATGTCGGCGAGGGGGGAGACCGCCTGTCGACAGGGGAAAAGCAGCTCGTCTCCTTTGCAAGGGCTGTTATAGCAAATCCTGCAATATTTGTATTAGACGAGGCGACTAGCTCTGTCGATACAGAGATGGAAGTGCTAATTCAAACGGCGCTATCTCGACTTATGGAGGGGCGCACTTCCTTTATAATTGCGCATAGGCTCTCTACAATAAGAATGGCAGATTTAATTCTGGTTATAGACGATGGAGAGATATTAGAGCAAGGCACACACGACGAGTTGATGATCAAACGTGGCAGATACCATTCGCTATATACAAAGCAATATGCAAAAGAGGCGGTGGAGGAGCTACTCGGAGAAGTTAAGGGGGATGTAGAATGAAGGTTGTAATAGTGCCCGACTCATTTAAGGGGTCGGCAACGGCATTGGAGATATGCGACTACATGAAAAAAGGGGTGCTTGCATCGTCGCCTATGGCAGAGGTCTTGACAATTCCGGTGGCAGACGGCGGAGAGGGTACGGTAGATGCCGTCGTAGCCGCAACGGGGTGTGAGCGTGTTGACGTAGAGGTTACAGGGCCTTTTGGTGGTACGGTCTTGGCAAGTTATGCCAAGATAGATAGTACCGCAGTAATAGAAATGGCACAGGCGGCAGGGCTTTGGCTCTCTGACGGCAGGGTGGAAATTGCCTCGACATACGGTGTCGGGGAGATGATATTACATGCGCTGAAAAACGGAGCTGAAAAGATAATTCTCGGCCTTGGCGGCAGTGCGACAAACGACGGCGGTTGCGGAATGGCGGCGGCGCTTGGTGCAAAGTTTTACAGGCAAGATGGCAGTAGCTATATCCCGACAGGGGGTACACTGTGCGAGCTTGCAAAGGTCGAGTTGCCTCCACCGCTCAACATAGAGGCGATGTGCGATGTCGACAATCCTCTTTGCGGCATAAATGGGGCATCTTATGTCTATGGCCCTCAAAAAGGGGCGAAAGATGTTGCGGCACTCGATAGAGGGCTTTTAAATCTAGCAAAGATTGTAGGTAAACCCTCCGATGTATCTGGGGCAGGTGCGGCAGGCGGCATGGGTTATGGAGTTACTGCAATGTTTGGCGGCAAGCTACGAAGTGGGATAGATATAATGCTCGACATAGCAAACTTTGAAAGCATGATAGAAGATGCCGACATAGTGCTAACAGGAGAAGGTAGAATGGACGGTCAGACGGCAAGGGGCAAAGTGCCTGTCGGGGTGGCCCGTAGATCTAAGGGGCTACCTGTCGTTGCCATATGTGGTTCTATTGGCGATGGGTACGAGGCGGCATATAAAGAAGGGATTACGGCTGTCTTTTCGGCCTGTCTGTCGCCTGTTACGCTAAAGGAGGCAATGGAGGGAATTAGTGAAAACTTGCCTATTGTCATAAATAATGTCATTGAATTATTTAAACTTAAAAATATATAACTATTTAATATATTTGCTAAATTATTAACAATTTATTAACACAATGCTTTCCTATTTTATATATAATGAGCTCAATCAAATTTTAGTTAGGAGGCATTATATGTTCAAAAAGAGAATTATCGCAATGTCAATGGCGGCTATTATGCTGCTGTCGCTCGGTGCGAGTGCATCTACCTATACCGTAGCGGAGGGCGACAGACTGTGGTCGATTGCCCAAAAATTCGGTATGAGCTGGCAGGAGCTCGCAGAGATTAACGAGCTAGATAACCCTAACATGATCTATGTAGGTCAAGAGTTAAAGACAGATGCAGCAGCATCTGCAACACCTGTCGAGCCCGAGGCTCCTGAAGTAGCGCCTACACCGTTGGGCGGTATGACAGCAGGCACATACAGCGAGAGCGTTACAGGCATGGCGGCTATGGTCGTCGATGTTGTGCTTAGCGACAGCGAGATTGTTTCTGTAACGGTTGCCTCGCACAGCGAGACGGCAGGCATATCAGATGCCGCCCTTGAAAGAATTCCGGCAAAAATAGTAGCCGAGCAAAGCGTTGCGATTGACAGTGTTGCAGGCGCAACTCTAACATCGGAAGCCATTAAGAATGCCGCAAAGGCCGCAATTGAAAAGGCAGGCGGAGATCTAGCGAGCTTTATGATAGAGCCTGCACCTGTCATGCCCGAGGAGGAGCAAGCTCCTGCTATGGGTGCTGACTACGAGTGGGACAAGGAAGTTGATGTTCTTGTCTTAGGCGCAGGCGGCGCAGGTCTTACAGCGGCTGTTGAGGCATACGACAACGGTGCAGAAGAAGTGCTTATCCTTGAAAAAACAGCAGTTACAGGCGGCACAACATTTATTTCGCAAGGTATGATAGGCGGATATGATACGAGATATACTAAGGCAGCAGGCCACGATCAAACTGCCGATCAGCTATACGACCTACTCATGAGCAATGCGCTCTATCGTCTTGATCCTGAGCTTGCGAGAATAACAACAGACAGATCAGGCGAGAGCATTGAATGGCTTGCAGATGTTATAAAAATGCCATTTAATGACGAAGTTCTTGTAGGTTACGGCCCATATGCAATGATGCATGTCGTTACAGGCTACGGCCCTGCCATGAGAGAGCCATACGAGACGGCACTGGCTGAGAGAGGCATAGATGTAATGTTCGAAACTCCTGCCAAGAAGCTCCTTGCAGGAAGCGATGGCGAGCTTGCAGGTGTTATGGCGACAGATGTCGACGGTAAAAATGTATACATCAAGGCAGGCGCTGTTGTAATCGCAACGGGCGGATATGCTGGCAATAAGGACATGCCCGGCAAGTTCTGGCCTTTGTTCGAGCCAATGATGCCGATAGGTCACCCTGCAACAACGGGCGACGGAATAATGATGGCGGCAGACTTTGGCGCGGCACTTAGCTCGATGAACAATCTTATGGCTGTACTAAAAGACTACTTTATCATGAGAGATCACAACGGCACATCGGCAACTGCCGCCGTTGGCAGATTCCTAAACTCGGGCGGAGCTATCCTTGTTGGCAAGGACGGCACACGCTTTATAGACGAGCGTAACGCAGGCTTTATGAGTCAAGAACAAAATCAGCCCATCCTCGAGCAAATGATGAAGGACGAGACACCTTATGTCTGGGCTATCCAAGACCAAGCAGGCGTAACAGAGCTTGAACTAAAGCGTGGGCTCGACTTAGAGTACACAAGTGCAGATACAATTGAAGAACTTGCCGCTCTAATGGAGGTCGATGTAGACGGACTTGTTGCAACGGTTGAAAATTGGAACGAGATGGTAGCGGCAGGCGCAGACACAGAGCTTGGCCGTGCGACAGATTTAATCTCGCTCGAAACAGGTCCATACTATGCAATGGCGGTAGCTCCTGCACACATTATCACATACGGCGGTATCCTAAGAGACACCAATGCACAGGCACTTAGAACGGATGGCACCCCGATAGACGGCCTGTACACAGCAGGTGAAGCCTCGGCAAACAGCGCATACATGGGCTTTACAATCTCCAACGCTATTACATGGGGTAGAATAGCAGGCGCATCGGCGGCAATGGACGCAATGAAGTAAAAGTAGGTATTGCTTGTTATATGTTATTTCCAAGTAAAACTGATATAGTGTAAAATAAAGCAAGATCTATCAAACAAAGCGGTTAAGGGGGCAAATTTACCCCTTTAACCGCTTTTATTATCTATTGACAGAATTAACCACAATAGATATAATAAGCATTTGACAAAAATGGCTTTGCGGTATATAATATTTTGAATAGGATATAATTTATTGCCAAAAATAGGAGATATTTATGCCAATAAGTATGACGGGGTATGGACGTAGCCGTATGGTGATAGGCGGCATGGAAATTACGGTAGAAGTGCGCTCCATAAACCACAGATATTTCGATTTTTCCATTCGTATGCCAAGGGCTTATGCCTATTTGGAGGAAAAATTAAAGCTGCTAACGCAAAACTATATGTCACGTGGTAAGGTAGATCTTTATGTCTCTATAATAAAGCTCGATGGTCAGGCGGTAAGCGTTAGCATTAACCGCCCACTTCTCGAAGGGCACCTTGCCGCACTAAAGCAAATTGTTGCGGATTATGGGGTTATAGACGATATTTCGGCTTCGACCTTAGCTAAAAACAGCGATATATTCAACGTCGTGCGTGAGGACGAAGATGCCGATACTGTATATGCCGCTGTAAAGACAGTAGCAGACGATGCTTTAACGCAATTTGCCGGCATGAGAAAGGCAGAGGGCGAGCGGCTTACGGTAGACCTTTTAGAGCGGCTCGACGGGATCGAAGCCATGCTTCCCGAAATCGAGGCGGTATCTGCAAAGACCGTTGTCGATTATAGGGAACGCATAACGGCCCTCGTTAAGGAACTCTGCGGCGAGATAGAGCTCGACTACACAAGGCTGACTACCGAAACAGGCCTTTTTGCCGACAGGATTTCCATAACGGAAGAACTTGTTAGGCTAAGAAGTCACATAGAGGAAATGCGAAGTATGCTTAAAGCAAAGGGTGCGATGGGCAGAAAAATGGACTTTCTCTTGCAGGAGATGAACAGAGAGATTAACACGATAGGCTCTAAGTGTCAGCGCAGTGAAATAGCGATGACGGTCGTAAGCGTTAAATCAGAGCTTGAAAAGATACGTGAACAGGTGCAAAACCTTGAGTAATACAAAACATGTGGGAGGCTTTTAGTGAAGCTTATTAATATTGGATTTGGTAATATGGTCTCGTCGGCGAGAATTATTGCAATAGTCAGCCCCGAGTCTGCGCCGATAAAGAGAACAATTCAAGAGGCGAGGGACACAGGCAGGCTTATAGATGCTACTTACGGGCGCAGAACCCGTGCCGTTATAATAACAGACAGCGACCACGTAGTGCTCTCGGCAATCCAGCCCGAGACCGTGGCAGGACGATTTTATGATGACGAGGAGGAAGACAATGACTGAGAGAGGCAGTCTTATTGTTTTGTCGGGCCCGTCGGGTTCGGGCAAGGACACGGTACTTGAATTGCTTCTTGAAAGAAACCCAAGACTTGTATACTCCGTTTCGGCAACAACGAGAGACCCGAGGCCGGGGGAGGAAAACGGCAGACACTATCACTTTGTCACGAGGGAGAATTTTTTAGATCTTATCTCGTCGGGTGATATGCTTGAGTATGCCGAATATAGCGGCAATATGTATGGTACTCCTAAGTCGACAGTCGAAAAACGCCTTGCAGACGGGTATGATGTTTTACTTATTATAGAAGTACAAGGAGCAATGCAAGTAAAGCAGCGTATGGAGGATTCTATTATGATCTTCCTTGCACCTCCAAGCCTTGACGAGCTTGAAAAGCGCCTTAGAGGTAGAGGCACAGAGACAGAAGAAGTTATAACTACACGATTAAAAACAGCTCGCACCGAGATAGAAAAAGCGGGAGAATATGACTATATTGTATTCAATGATGATATAATAGTAGCAAGGGACGAAGTTAATGCAATTATAAAGAGTGCACGATGTCGCACTACTTCGAGAGCTTGCAGATTAAATTCTTTAAAGGAGAGATAGATTTGATTAAACGTAAAACAGGTATGCTATACCCCACAATAGAGGAGCTTACACAAAAGGGAGAAAGTAGGTATTCTCTTGTTATTGCCGCCGCTAAAAGAGCAAGACAGATTGCGGCATTTGCAACAGAAAACGACATTGTATTGGTAGAAAAGCCCGTTAAGTCGGCAATTAGCGAAATTGCAGATGGCAAGGTTCACATTGTTGAATCCTTTGAAGAAGAAGAATAATATACACCAATGTCGGCAGAGCCTGTTTGAAACGGACTTGGAGGTCAGGTGCTTTCCAAGGTTGATATGGGTGGACAAAGACAAAAAGTTTCTATATGTTGGAGTGGGCATGGGAGGTTGGAAAACAATTTTTCATAAGCCTGCTCCTTTTGCGGTTAGAGAGGTGTAAAAAAAGTGATCGCCGTAACGGTACTAGACCTAAAAGGCCCTATGGGAGGGCGCACTTTTGATTATAAAATTCCACTTTATTTAGATGGGCGGCTTACGGCAGGTTGTCGTGTAATGGTGCCCTTTGGCAGAGGGAATAAGCGTGCTCAAGGCATGGTTATTGAAGTTAAGGAGAGCAGCCCTTTTAAAGGGCTAAAGGAGATAGCCCAGCTTATAGATCAAGAACCACTGCTCGACAGCGCTCAGCTTGGAGTGCTATCCTTTGTAAAGGAGAGGTGCTTTTGTTCCTATTTCGATGTGCTAAAAAGTATGCTACCCGCAGGAATTCGCTATGTCCCGACCGATATATTGGAAATAGTCATGAAACCGTCACAAAGCAGTGACATAATAGAGGCAATAGCCTCCATGAAAAAACCAACGGCGAGCGCTCTTGAAAATATTCTTATGCGTCCATTAAAAGAGGAAATAGCAGAGCTTATAGATCAAGGCATACTGCGAGTTAAATCTGTTAGAGGCGGCAAGATTGCAGAGGGCACAACGAGAAAGATGGCAAGGCTATGCCGCTCGTACGACGAAGTGACGGCATACCTTGACAGCCTTGGGAAAAAAGGCGAAAAGCAAGAACGAGTATGCGATGTTATGATGATGCAAGGCGAAATGTCGGCCGCTGAGGTTGCCTATCTTGCAGGTGTGTCGCAAAGCGTTATAGACACTTTGGAGAAAAACGGCATTGTAGAGACATACGAGAGGGAACTTATCAAAAACCCATACGAAGGCAAGCTTGTGCATGGGAACAGCACGGGAGAGATAAAACTAACAGAAGAACAGCGTGTAGCGGTGGAGGGCATATCAAGCCTTATAGAGAGCAAAAAACCTGCCGTCTCCTTGCTCTATGGCGTTACAGGCTCGGGCAAAACGCTTTGTTACTTGTCGCTTATAGACAAACTGCTCGACGAAGGCAAAGGTGCAATTGTGCTCGTTCCAGAGATAGTTTTAACCCCACAGCTTACAGATCGGTTTATAGGCAGATATGGCGACAATGTAGCGGTGCTTCACAGTCGCCTTGCCGAGACAGAGCGCAGAGATGCTTGGAAGCAGATAAAAAGGGGAGTTTGCAAAATTGTTGTGGGCACACGTTCGGCGGTTTTTGCTCCTGTTAAGAACTTAGGGCTTATTGTTATGGACGAAGAACAAGACAGTGCCTACAAGTCGGAGAGCACACCGAGGTATCATGCGAGGATTGTTGCCAAGTATAGGGCGGCAAATGAAAATGCGACACTGCTACTTTGCAGTGCGACACCATCGGTAGAGAGCTTTGCGGCGGCAAAAGAGGGACGGTATAGTCTCTTTGAGTTAAAGTCGAGATTTTCCGATAACGGTATGCCGTCCGTAACTGTTACAAACCTAAGAGATGAGCTTTCGGCCGGCATGTCGTCGGTAACAGGGCCTACCATGATAAAGGCGATAGGCGAGACCTTAGCAGAGGGTAAGCAGGCCATACTCTTTTTAAACAGACGAGGGTACAACACATTTTTCAGTTGCAAGATTTGCGGCGAGTCGATAGTCTGCGGAGATTGCAGTATCTCCATGACATACCACTCGGCAAACGGGCTTTTAATGTGTCACTACTGCGGTAAGACAATGGAAGTACCGCAAGTATGCCCTTCTTGCAAGGTCGGAACACTTATGCGCAGAGGATTTGGAACGCAAAGGGTCGAGGAGGAAATAGCAAGGCTATTCCCCGAGGCACGCATACTTAGAATGGACATGGACACGACTTCCTACAAAATGTCGCACGAAGAAATGCTAACTCTATTTGCAACGGGGGAGTACGACATTCTACTCGGTACGCAGATGGTAACAAAGGGGCTCGACATGCCAAATGTTAGCCTTGTTGGAGTGCTCTTTGCAGACTCCCTTCTAATGCAAGACGATTACAGAGCCTCCGAACGAGCTTTTTCGCTCTTAACACAGGTAGTCGGCAGGGCAGGCAGAGCCGACACTCCGGGCAGGGCGATTATCGAGACATTTATTCCGGACAACGCAGTTATAGACCTTGCAAGACGTCAGGACTATCTAAAATTCTTTATAGGTGAGATAGCATTTAGGCGAACTGCGGCATATCCGCCATATTGCGACATATATTGCATGGTATTCTCGGGCGAGGACGAGGACAAAACAAAGAGTGCTTGCGAATTTTTTGTAAATCATCTCGAAAAAGTATTCAAAAAGGACAGAATACATAGTATAATAATGTTTCCGGCTATGAGAGCGCCTGTCTATAAAATAAATGGGCGGCATAGGTACCGAATTATAATGAAGTGTGTCGACAGTAAGAAGATTAGGGAAATCCTGTCGGTGGCACTGGCCGAGCTATCGGCCAAGAGCGAGTATGCAAATATATACTGCTCGGTAGATTTAAACCCATACTCTATGAATTAAAGGTGATAATATGGCTATTAGAAAAATTTTAGATGTTGCAGAGCACGAGGAAACACTTTCCAAAAAGTGCCGTGCAGTAGAAAAGTTCGACTCTCGTTTGGACGATCTTTTGGACGACATGATCGAAACAATGCAAGAGGCAGACGGTGCAGGTCTTGCCGCTCCTCAAGTCGGTGTTTTGCGCCGTGTCGCTGTCGTCGATGTAGGAGACGGAGTTATAGAGCTTGTAAACCCTGTTATTGTAGAGAGTGAAGGCGAGGAGGACTCGGTAGAGGGTTGCCTTTCCGTTCCGGGGAAATACGGATATGTTATTCGCCCATATCGTGTTAAGGTAAAGGCGCAAAACCGCAAGGGCGAGCATTTTGAGATGGTCGGCGAAGGCTTTAAAGCAAGGGCTTTTTGTCACGAGATAGACCATTTAGATGGTATCGTCTTTACAAAATTTATACATGCAGATTACGAGCAAGACGAGGAGGAGTAAAATTTTGAGACTACTCTTTATGGGAACGCCGGATTTTGCCGTACATTCCCTCGAAGCACTAATTAAGGCAGGGCATGAAGTTATAGGCGTTGTAACCCAACCCGACAAGCCTGTTGGCAGAAAAAAAGTGCTTACAGCGCCACCTGTAAAGGAGGCCGCACTAAAGCACGGAATAGAAGTGTACCAGCCCGAGACATTAAAGGGCGGCACAATAGAAGGGCTCTTAGAGGGGCTTGATATAATTGTAGTCGTTGCATACGGCAAGATTTTGCCAAGC
>CAYJFK010000040.1:0-22274 GCA_964369475.1 uncultured Oscillospiraceae bacterium | reverse complement strand
TCAGCTTTAGCTGATTTCTCAGCTTGGAGAAAACACTTTTTCTCCAAGCTGAGGACAGGGATCTCACCCTGTCCTTTTATAAATGGCGCTATGCCGCTTTTGTTAGCATTATTCCGAGTGTCTTTGCGAAGGTGCTGTCGAGGGAGAGCAGTGCTCTAAGTGTCATTTCGGCGACATCACCTCTTAGGAAGGTTTCGCTGTCGACGGCAAAGCCTATCTGACGGGCGACATCGACAGAGCTCTCCCATGTGAAATCGCCGCCCGTTTCGCTAAAGCCCATTGCACGGAGGAGAAATGTTGCATAATCACGCTCTGTGCCGAGGTCGTTAGAACCGTACAGGCCATCGCCGTAGCCTTTGGCGTAGCCGTAGTTGTACAAAACAGCCGTGTAGCCGACCGCCCATTCGGGGACATCGGTAAAGGGATTTTCCCCTGTGTAGGCAAGCGCTTCATCCTCGAGGCCGAGTGCTCTAACAAACATAACGGCAAGCTCTATTCTCGTTGGGGCACGGTCGAGCTCGAAGCCGTCGCCTGTGCCGACAAACATGTCTATACCCTTTAGGATTTCCGCCATTTCGGGCTGTGTTAAATGGTCTGCGTCAGAGAGCGTCATGTAAACCCTACCCTCGCCGGGGCCTATTGCCGTCGGGTCATAGACAAGGCCTGTTTCGGGGTCATAGGGAAGGCCTGACACAGGGTCTATCGGGAAACCTGTGGCAGGGTCGAAGGGGCGGCCTGTCGAGGGGTGTATTGGGTAGCCCGTTTCGGGGTCGATCGGGTAGGGGGAGGTGCTCGTTTCAGGCGGTGTAGGAAGGCCTGTTATAGGATCTATCGGGTAGCCTGTTTCGGGGTCGATCGGATAACCTGTCACAGGGTCGTAGGTAAGGCCTGTATCTGTCGAGCTGTCAGGGTCGGTAGGCTCTGTTGATGTGTCCGACGTGCCAAAGTCGTACATGCCGAGAAGGTCGTCGAAGTACCACTCGGCAAAGGATATAGCCTCGTCGTGCGTTACATCTATATCGGGGTTTGGAATGTGGCTTTCGAGGGAATTTCTGTCGACGAGGTAGTAGGGGTCGTAATACTCCGAAGTATCGGCCCATGTCGAGTCGAGCAGTTTCCATTCGCCGCTGTCAAAAATAAGGTTGTAGGAGTGGTTTATGCCGTCTACTCCTATGTATATTGCAGGTATTCCGATCTCGTGGCTCATAAGCATTATAGCTCTCGTGTAGCCGTCGCAGACCGCTGTGCCGTAGTCAAAAACACCTCTCGCCGAGTAGGGAGCAGGGGAGCTTAGCGTTCTGTCGTACTCGGTTAGATCCATAACGTGGTGGAAGATCTCCTCTATGCCGCCTGTTGCAATCGGAATGCCTTGAACAGGGGGCTCTGACTTGACCTTCCAAGAGGTGTAGCCGTTGCCCCACTCCCATTCAAGTGAAAAGCTGTATGGATAGACAGAGGCAACGAGGTATATAACGGTATCGGGGTCGCCAAGCCCTTGGGTCGCCGTTGTAAATGTCATCTCTTTGCCGAGAACATAGTTTTCCATTAAGCCCTGCGCCACAAGAATGTCGTAGTTTTCTTCGTAGCTTGGGTCGTAGCTCGCAAAGGCGGTCGGGACGAGCGAAAGGCAAAGGACAAAGACCGTTAGCAGTGCAATAAACCTGTGCTTCATGTAAGTAACCCCTCCAAAAATATATGTTAATTTACAGACTGGAGAAAAACTCAAGCCCCTTCGGAAGGAGGGGGAGCGGCGAGGGGGCACCATCAGGGTGCCCTTCGCCGTTAAATTCCCGCCCCGAGGGCGTTAAAATCAGCTTTAGCTGATTTCTCAGCTTGGAGAAAACGCTTTTTCTCCAAGCTGAATTTAATCATTAAGCGGTAAGCGCGTGGAGCGCTTTTCTCCAAATAGCAGTATACTCTATTATGACGTATTTTTAGTGAAAAAGATGCAGTTTTTTTGAAAATTTACAATTTTGTAATATATTGCCTAGAAAATAGATTTTTGCATAGTGCAATTTATTCAGTTAGCTGTATTTGGCGCAAAAGTTGCCATAATATAGAATGTATGGTATGATGTATTTCTTAAAGGGAAGGATTTTTTGTGGGGCTTAGCTTTATGAAGGGTTTGAAAAGGAGTTCTTAAACCGCAGACTGGAGAAAAACATAAAATCAAGCCCATTCGGAAGGTGGGGGAGCGGCGAGGGGGCACCATCAGGGGGCCCTCTGGCGTTAAATTCCCGCCCCGAGGGCGTTAAAATCAGCTTTAGCTGATTTCTCAGCTTGGAGAAAACGCTTTTTCTCCAAGCTGGGGTTTGAAAACGAGTTTTTAAACCGCTTATATATTATTAAGGAAGAAATTAGTTCGAGGAGGGTTTTATGTACAGCATGGGAGCACTTTTTTTGGCAGGGGCTGTCGGGCTTATTGTTGTTGGTGGGGTAGTGGCATTTATAAGCTCGAAAAACAAGTGAAAAGAGCCGGGCCGGAGAAAAAGATAAAATCAAGCCCCTTCGGAAGGAGGGGGAGTGGCGAGGGGGCACCATCAGGGTGCCCTCTGGCGTTAAAATCAGCGTCGGCTGATTTCTTCAGTTTGGAGAAATCACTTTTTCTCCAAACTGAAGATAATTATTTTGCAGCAAAACGGGTCGTTTTTTGACAAATATGAAATTTTTGAAAATTTGTTAAAAAATATCAAAAAAAGACTTGATTTTTCGTGCGTGATGCTGTATTATAGAAAAGCTTGACAAGTGCGATGAAGCGTTAGGTTGCCGCTTATGCGGGTAGTTTTCGCTGAGTATGTCCGTTAATCGGGCGCGACATAGAGAGCAGCAAGGCGGTTAGCCGCCTCGTGATGCGACATTTTCCACTGCGGCAATGTGCGAGCGGCACACGATGAGCGTGGGAGTGGGGTTATTTATGTCCGAAAATACTGCCGCAGTATTTCGGATTTTTTATGTCACGGGCTGAAACGCTCGAAAGGGTGTTGAAAAAATTCTCTCGTCGCCTCTAAAGTAGTGTCTGCGATAGTAGTAACGAAATGTAGGCACTATGTAAAACAAGCAACATATTAAAAGAGGAGGCAAAAGGAAATGGCAGCAAACGAAAAACTTCGCATCAGACTAAAGAGCTACGACCATACGCTTATCGACAAGTCGGCAGAGCGTATTGTGGAAACAGCTAAGCGCAACGGCGCCGAGGTAGCAGGCCCTGTACCGCTCCCGACTAAGCGTGAGATAGTAACAATACTACGCTCGCCCCATAAGTATAAGGACAGTCGTGAGCAGTTCGAAACACGCACACACAAGAGACTTATCGACATTCTAAGACCGTCGCAAAAGTGCGTAGACGCTCTGATGAACCTCGACCTACCTGCAGGTGTCGAAATCGAAATAAAGCTTTAAGATTTATTTCGAGGGGCTGAGAAATCAGTTCCGCAGGGTCATGTTGGGGAGACCCAACCAATAACCTAAAAAGGAGAAAAGACAGTGAAAACAGGAATTATCGGCAAGAAGGTCGGCATGACGCAGATCTTCGACGAAATGGGCAAAATTATCCCTGTCACCGTTATTAAGGCGGGCCCCTGTGTTGTTGCACAGAAGAAGACAGAGGATGTCGACGGTTACGTTGCAGTTCAGCTTGGCTACGAGGACATTCCCGAGCGCAAGATGAACAAACCCGAGAAGGGTCACTTTGCTAAGAACAACGTAGCTATTAAAAAGTACCTTAAAGAGTTTAAGCTTGACGGCGCAGCAGACATGAATGTAGGCGACATTATAGATGTAGACACATTCGAAGTCGGCGAGAAGATAGACGTTACAGGCACTTCGAAGGGTAAGGGATACGCAGGTACAATTAAGCGCTGGGGCAACAGCCGTGGCCGTGAGACTCATGGTGGTGGCCCTGTTCACCGTCATGCAGGTTCGATGGGATCGACTGCAGAGCCCGCACATATCCTACCCGGCAAGAAGATGCCCGGTCACATGGGTGCCGAGCAAGTTACAGTACAAAATCTTGATGTTGTGAAGGTCGACACAGACAATCATCTACTGATTGTCAAAGGCGCAGTTCCAGGGCCTAAGGGCGGACTGCTCATCATCAAGTCGGCTGTTAAAGCCTAATTTTAGGAGAAGGAGGAAACTATAATGCCTAACATTAAAGTTTTAGACATGACAGGCAAGGAAGTTAGCGAGATCACTCTTAACGAGAGCGTTTTTGCAGCTCCCATAAACAAGCCTGTATTGCACCAAGCGGTCGTTGCATATCTTGCTAACCAGCGTCAGGGAAACCAAAGTGCCCTAACAAGAGCTGAAGTTAGAGGCGGCGGTGCTAAGCCTTGGAGACAAAAGGGTACAGGTCGTGCTCGTCAGGGTTCGATCAGATCGCCCCAGTGGACACACGGTGGTGTTGTATTTGCACCAAAGCCCCGTTCTTATCGTGTAAGCATGAATAAGAAGGTTAAGGCTGTTGCCATGAAGTCGGCTTTCTCCGCTAAGGTGGCTGCCGGCGAGATGAAGGTTATAGACAGCGTACAGCTCGATGCAATAAAGACAAAGTCGGTTACTCAGTTTTTATCGGCTATCGGCGCAAACGGCAAGACACTAATCGTTTCGCCCGAAGTTAACAAAGAGCTTGTGCTATCGGCACGCAACATTCCAAATGTTAAAACAACGGTTGTAAACAACCTTAATGTATACGACATTCTAAACTACGACAACTTTGTTGTTCTAAAGGATGCCGTCGCAAAAATCGAGGAGGTGTATGCGAAATGAAATCGGTATACGACATAATTCGCCGCCCCATTATAACAGAGCGTTCAATGGCAGGCGTTGCAAACAAGATCTACACTTTTGAGGTAGCACTTGATGCAAACAAGCATGAAATTCGCAAGGCAGTAGAGGAAATCTTTAAGGTCAAGGTTGACAAGGTAAACACTCTAAAGATGCCCAGAAAACAACGCAGAGTCGGTGTTCATCAGGGCTACACGGCAATCCGCAAGAAGGCAGTCGTCAAGTTGTCAGCAGACAGCAAGCCGATCGAATTCTTCGAAGGTATGATGTAAGGGTAAAGGAGGAAAAAGCACATGGCAATGAGAAAATTTAATCCCACTTCGCCCGGCCGCAGAACTATGACGGTCTCAACCTTTGAGGGTCTGTCCAAAGTAAAGCCGGAGAAGAGCTTGCTTGAAAAGCAAAAGAAGCATTCGGGTCGTAACAGCTACGGCCGTATCACAGTCCGCCACAAGGGAGGCGGCAACCGCCAGAAGTACCGTATTATCGACTTTAAGAGAGATAAAACAGACATGAAGGCAACGGTTCAGACCGTCGAGTACGATCCAAACCGCTCGGCGCACATCGCACTTCTTCAGTACGAGGACGGCGAGAAGCGTTATATCATCGCAACAAACGGCCTAAAGGTCGGCGACGTTATTATGTCGGGCGAGGGTGCAGATATTAAGACAGGCAACTGCCTACCTATATCGGCAATCCCCGTTGGTACAGTTATCTGCTGCGTAGAGCTATACCCCGGAAAGGGCGCACAGCTCGTTCGCTCGGCAGGAAACTCGGCTCAGCTTATGGCTAAGGAAGGCAAATACGCTCAGGTAAGACTTCCCTCGTCGGAAGTTCGCTACATCCCAATGAACTGCAAGGCTGTTGTCGGTCAGGTCGGTAACATCGACCACGAGAACATGTCTATCGGTAAGGCAGGACGTAAGCGTCACATGGGTATTCGCCCAACAGTTCGTGGTTCTGTTATGAACCCGGTTGACCATCCGCACGGTGGTGGTGAAGGTAGATCGCCCATCGGTCGTGCAGGCCCTGTTACACCTTGGGGTAAGCCAACACTTGGTTACAAGACACGCTCGAAGAAGAACAAGAGCGATAAATTTATTGTTAAGCGCCGTGGCGCAAAGTGATGAAAGGAGGGGCATAACACATGAGCAGAAGCATTAAGAAGGGGCCTTTTGTTGAGGCCGTTTTACTAAAGCGTATCCAAGCGATGAACGAGGCAGGCGAGAAGCGTGTGCTTCGCACCTGGTCGAGAGCATCGACAATATTCCCCGACTTTGTCGGGCACACAGTAGCCGTCCATGACGGTCGCAAGCACGTCCCCGTGTATGTCACGGAGGATATGGTAGGCCACAAGTTCGGCGAATTCGCCCCCACCCGTTCTTTCAGAGGACATGCGGGCACTAAGTCGTCTAACAGCGGTAAATAACCTGAAAGGAGGAATACGAAGTGGAAGCTAGAGCATCTGCAACTCATATCCGCATCGCCCCCCGTAAGGTTAAGGTGGTGCTTGATTTAATAAGAGGCAAGGATTTAGAGAGAGCTACGGCTATCGTAAGAAATACACCAAAGGCAGCTTGCGAGCCTCTCGAGAAGCTACTAAAGTCGGCTGCGGCAAATGCAGAGAACAATCACAACATGAGCCGTGACTCGCTATATGTAGCAGAGACATTTGTAACACCGGGCCCAATTCTTAAGAGAATTATGCCCCGTGCACAGGGTAGAGCATTTAGAATTTACAAGAGAACTTCGCACATCACATTAGTTCTTAAAGAAAAAGAGTAAAGGAGGTTAATCGATGGGTCAGAAAGTTAATCCCCACGGTCTTAGAGTGGGCGTTATAAAGAACTGGGATTCCCGCTGGTTCGTTTCGGACAGTCAGTTCGGCGATCTAGTTGTGGAAGACAACAAGATAAGAAAAGTTTTAAAGAAGAAGCTATTCCACGCAGGCATTGCAAAGATTGAAATCGAGCGTGCAGGCGGTAAGGTTAAGATCATTCTTCACTGCGCAAAGCCCGGCCTTGTTATTGGTAAGGGCGGTCAAGACATCGACAAGCTTCGCCTTGATGTAGAGAAAATGATAGGCAAGACAGTTCTTCTTGACATTGTAGAAGTAAGAAGCCCTGACCTCAATGCTCAGCTTGTAGCAGAGAGCATTGCAGCTCAGCTTGAAAAGAGAACTTCTTTCCGTCGTGCCATGAAGATGTCGATTGGCCGTGCAATGAAGCTCGGTGCAAGAGGAATTAAAACACAGGTTTCCGGTCGTCTTGGCGGTGCAGAAATTGCCCGTACAGAGAACTACCACGAGGGAACAATACCGCTCCAGACACTAAGAGCGGATATAGATTACGGTTTTGCGGAAGCCGCAACGACATACGGCCGTATCGGCGTTAAGGTTTGGATTTACAGAGGAGAGGTTCTCCCTGCTGTCCGTCGCCCTGCCGCAATTAAGGAAGGGGGCAACAAATAATGTTAATGCCAAAGCGCGTTAAATACAGACGTGTACACCGTGGACGCATGAAGGGCAAAGCTACAAGAGGCAACGTCGTCTGCCAAGGCGATTTCGGTCTTATAGCAACAGAGCCGGCATGGATTACGTCCAACCAGATAGAGGCTGCTCGTATAGCCCTAACAAGGTTTACACGCCGTGCAGGTAAAGTTTGGATTAAAGTATTTCCCGACAAGCCTGTAACACAAAAGCCCGCCGAAACTCGAATGGGTTCCGGTAAGGGATCGCCCGAGTATTGGGTGGCAGTCGTTAAGCCCGGCCGTGTTCTCTTTGAGATTAGCGGAATTTCCGAGGCTGATGCTCGTGAAGCAATGAGACTTGCCATGCACAAGCTTCCCGTAAAGTGCAAGTTTGCAATACGTGAAGGATATGGTGAGGAGGTTGAAGCATAGTGACAATTAACGAAATAAGAGCACTAAGTGCCACAGAGCTTCAAACAAAGCTTAAGGATTCTAAGAACGAACTTATGAATCTACGTTTTCAGCACGCTGTTAATCAGCTTGAAAACCCCACTCGCATAACAGATGTTAAGCGTACAATCGCAAGACTTATGACTGTTATTCGCGAGAACGAACTAAAGAAAGCATAGAGGAGGGTAAAAGATGAGCGAGAGAGCATTTAGAAAAACTCGTACAGGTATTGTCGTCTCGGATAAAATGGATAAGACAGTAGTAGTAGCCATTGAAACCCGTGTCGCCCATCCTCTGTACAAGAAGATAGTTAAGCGCACATACAAGCTAAAGGCACACGACGAGAAAAACGAGTGTGGCGTAGGCGATAAGGTAGTAGTAATGGAGACAAGACCCATTTCCAAGGATAAGAGATGGAGACTTGTCGAGATTATGGAAAAGGCGAAATAGTTAGCGACCGACAAAGAAGGTCGACATTAGGAGGATTTGCCATGATTCAAATGCAAACCCGCATGAAGGTAGCCGATAACACAGGCGCTAAAGAACTCATGTGTATCCGTGTACTTGGCGGCACAGGCCGTAAGTATGCAGGTATCGGTGATGTTGTTGTAGCATCGGTTAAAAAGGCGGCTCCCGGCGGTATGGTTAAAAAAGGTGAAGTTGTGCGTTGCGTTATCGTTCGTACAGCTAAGGGCACACAGCGCCCTGACGGTTCGTACCTTCGTTTCGACGATAATGCGGCTGTCATCATAAAGGAAGATAAGAACCCCCGTGGAACTCGTATCTTTGGACCCGTCGCTCGTGAGCTTAGAGACAAAGACTATATGAAGATTTTGTCTCTTGCGCCCGAAGTGCTTTAAGGAGGGTGTAAAGTGATTAAGAAGGTTCATGTAAAGACAGGCGACACCGTTAAGGTTGTTTCCGGTAAAGACAAGGGCAAGACAGGTAAAGTTCTTGCTGTTTCCCCAAAAGAGGGCAAGGTCATTGTCGAGGGTGTTAACATCGTTACAAAGCATGTTAAACCCCGTCGTCAAGGCGAGCAGGGCGGCATTCTAAAGGCAGAGGCTGCCATGTATGCTGCTAAGGTTATGCTTGTTTGCAACAAGTGCAATAAGCCAACAAGAGTTGCTCACAAGATAACAGGCGATAAAAAAGAGCGCGTTTGCAAGCATTGCAACGCTACAATATAGGAAGGGGAGTATAAGTTATGGCAAGACTAAAAGACAGATACAAGAGCGAAATAGCCCCTTCGATGATGAAGAAGTTTGAGTACAAGAGCGTTATGCAAATTCCAAAGCTCGACAAGATCGTTATCAATGTCGGCTGTGGAGATGCTAAGGACAACATGAAGGCTGTTGAGGCCATCGTGCGCGACATTGCTACAATAACAGGTCAACAGCCCGTTATAGTTAGAGCTCGCAAGTCGGTTGCAAACTTTAAACTTCGTGAGGGTATGCCGGTAGGCGTTAGAGTTACACTTCGTGGCGAGCGTATGTACGAGTTTATGGATAGACTTTTCAACGTAACGCTTCCCCGTGTTCGTGACTTTAGAGGAATTAAGTCGACAGGCTTCGACGGCCGTGGCAACTATTCCTTCGGTCTAAAAGAGCAGCTAATCTTCCCCGAAATCGAGTACGATAAAATCGACCAAATTAGGGGCATGGATATTGCTTTTGTTACAACAGCGGAAAATGACATTGAGGCTCGTGAGCTACTAACATTGTTTGGTGCTCCGTTCGCAAGCTAATTTAAGGAGGAGACGAATTTTGGCTAAGACATCTATGAAGTTAAAGCAGCAAGCTACGCCTAAGTATTCCACAAGGGCATACAATCGCTGCAAGATTTGCGGTCGTCCCCATGCTTATCTGCGCAAGTACGGCGTTTGCCGTATATGCTTTAGGGAGCTTGCCTACAAAGGTCAAATTCCGGGAGTGCGCAAAGCAAGCTGGTAACGGCTACGGCGGTATTTTGTGCTAAAGCTTTTAAAGGGTACAGCAAATAATGCTTGCCACTTTGGAGCGGTAACCATGCAAAGCTGCCAAAACGCCCGACATGTAGGGCGAAAAATTTAATCGTTCGGGCACTATGCCCACTACGATATATGCACACAGTGCAAAAACTAACATGGAGGACTTAAGAGAATGCAGACAACCGACGCAATAGCAGATATGCTTACTCGCATAAGAAATGCAAGTGCGGCAAAGCACGACACAGTCGAAGTACCTGCTTCCAAGATTAAAGCGGCTATCGCCTCGATTTTGTTGGAAGAAGGATACATCAGATCCTATGAAGTAATCGAGGACGGCCGTCAAGGTATGATTAAGATTGCTCTAAAGTATGCAAAGGGCAAGACGCCCGCTGTTACAAAGATTAAGAGAATTTCGAAGCCGGGCCTACGTGTGTATACTTCTTGCGAAGATATGCCAAAGGTTATCAGAGGTCTTGGAATTGCTATTATTTCGACAAGCAAGGGCGTAGTTTCAGACCGTAAAGCACGCCAGCTTAACGTAGGCGGCGAAGTGCTTGCCTATGTCTGGTAAGGGGGAAGAGATATGTCAAGAATAGGAAGAATGCCCATAGCGATCCCCGCAGGCGTAGAGTTTAAGCTAAACGGTGTACACGCCGTAGCAAAGGGCCCCAAAGGCACACTCGAGATGGATGTACATCCCGACATGATTATTACTATCGAAGATGGTGTTATTAATGTAACAAGACCTTCTGAGCAGAAGGAACATCGTTCGCTACACGGCCTAACAAGAGCACTTCTCAACAACATGATTGTTGGTGTTTCTACGGGCTTTACAAAGACACTTGAAGTTAACGGTGTCGGCTACCGTGCACAAAAGCAGGGTAAGCAACTAATAATGAACCTTGGCTATTCGCATCAGGTTATTATCGACGAGATCGAGGGCATTACAATAGATGTTCCCGCTCCCAACAAGGTAATAATCAGCGGTGCAGACAAGCAAAAGGTTGGCCAATTTGCCGCCGAAGTCCGTGAATGGCGTGTGCCGGAACCCTACAAGGGCAAGGGCATTAAGTATGACTATGAAGTTATACGCCGCAAGGAAGGTAAGGCCGGTAAGGGCTCTAAGAAATAAGAAAGGAGAGATGGATAGATGATTAAGCGCAAGGACAGCAATGAAATGCGTAAGCGCCGCCACCGCCGTATTAGAGGCAAGGTGTCGGGTACGGCTGCAAGGCCGAGACTTTGTGTATTCCGTTCGCTAAAGAACATTTATGCACAGGTTATAGACGACGTAACAGGAACGACAATCGCTTCCGCCTCTTCCTTAGAGAAGGATATGGCAAGCTACGGCGGAAACAAAGATGCGGCAAAGGCAGTTGGAGAAGCTGTTGCAAAGAAGGCCATCGAGAAGGGCATTACAGAGGTAGTGTTCGATCGTGGCGGATATCTCTACCACGGTCGTGTGCAGGAGCTTGCAGAGAGTGCAAGAGCTGCCGGACTGAAATTCTAAGGAGGGAGAACGAAAGGCATGGCAAGAAACGATAACAGAAATGATGCTTCAACACTCGACCTCAAAGAGAAGGTCGTAGCCATAAATCGTGTTTCTAAGACAGTTAAGGGCGGACGTATTTTCAAGTTTGCAGCTATTGTTGTTGTGGGAGACCAAAACGGCAATGTAGGCTGTGGCCTTGGCAAGGCTTCGGAAGTTCCCGATGCTATTCGCAAAGGCATTGAAGATGCAAAGAAAAACATGGTTAAGATTTCGCTGAAGGGCACAACAATCCCTCACGAAGTTATTGGTAAATTCGGCGCAGGCGAAGTTCTTATGAAACCTGCTGCCCCCGGTACCGGTGTTATTGCCGGCGGCCCTGTACGTGCCATCTTGGAGATGGTAGGCGTTAAGGACATTCGTACAAAGTCGCTACGCTCTAACAACCCCCGCAACGTGGTCAATGCCACACTACAAGGCCTTATGTCGCTTCGTGATGCTTCGGAAGTTGCGGCACTAAGAGGCAAAGCAGTGGACGAGATCCACGCATAAGGGAGGGTTAAGACATGGCTAATATGATTAAAATTAAGCTGGTAAAATCTCTTAACGGACGTCACAAGAAGCACATCGCTACTGCAAAGTCGATGAAGCTTTCTCGTCCGGGAGATGTAACAAGCCAGCCCGACAATGCTTGCACACAGGGAAAACTTGCACAGATAAAGTACCTTGTGGAAGTACAGCAGTAATAGCGTAAGGAGGTGCAAAAATGAAGCTCCATGAACTTTCACCACAGGTAGGTTCTACTAAGGAAGTTAAGCGTAAGGGCCGTGGACACGGTAGCGGCAACGGTAAGACAGCCGGTAAGGGTCACAAGGGTCAAAAGGCTCGTGCAGGCTCTAACAAGCGTGCAGGCTTTGAAGGCGGACAGATGCCCCTACAGCGTCGTCTACCAAAGCGTGGATTTACAAATGCAGTGTTCAAAACGAACTATGCAACAATATCGTTGTCCGAGCTAAATCGTCTTGAGGAAGGCACAGTCGTAACGGCTGCACTTCTAAAAGAGATGCGCATTATAAAGCAGGCTAAGGACGGCATTAAAGTTCTTGCAAACGGCGAACTAACAAAGAAGTTAGATGTTAAACTGCAGGCTTACTCGGAAACCGCAAAGACTAAGATCGAAGCGGCCGGCGGCAGTGCAGAGGTGACAAGCTTATGATTGAGACCATGAAGAACGCATGGCGGGTAGAGGAACTTAGAAAGAAAATACTCTTTACCCTCATGATTATCGTACTGTTCCGTTTCGGTTCGGCAGTACCTGTGCCCTTCCTCGATGCAAGCGTTTTACAAGCTTACATCGCAGCAAACAGCGGCACACTATTCGGTTATATCGACATGTTGTCGGGCGGTGCGTTTTCTCAGGCGACATTATTTGCAATGTCAATTTCACCTTATATCAATGCCTCGATTATTATCCAGCTTTTAACTGTCGGTCTACCGGCACTTGAAAGGCTTGCAAAAGAGGGTGCAGAGGGTCGTAAGAAGATTACGAAGTACACTCGTTACCTAACTGTTGCAATCGGTATGATTCAGGGTTTTGGTATGTATCTTGTTCTAAGAAACAGCCAAGCGGTTATGCATGACAGCTGGTTTGTAGCCACTGTTATCGTATTCGCTTTCACAGCAGGTACAGCCCTACTAATGTGGCTTGCCGAGCAGATCAACACACACGGAATAGGAAACGGTATCTCGGTTATCCTTTTCTCGGGTATCGTTGCAAGGCTTCCCTCTTCGCTAATGGGTATGTGGGGCAGCATTCAGGCAGGCACACTTCCCATTTGGCTTGCTATCATCGTAGCTGTTGTGGCAATAGGACTTATAGCTCTTGTTGTTACAGTATCGAGCGGTGAGCGCAAAATCCCCGTACAGTACGCTAAGCGTGTTGTCGGTCGCAAGGTCTATGGCGGTCAGTCGTCGCACATACCGATCAAGGTAAACGGAACAGGCGTTCTACCGGTTATCTTCGCACAGAGCTTTCTGTCGATACCGGCAACAATTGCCTCCTTCTTCCCAGCACCCGCAGAGGGCAGCTTCTGGGCAGGATTCCTTGATACACTTCAGTACGATTCGCCTGTTTACGCAATATTCTATGCACTTTTCATTGTTGGATTTAGCTTCTTCTACATCTCGATGACATACAATCCAATCGAGATTGCAAACAACCTAAAGAAGAACGGTGGCTTTATCCCAGGCATTCGCCCGGGTCGCCCAACATCCGACTTTGTATCCAAGGTGCTTTCCAAGATAACATTCTTTGGTTCTTTCTTCCTTGTCTTTATTGCGGTTCTACCTATCTTGACATCGATGTTCATGCCCATCAACCTTTCGCTTGGTGGCACAACTATCATCATTCTTGTAGGCGTATCGCTAGAGACAGTTAAGCAGATGGAATCCTTAATGCTTATGCGCCATTACAAAGGCTTTCTTGAATAAGGGAGGTATATAGTGAATATTATTTTACTTGGCGCCCCCGGTGCGGGAAAGGGAACACAAGCAGAGATCATTTCTAAGAAACTAAATATACCGTCCATATCCACAGGCGGCCTACTTAGGGCCGCTGTGGCGGATGGGACAGAGGCCGGTGTTAAGGCCAAGTCCTTTATGGATGCAGGGGCGCTCGTTCCCGACGAAGTGGTTGTTGCCATTTTGAAGGACAGAATAGCTAACCCCGACTGCGAGGGCGGCTACATTTTAGACGGCTTCCCACGCAACACTACCCAGGCCGAGACTCTCGACCGTCTCGGCGTGAGTATTGACATTGCTATCTCGATAGAGGTGGCGGACGATGTTATTGTAAAAAGGCTATCGGGCCGCAGAGTTTGCCCCAAGTGCGGGGCGACATTCCATGTCGACAACGCTCCTTCCGCTAAGGGAGAGCTATGCGATGTGTGCGATGAAAAACTCATTATCAGGTCGGACGACAACGAGGAAACCATTAAAAACAGGCTTGCAACATTCCACGATCAAACAGAGCCCCTAAAGGGATTCTACGAAGAAAAGGGACTGCTAAAGCTTGTGGAGACCGAGGGCATCGAGGAGACGACAGCTGTCATACTTGATATTCTCAAGGAGGCCAATTAGTGGTTGTGCTCAAAGGTGCTTTAGAGCTTGAAGCAATGAGAAAAGCCGGAGAGATTGCATCTCGTGCCCTAAGAGAGGGCGGAAGTGCTGCCCTCCCCGGTGTTACAACAAAGGAGCTCGACAAGCTAATTAACAAGAGCATCAAGGCGGCGGGGGCGACCCCTTCCTTCTTAGGCTACGGCGGTTTTCCCGCCAGCGCTTGCATTTCGGTTAACGATGTAGTTATACACGGTATACCGGACGGCGTGAAGCTAAAAGAGGGGGACATCGTCAGTATTGACGTGGGCGCCTGCTACAAGGGATACCATGGAGACTGTGCGGCAACATTCCCTGTTGGGGAGATATCAGAAGGTGCTGCAAGGCTGATAAGCGTTACAAGGCAGAGTTTTTTCGAAGCTTTAAAGGTTGCGAAAAAGGGATACCGAGTGGGTGATCTTGGCAGTGCGGTGCAGAGATATGTTGAAGAAAACGGTTATTCCGTGGTGAGGCAATTTGTGGGTCATGGTATAGGAGCTGCACTCCATGAATCGCCTGAAATTCCAAATTACGGGATTGCAGGTAGAGGAGTACGGCTTGAGCCGGGGATGACAATAGCTATCGAGCCCATGGTTAACGAGGGCAGTTGCGATGTTGTTATTCTTGCGGACGGTTGGACCGTTAAAACGGTCGACAAAGCCCTATCGGCGCATTATGAGAACACAATTCTTATTACGGATGGTGAGCCTGAAATACTTACGGTTCACAATTTGGAGGTTTGAAGATGCAAGCGATAGCCCCGGGCGACGTGGTTCGCTCCCATGCGGGTAGAGACAAGGAAAGTTATTTCTTCGTTACAGACGTTGTGGGAGGATATGCCATGCTGGTCGATGGAAAGCAGCGCAAGGTAGAGACGCCCAAGAAGAAAAATATGCGACACATCGCTTTTATAACGAGCGAGGAGTCGAGGGTGAGAACAAAGATTTTGCGTGGAGAAAAGCTGCAAAATGCCGAAATAAGAAAAGCGCTGGCGTTCCTTGTCGGCGCAGGTGAGTAGGAGGATGGCACCATGTCTAAGGACGATGTTTTTGAACTGGAGGGCAAAGTAGTAGAAGCCCTTCCCAATGCAATGTTTCAAGTGGAACTCGAAAACGGGCACGTTATACTTGCCCACATATCGGGAAAGCTTAGAATGAATTTTATACGTATATTGCCGGGCGATAAGGTCACTGTTGAAGTTTCGACATACGACCCATCTCGTGGCAGAATAACGTGGCGCGGTAAGTAACAGGAGGTAAAACTATGAAAGTAAGACCGAGCGTTAAGCCCATGTGCGAAAAGTGCAAAATAATCAAGCGCAAGGGTAAGGTTATGGTTATATGCCAAAACCCAAAGCATAAGCAAAAGCAGGGCTAAGCCCCAAACTATAAACGGAGGTGTTTAACAGAATATGGCAAGAATTGCAGGCGTCGATCTTCCAAGAGAAAAGCGCGTAGAGATCGGACTAACCTATATATTCGGTATCGGTCGCACAAGCGCAACAAAAATTCTTGAGATGACGGGTATAAATCCCGACACAAGAGTCAAGGATTTGACAGAGGACGACGTGTCCAAGCTGCGTGAGTGCATTGACAGCAACTACCACGTTGAAGGTGACCTTCGCCGTGAAGTTGCACTAAATATCAAGAGATTAACCGAAATCGGTTGTTACAGAGGCGTAAGACACAGAAGAGGACTTCCAGTTAGAGGACAAAGGTCTAAGACCAATGCTCGTACGAGGAAAGGTCCTAAGAAGACTATCGCCAACAAGAAGAAATAAGGGAGGGATATGTAGGTGGCAAAGGCTCAAAAGAAGGGTGCGACTAGACGTCGCAGAGAGAAAAAGAACATCGAGAGAGGTGCTGTGCATATCAGCTCCACTTTTAACAACACCATTATCACGATTACCGACGTTCACGGAAATGCTATTTCTTGGGCATCGGCAGGCGAGATGGGCTTTAGAGGTTCTCGTAAGTCCACTCCGTTTGCGGCACAGACCGCTGCGGAGACCGCTGCAAAGTCGGCTATGGAGCACGGTTTAAAGATTGTAGAAGTATTTGTAAAGGGTCCTGGTTCCGGTCGTGAAGCTGCTATAAGAGCACTTCAGACAGCAGGGCTTGAAGTAACAATGATTAAAGATGTTACGCCGATACCTCACAACGGATGCCGTCCGCCAAAGCGCCGTCGTGTATAACTTAGATTAGGAGGAGAATTAATTATGGCAAAGAATATGCAGCCCATTGTTAAGCGTTGTAAAACGCTGGGCGTATCTCCTGCGGCTATGGGTTATACCGCAAGGACAAAGTCGAGCACAATAAGAAACCCCAAGGGAAATTCTCGTAGAAAGCAGAGCGAGTACGCTACACAGCTAAACGAGAAGCAGAAGGTAAAGTTTGTATACGGTATTCTTGAAAAGCAATTCCGTATGTACTACGAAAAAGCAGCTAAGCAGGCAGGTGTTACAGGTACAAACCTACTAACACTTATCGAGCGTCGTCTTGATAATGTTGTATACCGCCTTGGCTTTGCAATGACACGCCGTGAGGCTCGTCAGCTTGTAAACCATTGCCATTTCCTTGTAAACGGCAAGAAGGTAAACATTCCTTCCTACCTTGTAAGCGCAGGCGATGTTATCGAAGTGCGTGAGAAGAGCCGTTCGAGCGTTATGTTTAAGCGTTTTGTTGGAGACGATGCCGTTATGGTTACACCTCCACAATGGCTTGAGAGGGAGAAGGGCGTGCTAAAGGGCGTTGTTTCCAAAATGCCCGTACGTGAGGATATAGACCTTCCGATAGAGGAACACCTCATCGTCGAGCTCTACTCCAAGTAATACTCATTTAATGGAAAAGAAGGAAGTTATTCAACCGATGATTCATTAAAGGAGGGTACGCTATGATAGAAATTGAAAAGCCCAGACTAGACACGGTTGTCCTGTCGGAAGACGGCTCATACGGCCAATTTGTAGTGGAGCCGCTCGAGCGTGGTTATGGTACTACGCTTGGAAATTCCCTACGCAGAATTTTGCTATCGTCACTTCCCGGTTACGCTGCAACTTCGGTAAAGATGAACAGTGTACTGCACGAGTTTACTACTATCGAAGGCGTTAAGGAAGATGTTACCGAGCTGATACTAAATGTTAAGGAGCTTGTTGTTAAGCTTCACAGCGACGGTATTAAGATGGCAAGAATAGATGTTGAAGGCCCATGCACAGTTAAAGCAGGAGACATTGAGGCAGATTCGGAAGTAGAAATACTAAATCCCGATCACCACATGGCCACTGTCGGTGCAGGCGCACGTCTAAACATGCAACTTACACTGTCTGGCGGCAGAGGATATGTTTCGGCAGACCGAAACAAGCAAAATCTGCCCGCAGAGATCGGCCTTATACCTGTCGACTCGATATACACACCTGTTATTAAGGTAAACTATATCGTAGAAAACACACGTGTAGGTCAGATTACAGACTACGATAAGCTTACAATCGAAGTTACGACAAACAAGACAATTACGGCTAAAGATGCACTGTCTTACGGCGCTAAGATTATGAGCGAGCATTTAAATCTCTTTATCGACCTATCCGACGAAGCTAAAGACGTTAGTGTTATGGTTGAAAAAGAAGACAACCGCAAAGAGACTGTATTACAAATGAGCATAGAGGAACTCGACCTCTCGGTACGCTCATTCAACTGCTTAAAACGTGCCGGTATCAACACTGTGGAGGACATTATTAACCACACAGAGGACGATATGATGAAGGTGCGTAACCTTGGAAGAAAGTCGCTTGAAGAAGTTATCGTTAAGATAGAGGCTTTGGGACTTGCACTTCGCAAGGAAGAGGAGTAACAATTTGGGCGGTAGCCCTAAAGGAGGTTAAGCGTTATGCCAGGTACAAGAAAACTCGGTAGGCCAACAGACCAAAGACGTGCAATGCTACGTGGTTTGGTAACATACCTACTTGAGAATGAAAGAATAGAGACCACATATACAAGGGCTAAGGAAGTTTCCGCTATGGCCGATAAGATGATTTCGCTCGGCAAGGCAGGAGATCTTCACAGCAAGCGTCAGGCACTTTCTTATATCACTAAGAGAGAAGTTGTCGTTAAGCTGTTTGATGAAATAGCCCCCCGCTACGAGGAGCGCAAGGGTGGATACACTCGTGTACTCAAAACGGGCCCCCGCAGAGGAGATGCTGCGGAAATGGCAATACTTGAATTAGTTAAGTAATGAAATGAGGGAGGCTATGCCTCCCTCTTAGTTTGGAGAAAAAGTGTTTTCTCCAAACTAAAAAATCAGCTTTAGCTGATTTTAACGCCCTCGGGGCGGGAATTTAACGCCAGAGGGCACCCTGATGGTGCCCCCTCGCCGCTCCCCCTCCTTCCGAAGGGGCTATATTTTGGGTTTTTCTGCAGTCTGTGAGGGAGGCTATGCCTCCATCTATTACTGTGAAAATAACAAGAATGCAATTTTTTGCACAAGTGCGAAATAGCAGACCATTTATATATATACTTTGAGAATGCCCATCCATATCAAATACGAGGTGAAGAAAATGAAACATGATGTAATTATTGTAGGAGCGGGCCCTGCCGGTATTTTTACAGCTTTGGAGCTCGTTAGGCTTGGGTCTGATAAGAAGGTCGTTATTGTTGAAAAGGGGCTTAAGGTAGAGGCGAGAAAGTGCCCTAAGACAAAGACAAAGAAGTGCGTAAACTGCAAGCCCTACTGCCATGTTACAACGGGATTTTCGGGCGCAGGTGCGTTTTCCGATGGCAAGTTGTCGCTCTCGAGCGAGGTCGGCGGCAGTCTACCCGATCTTGTAGGACACGACAAGGTGCAGGACATGATAGACTATGTAGACCGCATTTACCTCGAATTTGGCGCAGACAGCCAGATAGAGGGTCTGTCTGACCCTCATGCCGTGCGTGAGATTAGGAAAAAGGCAATAATGGCAGGTCTAAAGCTTGTAGACTGCCCGATTAGGCATCTTGGTACAGAGCGTGCGCAGAAGATTTATTTTGACATTCAAGAGTACCTTATAAAAAACGGTGTAGAGATTATGTGCGGTGTGGAGTGTGCAGATCTCGTTATAGATAACGGTATTTGCACAGGTGTTCTGCTTGGCGACGGCACAGTTATGCAGGGCGAGAGCGTTGTCGTTGCGACAGGGCGCAGAGGTGCAGACTGGCTCGAGAAGGTATGTACAGATCACGGCATAGAGCATCGCCCCGGCACTGTCGACATCGGCGTTAGAGTCGAGGTGCGCAACGAGATTATGGAGCGTATAAACAGCGTGCTTTACGAGTCAAAGCTAATCGGTTATCCGCTTCCATTTAAGAACAAGGTGCGTACATTCTGTCAAAATCCGGGTGGATTTGTAAGTCAGGAGAATTACGATAACGATCTTGCCGTTGTAAACGGACACTCTTACAAGGGCGTTAAGAGCGACAATACAAATCTTGCAATACTTGTTTCGCACAACTTTTCTTCCCCCTTTAACCAGCCAATTGCATATGCGCAAAAGGTTGGAGAGTTAACAAATATGCTGGCGGCAGGTCAGATTTTGGTTCAGCGTTACGGCGATATTTTAGACGGAAAGCGCACATGGCCTAAGGAGATAGAGCAGTCCAACGTCCGCCCGACTCTGCCCGATGCGGTAGCAGGCGATATAACTGCCGCCATGCCTTATAGGGCGATGGTCAACATAATAAACTTCATTCAGGCGGTAGACGAGGTAGTGCCGGGCTTTGCGGCACGTGAAACGCTACTATATTCGCCCGAGCTCAAGTTTTACAGCAACAAGGTAAAGATGGACGAGGACTTTAAGACAAATGTTAAGGGGCTGTTCTGCCTTGGCGATTCGAGCGGCTGGACGAGAGGACTTATGATGGCATCTGCAATGGGTGTCATGATGGGCAGGAAGCTGTAAGGGCGATATGGAGCTTAATGATAAAGATAGAGAGCTTATAGCGGCGGCATCGGCAGTTATCAAGGCAAACTATGACGGGGCAAACTTTAATCACACAGTAGGTGCGGCTCTGCGATGTGGTAACGGCAATATCTATGTCGGGGTAAATGTTTACTCACTGCACGGAGCGTGTGCCGAGCAGGTCGCTATCGGGACGGCTCTGTCAAACGGTGAAAGGGAGTTTTGCTCGATTGTCGCCGTCAGAGGACAAGAGGGAGACGAGATTTTGCCACCTTGCGGCAATTGCAGGCAGATGCTAAGTGATTATATGCCAAGCTGCGAGGTAATCATATCGGGCATTGGCGAGGGTCTAAAGGTTAAGGCAAGTGATTTGCTCCCCTATGCATATCAGGTTTAGGGGTAGCCATATAGTTTCCCAATATAAATAAAAAAAGAGGGGATACCCCCTTCCGACTGGAGAAAAATCTCCTATATAGAGTTTTCGGAGGGAGGGTGAGCGGCGAGAGGGAACCGTCAGGGTTCCCTCTGGCGTAAAATTCCCGCCCCGTGGGCGTTAAAATCAGCTTTAGCTGATTTCTCAGCTTGGAGAAAACACTTTTTCTCCAAGCAAAAAAGAGGGGATACCCCCTTTTTTTTTGCAACAAAAAAAGCGGCCAACGACCGCTTTTTGTTATATAGCAGCTTTCTTAGCGAGCTGACTCTTTTTACGGGCGATCTTGTTCTTGTGCATGATGCCTTTTGCACCTGCCTTATCAAGATGCTTTGTAGCTACCGAGAGAGCCTGCTTGCGTGCAGCGACATCTTCCGAAGACATTGCCTCGTCAAACTTCTTAAGCTCTGTGCGTAGAGCATTCTTTGTGCTCTGGTTGCGTAGAGACTTCTTAGCTGTAACGAGTACACGCTTTTTTGCCGACTTAATGTTTGCCATTCCTTTCACCTCCCTCGATATTTACTGCATAGTACATAACATTATACCTCACTTTTTCCGAAATTGCAAGACTTTTTTGCACTTCTAATGTAATTTTCGAAAAAAATTGTTATAATTTCTCCGCACTGATCGGCCAAAACCCCTCCTTTTAATAGGGGAGTGCCTGCAAAGGGCATTGCATAGAGGTTACAGACAGAGCCAAGCGCTCCACCCTTGGCATCGTATGCGCCAAAAACCACACGATCTAAATGGGCTTGCCACAGAGCGCCTGCACACATGGGGCAAGGCTCGAGCGTGACATATAGCGTGCAACCTGTCAAGTTGGCGCCGCCAAGAGCTGTCGCAGCTCGTCTTATTGCCACTATTTCTGCATGTGCGGTCGGATCGTTTGTGCTCTCCTTTAGATTGTGACCATCGGCAATTACCTTGCCATCTCGCACTATAACAGCGCCTATCGGCACTTCGCCCGTTGGTGCATTTTTTGCCGCATTAATTGCAAGTTTCATAAAATCTATGTCGGTGCTATTTGTCATAATAATACCTCTTGGGCAAGCTTTATATATACCATACTTATTGTAACCTTTTTTGCGGCTTTGTCAATATTTTTTGAAATAATGATGCAAAATGTTGTCGTTAGTGGTATAATGCAAAAAAAGATCTTAATTTTGAGAGGAATTATATATGATTAAAACTATACTTTTCGACCTTGACGGCACACTGCTCCCCATGTGGCAAAAGGACTATATGACGGCATACTTTACAGCACTTCGCAAGAAGGGCGAGGAGCATGGATATGACGGCGAGCAGTTTATGCAGTCCATGAGGACTGCCACGGGCATGATGATGCGTGGCGATGGAAATAGCTATAACAAGGAGCTTTTTTGGAAGCACTTTGGCAACGAGCATATGGAGGCTCATTTGGAGGCCTTTTACAAAAACGAGTTTAAGAGCATAAAGTCTTGCCTTATGGCACAGGTAGACCGTGCGCATCTTGTCAAAACTCTAAGGGAGAGGGGTTACAAGGTCGTGCTTGCGACAAATCCTGTTTTCCCTCTTGTTGCAGTAGAGGAGCGCCTTAACTGGATAGGGCTTACTGCCACTGACTTTG
>CAYJFK010000039.1:0-22552 GCA_964369475.1 uncultured Oscillospiraceae bacterium | reverse complement strand
GGGGGGGGGGGGGGGGGGGGGGGGGGGGGGCGCCCCCCCCCCCCCCCCCCCCCCCAAAACCCCCCCTACCGCCAAGGGGCAGGGACGAAACGAAGTTTCGTCACTGCCCCTGTGTAAAGTTAACTTTATTAATTTGGTATAGTTCCAAGCTCTTCTAACAATCTGTTAAAGCGTTCGACTTCACAGTCTCTAATAGGTAAAGCGGTATTATAAAAGGAGTGATCCATTACATCAGCATCTTTTAATAACTCGTCATATTCGCCATGTACTTTTAGCTTTTCGCTATGTCGCTCTATTGCCAAAACAATAATTTCAATCTCATCACCTGAGCATCTACCGAGCTCACTCAAAATAGTTCTCGCTCGTTTTGCGCCTATTTCTGCGTGGTTCTCTCCGTTTGCGTCTACTTCCATATAACCTATGTCGTGTAACATGCCGCATATAGCGGCTATCTCGGAGTTTAAACCCCTCTTTTTTGCCAAAAGCGAACAAAACTTAGAAACTCCGTACATATGCGAAGCGTATGCAACTGCTTGGTCAGGCTCATTTTTGTAAACTAAATTATCAAGAAGTTTTCTCAAACTTTCAAGTCTATTTTCCACGATACCCTCCCACTTCACGCTTAGTACATAAGCTAAAGGCTGTAATGCGTCTTCTTCTATGACAAAAGCTACACATACAACTTAAATGAACCCTTTACCTACAATAGAGCAATACTTACAGTAGCCTTATTCCCTTTTCTTCGCATTCCTTCATCATATCAGCCGGCCATACCGAAGCTTGAACTTCGCCTATGTGGATCTTCTCAAGCATTAACATGCAAAGGCGAGACTGGCCGATACCGCCGCCTATTGTATAGGGAAGCTCTTTGTTTACAAGCATTTGGTGATATGGGCGAGAGAGGCGATCTGCAAGGCCTGACTTCTCGCACTGTTCTACAAGGGATTTTTCGTCGACTCTAATGCCCATCGAGGAAACTTCATATGCTGCACCAAATGGCTCGTACCAAACGAGAATGTCTCCGTTTAATGCCCAATCATCATAGTCTGGTGCACGTCCGTCGTGCTTATTGCCCGACTTTAGGAAATCGCCGATCTGCATAAGGAATACAGCGCCCTTTTCTTTGCATATTGCGCTCTCTCTGTCCTTCATAGAAAGATCTGGGTACATGTCTTCAAGCTCTTGAGTTGTTAAAAAGAATATCTCGTCGGGGAGAGTTAGTGTAAGTTTTGGCAATTTCACCTTTACCGCTTTGTGTGTTGCAACCATTGCGGCGTATATTTTATTAACAACACTCTTTAGCGTATCAAAGTTGCGCTGATCTTTATTTATAACTGCCTCCCAGTCCCACTGGTCGACATAAACGGAGTGTATATTATCGAGATCCTCGTCTCTTCTGATTGCATTCATGTCTGTATAAAGACCTGTTCCCGATTCAAAGCCGTATTGCTTTAGAGCAAAGCGCTTCCACTTGGCAAGAGATTGCACTACCTGTGCTTCGGCGGCAAGTGCTTTAATGTCGAAAGAAACAGGGCGCTCTATGCCGTTTAAGTCGTCATTAAGGCCACTTTCGGGTCTAACAAAAAGTGGTGCCGAAATACGCTCAAGGCTTAGTGCGCCCGCAAGCTCTCTTTGAAAAAGGTCTTTAATAAACTTAATACCCCTTTGTGTTTCCACGACATCATACTTAGATACATACCCTTCATCCGGTACAAACAGTGAATACATAATACTACCTCCACATTTTATTAATAATAAATTATTATATATGAGTATTTATCATTTGACAATAGCGTATATAATATTTCAAAAAATTTGTTACTTTTGTATATAATAAGTTAAACTTATCACTTATTATTACAGCTATATTTGCAACTGCATAATATTGTTGTTTTTTGCTCACGCTCTGTGTTATAATACGTTATGGTTAGTACATATTTTCACAAGGAGAGCAACATATGTTAGAGACAATAAAATCGTTTTTTACCTTCTTAAGCGAAAACCCCTTTGTTAAATCACTTTTTACGATAGCGCTTTATGCACTTTTAACCTATATCTCGGTTAAGATTACAAAAATGCTATTTAACAAGGTGCAAGCACGCTATGCAAAGGCATCTACTCAACTGTTATTTATACGCCACGCCGTTGTCGGGCTACTTATATGTATCGGCATATTCAGCATGACATATCAGATAACGGCACTTCGCCCACTCGTATTGTCGCTACTTACAAGTTCCTCGGTAATTGCGGTAGCTGTCGCTTTTGCCGCACAGGAGGCGGTGGCCAACATTGTTTCGGGAATATTTTTAACAATATTCAGACCCTTCACAATAGGCGACCGCATCAATTTACAAGGTCAGGGTATAACGGGATTTGTCGAGGACATAAACATGCGACAGACGACAATTAAGACGCTTGAAAATAGTCGCATAATTGTGCCAAACTCCATAATAAATTCGGAACTTATAGAAAACTACAATCTAAACGACGAGGCAATTTGCACATTTCTTGAGATTGGTATTAGCTACGAGAGCGATCTGTCGCTTGCAACAAAGATAATCGAGGAGGAGGTAGTCTCTCATCCTTCCTTTATCGACAGTAGAACGCCCGAGCAAAAGAAAAAGAATGCGCCTAAGGCAAAGGCAAATGTCGTAGCGCTTGCAGACTCGTCGGTAAATTTAAAAATAGGCGTTTGGACAGAGAGCCCCGGTGTTGCCTACGACACATGCAGTGATCTTAGAAAATCCATTAAAGCTCGTTTTGCCCAAGAGGGCATTGAGATACCATACCCACATATGGTTGTGGAATTATCGAAGGAGGATCAATAATGTTCACAGATGTAGTATTTACTTTTGATGCAAAAAACACCCCCGTAGCAAAGGTTAAGCCGGGCGAGGAGCTTGTTTTTAAGACGATGGATTGCTTTAGCAATCAGATTAAAACGGCAGATCAGATAATAACAAGCATCGACTTTTCCAATGTTAACCCAGCCACTGGCCCTGTATTTATCGAAGGGGCAATGCCTGGAGACGTTTTAAAGGTCACCATTAAGGACATAACGGTATCTGATAGCGGCGTTGTTACAAATACCGCCACAACAGGCCCACTTTCTCACTTTATAAAAGAGCCAAAAACGAGCGTTGTCCCTGTTGTAAACGGCATGGCAAAGTTTAAGGACATGGAATTCCCCGTCGATCCTATGGTGGGAGTTATCGGTGTTGCTCCAAAGGGCGATACCGTTATTCCGACAGGTTGGGCAAACGATCACGGTGGCAATATGGACTGTAAGAAGATAACAAAGGGCGCTACACTCTACTTCCCTGTATGGCACGAGGGTGCACTTCTTCAGATGGGCGATATTCACGCCTCGATGGGTGATGGCGAAGTTGCCGGCACAGGCATTGAAATAGACGGCGTTGTTACGGTAGTAACAGAGGTTATCAAGGACTTCCCTCTCGACATGCCTGTCCTTGAAACTGCTGATAAATGGTACGCAATAGGTGTCGACAAAGAGTTTGACGAGGCGCTAAAGAAGTGTTGTCGTCAGCTTCAACTGCTTGTAGAAAAGGCATACGGCTGGGAGCCTTACGAAGTATACCACTACTTCACAATCCAAGGCGACTTTGAAGTGTGTCAGGCATGTGTGCCTCACAAGACCTCCAATATACTTAGATTTGGCATCCCGAAAAGAGAGGGCAAAGAACTTATAAAATAGTGCTTTGCAATCTATAAAAAAACACATGGCGAGTGCCATGTGTTTTTTGTTATAACTGCATATTGTTTTATGTTTGTTTTATGTATCCGTATCGTCTGTAATGTTTAGCGCACCTTCTAAGCCCCACCTATCAGGTTCGACCGACATATTATCCTGTGATGCACCTTCATAAATATCTGTCGCTTTTTTCATCTTCACGAGAATCGAGATTTGCATAACAAAAGCGGCAATAAATGCCAAGCCTGCACACAAACTTACAAGCCACCAGTCAAATTTCCACAGTATAATTCGGGCGAGAATAACGGTCAACACATATAAAAAGCTATAAATTTTAAATGTGTCATTAAGGCTTGCCGCTCCTAAGTTTAGCCCTATCGCTCTTTCGAGGTCGTATATACCTTTTACTATGTAGTTCATCAAATAGAGCACTAAAAAAAGGTCTATCGCAGCTAAAATATCGCTTACGATAAATATATAGCCTATGCCCAGCCCAAAGGCGACATGTACCAGCGACAGTCCAACAAGGTAAAACGAACACTGTTTTGCCTTAGCAAAGTTTTCGCTGTATACAGCAAGTTTGGCAGCTCCTGCCAAAACCATGCAAAATCCGATAAAATCGGGAATAAAATCAAAACTCAGCCCACTCAAGTTTATGTTTAAATCAATAAAAACAAATATCAAACCCCAAAAAATATCCTTCATATAGTCCTCCTATTCTCAATTTTGTCTATTTCTTTTACAGTTTCGCCAAGGTAAAAAAGTATAATTGCGTAGAGCGACAAAGAAAGGCAGAATGTCACAATTAATATTGTTTCTAAAAAGTTTGGGCTATGAACATAATAAAATCCCATCGGTTTTTGAACGAGCAGATAGCTAACGAGATTTACCGCAACATGCATATAGGCATAGTATTTGCACATAGAGAGCATTTTTTTGCTGTACATCTCGACTTCGAAACTCTTTTCCATGTCGGCTATTCCCAAAATAACAGAACTTAGCACGGCAAGCCCCAAGGCAAGTTTCATTGCGGCGAGAATTTCCGATATTGCCAGTATATGTATTATAGCCAAAAGCGGAAAAAGGGTGTCGAAAAATGTTATCCAAATTAGGTGCATCGCCATAAAGCGAGCACTGCCAAAGTAGACGCTGAACTTTGTAAGTCCTTCAAGGCCTTTGTATATCAAAAAGTAGCCGATAAAGTCGGCAAAAATGTCTACACCGAGTATATTTATCGGTATCTTTATATCTATAAGCACTACGATAAGTCCGATAAGAACCTTTTTCATACTTCACCTTTAAATCACGAAGGCTTAAGCTTATTAAAGCTCCTCTTGTGTAGACATGTCTTCCTTCATGCCTACAATCTTTTTTCTCGCACCTTCAAGCTCGCCATAGAGCGAGTCTATTACCTCTTTAAAGCGCTCTGTCGCCTCGAATGTACTGTTTCGCACATCGTCGTACTTTTGCCCCAGCTCATCTGCCCTGCTTCCTATGCTGTCGAGCTCTTTTAGAATCTGCTCACGGACAAAGGCGGCATCGCTCATTGCTTTATTCAAAATATGCTCAGCCTCTTCTCTTGCCGAGATCATGGCTTCCGCAATGTGCATTGCGTTGCGCTCGTACTTCTCCGCTCTTGTTTTAAGCTCGGGAATATCCCCTTCGAGCCCTGAAAGACGAGCGTTAAGAGCCTCGAACTCCTTTGCGTTTTTTATGCGCTCCTCGTAGTGCGCCTTTGCCCTGTCTTGCATTGTCTCGTTGGCACGCTTTAAGGAATTGATCTCGGCATCTTTTGCCTGCATATTCTCTTTTATCTTGTCGTTTTCGTCCATAGCAAGTGCATAGTGATGCTTTGCCTCCTCGAGGGTCTCTATCGCCTTATCACGCTCTGATAAAACCCCATCGAGCTTGCGAGAGAGTTCCGATATGTATTTATTCACATCGTCCTTGTTAAAACCCATCATGCTGTTTCTGAAAACTCGCTTTTGATCCATAACACACCTACTGCAAATGTATTTTTATATTATACAAATATTATACCAGTCTTTTCGGCAAAAATCAACAAACTTGTGCAGGTTGGAAAAAATGTGTTTTTGTCGATTTTGTTGTAAACCTTTATATGCATATTGAATATTATAGTGCATGAGGTGATTTTATGAGTATAAAAATTTTTGTAGACCAAGGGCACAACCCTTTTGGAGTTAATGCAGGCGCAGAGGGAAACGGACTGCGTGAGCAGGATATAAATTACGAGGTCGGCATTAGGCTTGCAGATTTTTTGGAAAAAGACCCACGTTTCGAAGTAATGCTATCTCGTCCGACCCCCGAAACGTCGCTCGGCAGTACAAATTCAGAGAGCCTGTCAGAGCGTGTTAGAATGGCAAACGAGTGGCCTGCCGACTATTTTATAAGCATACATGCAAATGCAAGTGTAAACCCCGAAGCAAACGGTTCGGAGATGTATGTCTATTCCTTGGAAAGTGTTTCGGCAGACCTTGCTCAAGATATACTTGATGCAATGGTTGCACGTCTTGGCACGAAAGACAACGGCGTTAGGGCTAATCCTTCGCTCTTTGTACTTCGTCGCACCAAGATGCCGGCCGTGCTGGTTGAGCTTGCGTATATTTCCAATAAAGAAGATGCCGAGCTTCTCGAAAACAGACAGTGGTCATTTGCCTATTCCATCTACGAGGGAATACTGGACTATCTTGATTTGCCAAAGTTATAATTTTTTGTGTAGTTCCTTAAAACTGAGGGTGATAGATGTAATCCGAACCCGCCCCTGACAGTGTGTGTCTCCGCCATTCTTCGTTATACTCCTCGGCAAGGCAACAAGCATTGCTCTCGTCATATGCCTCGACTGACGAAGACACACACTGTCAGGGGTCGCAAAGCGATTTTTGAAGCCACAGGGCGTTTTGTGACGAGGCACTACATAGTGGCAATGCTTGCTGCCTTGCCGCTGTGGAGTAACGAAGTTCACAATGCGCCCTGTGGTTTCAAAAACGGGTTTGGATTATATCTATCACCCTATGGCGCTAAGCTCTCGGTTTAAAGGGCTTTTTATTTTACGAAAATGCTGTATAATGTAAATATAAAAGAGGAGGTGTTACCGTGATCATAAGTGCAAGCAGGCGATGTGATATTCCATCGCATTTTGGGGAATGGTTTGTAAATCGGCTTAAAGAGGGCTATGCGCTTGTGCAAAATCCGTACAATGCAGGTAGGCTGAGCCGTGTGAGCCTTACCTCTGACAGCGTTGACATTATGGTGTTTTGGACAAAAAATCCTCTGCCTTTTTTAAAGCATCTTCCCGAAATCGACAGCTTTGAAATCCCCTATTATTTCGAGTTCACCTTAACTCCATACGGCAGGGAGACAGAGAAAAATTTGCCCGATAAAGAGAGGCTTATAGAGGCATTTATAGAACTCTCCGAAAAGCTCGGCAAGCATCGCATGGTCTGGCGGTATGACCCTATTATAATAGATCAAAGCTATACCCTCGACTACCACAAAGAGCGCTTTTACTATATGGCGGACAGGCTTAGCCCTTACTCAAGTAGGTGCGTTATAAGCTTTGTCGACAACTACAAAAGTGTTATGTCTCGCATGGGGCGAGATCCAAGTCTTGGCATGACGAGCTTTGCCATAGATAGCATAAGCGAGATGCTTTCTTCGGTGGGCAAGAGGCATTCTCTTGATATATATACATGCGCTGAGCATTACGATTTAGGGCGGTTTGGCATAAAAAACGGGGCATGTGTCGACAAGGATATAATCGAAGGCATTTTAGGTTGCAAGATTGATGGAAAAAAGGATAAAAATCAGCGCCCCGAGTGCCTTTGCCTTGAGTCTGTCGACATCGGCGGATATAATTGTTGTGCTAACGGTTGCAGTTATTGCTATGCTGTAAAGAGCGAAGGTAGTGCGGCCGCCAATATGAAAAGACATAATGTACACTCCCCTGTCATGATCGGCGAGGTTTCTTCGAGTGCTCTTATTACAGGTAGGACGGCAAAAAGTGTTGCTATTAAACAGGTCTCTTTGTTTGATGTAGATTAGGCAAATTTTTTATATATAAAAATTGCCCGAAACAGCATACTTTTTCAAACTCTGTTGACACCTTTTTCTCAAAATGATAACATTGTTATTAAAAGTAATGCCGTTATGCGAGGTGACAGATATGAGCTATTCATCCGAGCTGACCAAGGAGCGAATTTTAAGCTGTGCTAAGCAAGAATTTTTAGACAAGGGCTTTTTAGATGCCAACTTACGAGAGATCGCCACAAAATCCAAAGCGACGACAGGGGCAATATACAACCACTTCAACGGAAAAGATGGACTTTTCGAGGCCATTGTGGGGGAGTTTGCCGATCAGCTTTTGAGCACATTTAAAAGACTTCACGACGAAGCGGAGGACACATACGACTTTAACAGCGCCGAAACTCCTAATGATATTGGTAAGGGCACAAATATCGTGCTCGATATGTTATATCAAAATTTCGAGCTTTCAAGGCTTCTTTTTTGTCGGGCTGTCGGCACGAAATACGAGCATTTTATTGAAAAAATGATCGAAATCGAAGAACTATCCTCAATTAAGGTTATGGAAGATCAAAACTTTGAACTAAACGAGATAAACCGCTTTTTTATTCATGTTATATCGACCTCGGGCATTAACAATATGTTAGAGGCAATTCGTCATGGTCTATCCCATAAGGAGGCCTATGAATATATGTCTAAAGTACAGCGGTTTTACTATGCAGGAAGCAAGGAGATCCTTGGAAATTAAATGATAAAATATCGGGGCTTAGCTCCCCATATTTTTTTAATACACAGTTAGCAAAAACTAACTTATATATAAATAAATTAAAAGGAGAATCGATATGGAAAAACAAAAGCAAAAACCTCTTTTAAAAAGGCTTTTTGCCTTTGCGGGCAGGCATAAGAACTTTACGATTGTCGGCATGATTTTATCGGGCATAAGCGCTGTTATGAGCGTTTTGCCTGTAATCTTCATCTTTTTGGGAGTAAAGGAGATAATCGAGATCTACCCAAATATAACGCTGACAGATAGCATAGTTAGATACGCATGGCTTGCAGTGGGCAGTGCTTTAGGGGCCATGATTGTCTATCTTACGGCCTTGATGTTCACCCATATAGCGGCATTTCGCATTGCTACAAACATGAGAAAAAGAGCGCTAAACCATATTATGACATTGCCGCTCGGATTTTTTAGCAGCACAGGAAGCGGAAAGCTTCGCAGGGTTATAAGCGACAGCGCCGCTGCAACAGAATCCTATCTTGCACACCAGCTACCCGATTTAATCGGGGCATACGTAACGCCGATAGTCGTTATAACGGTATTCTTTATCTTTGACTGGCGACTTGGGCTTATAAGCCTTCTCCCCCTTATACTGGGTGCAGTTTCCATGATGTCGGGCATGGGCAAAGATCAGCCTGAGAGGATAAGGCAATATCAAACTGCACTCGAGAATATGAATAGCGAAGCTACCGAATATGTGCGTGGTATACCTGTCGTTAAGACATTTAACCAAAGTGTTTTTTCCTTCGAACGTTTCCACGGTGTTATCCAGAGCTATAAAAATGACGTGTCAGGCTATGCCTATCGCATGAGAATGCCCATGACACTCTTTCAGGTTTTCCTTGCAAGCACTCCCATTTTTTTAGTGGTAAGCTCTATTTTGCTAATAAGCGGTCAGAGTGACGGCATGGACTTTTTTCTAAACTTTTTCTTTTATCTTATATTCACCCCCGTGTCCTCTCTTATGTTAATGAAAATAATGTGGGTAATGCAACACTCCATGCTCGCAAGCGATGCGGTCGGTCGAATAGAGGGTATATTAAACGAAAGGGCGCTCGAAAAGCCTGCCTCTCCGAAAGTGCCTCAGGGGGCCGATATTTCTTTGGAAAATGTCTCTTTTACATATCCGAATAGCGACAAAAAGGCGATAGACAATGTTACGGTCAATATTAAAGAAGGGCAGACAGTTGCCTTTGTAGGCCCGTCGGGTGGTGGTAAAACTACTCTTGCGACATTTATCCCTCGTTTTTGGGATGTAGATAGCGGCACTGTGAAGATTGGCGGCATTGATGTACGAGATATAGAAAATGCCGAGCTTATGAATAACATTTCGTTTGTTTTCCAAAACACCAACCTATACAAGGCGAGCATTTTGGATAATCTGCGTGAGGGCAAGCAAGATGCAACCCCCGAGGAGGTTAAAAAAGCCCTTACCGCCGCAAGATGTGACGATATTATAGCAAAACTTCCAAATGGAATCGACACCGTATACGGCACAAAAGGTGTTTACCTTTCGGGCGGCGAGGCTCAAAGAATAGCACTCGCAAGGGCAATTTTGCGTGATGCACCTATAATTTTGCTCGATGAAGCAACGGCCTTTGCCGATCCTGAAAACGAGCATCAAATCCAGCTTGCCATGAGTGAGCTTACCAAGGGCAAGACCGTTTTAATGATTGCACACAGACTGTCGACCATTAGAAATGCCGATTTAATCTATGTAATAGCGGACGGCAAGATACACGAGCAAGGAAGTCACGATGAGCTTGTAAGTCAAAATGGGCTGTATAGCGAGATGTGGAGAGAGTATAACAATGCCTTTATCTGGAACGAAAGCGAGGTGAAACTAAACGGCTGATATGTCGTTTAGTACAGGCTATGAAAAAATATCTGCAAAAGACCTTCGCCCTTACAAGCAAGGGTGCAAGCGAACTTTTAAAGGCGAGTATAATAACGGTTTTTATAAACCTTGCCATAATGGCAGTCAGTGCCATTTCTTACAACTTCATAAAGGGTACACTTCTGCCACTGCTCGAGGGCGAAAACCCTATATACAGCATTATGCTATACATAGGCTACGGAATTTTTATATTTGCACTCCTAACAATTCTATACTACCTCCAATATAATTTCTGCTATATCTCAGCCTATGACGAAAGCGCCAACCTGCGCATATCTCTTGCTGAAACACTGCGCAAATTGCCGCTCTCTTTCTTTGGTAAAAAGGATTTAAGCGATGTAACAAACACACTGCTTAGCGATGTTACCATGATGGAAAATGCCTTTTCGCACTTTATTCCCGGATTTTTTGGCTCGATTATCTCGACTATAATAATGGGATTTAGCATGTTTATATTCGATACAAGGCTTGCCATATCGCTAACTTGGGTCATTCCCGTCTCCTTTATCCTCTGCATTGCAAGCAAAGGGCTTCAGACGCATTTTGTAGTAAAATCAAAGGAAATTCAGCTTACATATCTTGATAAAATTCAAGAGTGCCTTGAAAATGTGAAGGATATTAAGGCAAACAACAGAGAAAACGCTCATCTTCGTATAATGGACAGGCATTTCGACAACTTTGAAAAGGCAAGCATAAAGTCGGAGTTTGTAATGGGCACTCTTGTAAGTTCAGCGCAGATGATATTGAAGCTCGGTATAGCTACCACCATGATAACAGGTGTTACGCTCCTTGCGACAGGAGAGGTCGACATTCTGACTTTTCTCGTATTTCTTATGATAGCTTCGAGGATTTACGATCCCCTTGCAGGCGCACTTGTCAACCTTGGTGGAATTTTCATTACGCTAAAGAGCGTAGAGCGCATGAAGGAATTTGAGGATACTAAAATTCAGACAGGCAAGGAGAGCATGACACCAAAGGGCTACGACATACATTTTGACTCCATTAGCTTTGCCTACGACACGAGCGAAACCGTGCTTGATAATGTTACTTTTACCGCAAAACAGGGCGAGGTTACAGCACTTGTCGGGCCTTCAGGGGGCGGAAAGACTACCGCAATGAAGCTTGCGGCACGTTTTTGGGATGTTACGAGCGGAAAGATAACTATCGGCGATCAAGATGTTAATGAGGTCGATCCCGAGACTCTCCTAAAGGAGGTATCCATTGTATTTCAAGATGTTACGCTCTTTAACAACACCGTTATGGAAAACATACGCATAGGCAGGAAGGGTGCTACCGACGAGCAGGTTATCGAGGCGGCAAAAAATGCCATGTGCCACGATTTTATTTTGAATATGCCCGACGGCTACAACACGCTAATCGGCGAAAACGGCTCGAAGCTGTCAGGTGGTGAACGGCAGAGATTATCTATTGCACGTGCACTTTTAAAGGACGCTCCGATAGTCCTGTTAGACGAGGCTACATCTTCGCTCGATATACAAAACGAAAGCAAGGTTCAGCAGGCAATATCAAGGCTTACAAAGGGTAAGACAGTTATAGTAATTGCCCACAGGATGAGAACCATTGCAGGTGCAGATAAAATCGTCTTGCTAAAGGAAGGCAGGGTATCGTCGACCGGCACTCACAGCGAGATGTTGGAGCGCTCTGCGGACTATGCAAACATGATAAGACTCCAGACCGAGAGCTCTAACTGGACACTAATGCCTGTCAATTAATGCGTAGGTTGCGCATGTAATTTTAAGAGCAAAATTGTTAAGAAGGTGTAGAAATGGCAAAAAATAGATTTTTGGAACAGGCGAAGGAGCATTTGATAAGGTTTTACGGAAAGGAAAAGGGCTTGAAAATAGCAGGCGCATCGTTTGCTCGGTTCGACGAGCTTTGCAGTGAAAACAAAGACGAGGCAAAGGCTATGCGACCTCATACTCATGTAAAAATATATCCTTGCATCGCCCTTTTAGATGCGCAGATAAAAAATGGTATAAGCCGTGATAAGGCGCTCGAATTTAACTTTGCTTTTATTAAATGGCGAAGCGAAGTTGCGGCAAATATGGTCAAAAAGCTCATGAAGATACCCTTTGTTTATAAAAAGGTGCCCATGATGTTTGGCAATATGACAAAGAAAAACTTCGGCACTCGGCAGAACTTTGCCGCTACTTTTCACGAGCTGTCGAGCAGAGAGATGCATTTTGACATGACAAAGTGCCCATATAGCGATATATGCACCAAATACGGCTATCCCGAGATAACAAAGGCATTTTGCCGAGGGGATGATATTGTCTACGGCGACATGCACCCCAAAATAGTATGGGGTAGGACAAAGACAATAGGTGACGGTGACAAAGTGTGCAATTTTAAATTGACGGTCATTGAATAGGTTTTTACAGCTATAAAGACAGGGATAGAGGCTCAAAAAATTGTGCCTCTATCCCTGTCTTTCGTAAACCTGCCAAAGAGGACGGGGCGCAGTACAGCACTTTACCCCTGCCGCCCTATTTGGGGAGCGGGCGGCTCTGCACGCAAAATGCTTCTGCTTTAATTTTACATCGGTTTCATTTTGCGTGCGCCTTTGCGGCCTATGCCGTGCTACGGTATATGTGCGTTTTAAGTGGCGCATACGATTATGCCTACCTGTACCATCTGCTTGCCGCAAAGGCTCTCGCTCCCACAGGAGCGAGCGAGCCGCCCAGTGGTACAGGAGGCGTAGTGCGGCAAGGTGCGGTATGTGCTTGGCCCTTTTACGCTTAGAGCATGAGCATTCCCACGCTAACCGAAATATTCGTTGGAGTCGCTCGGTGCTTGCTCTCTATCTTTATCGGTATACTCCCTTACAACGCTTACAACAGATATTTTATAGCTCTCAAAGAGCTTTGTCTTGCCCTCTAGTTGGCTCATTCTATGCTCTGCCATCGTGCGCCATCTTGCTACTGCTTCTTCGCTCTCCCACACATTCATGGATAACAGTTTTCGCTCATCGTTTAAACTTTGAAACCGCTCTGCGCTGATAAATCCGTCAAATCCGCTTAGCATCGGTTTAAGCTGAGCTGCAAGTTCAAGGTATCTCGCCTTGCCCTCATCTGTTGGTGTTACTTCAAATAGAACTATGTATTTACTCATAATTCCTCCTTAACTTTAAATCTATTTTCCTTTTTCTACATCGAGCAAAAACTCCTTCATGGAAAGCCCTCCTGCATAACCTACAAGCTTGCCTGAAGCTCCGATCACTCTGTGGCAGGGCACGATTACATTTATCGGGTTTTTGTTGTTCGCCATGCCAACAGCTCGGCTTGCCTTTGGGTTGCCTACTGCAATTGCTACATCTTTATAGCTCCTCGTCTCTCCATACGGAATATCGCAAAGAGCTTGCCACACCTTTTTCTGAAACTCTGTTCCGACAAGTTTTAACGGCAGGTCAAAGCACTCTCTTTTGCCGTCTAAATACTCGCACAGTTGACTATACAGCTTATCTGTCAGCTCCGTTTTAACTCCGAAATTCTCTACATCTTCGCTCTCTATTCTCTTTAAAAATGTAATCTCATCCCCTATATATTTCACCTTAAAGTGTCCAAGCTTTGTTTCGTATATTGCAAAATTTTCGTTGGTAACACTCTCTAATCTGCTCATTTTCTACTTACCTTTCTGAATGCCGCAGGAGACATACCAGCCCTTTCTTTAAAAAACTTATAAAAGGCCGACAGGCTACCAAAACCGACAGAGTATGCTATATCTATAACCTCCATATCACTCTCCTCCAGTAGCCGCTTAGCTTCTTTATAGCGCAAATCGCTCACATAGCCGCTCGGTGTGACACCGTACTCATCTTTAAAGACCTCTACCATTCGCTTGCGAGACAGCCCGATTTTGCCCATCTCCGAGTTTAGGTCTTCGACCTCCTGAAACATATCATCTATAAGCACTTTCACCCTTTGTGCAATTTCTTGCATTGGTTTATAGTCGAGCAGATCGCTCCTGCACCTCTTGCACGGCCTATATCCTGCCAACTTTGCATTTTCCGATGTTTTGAAATATTCCAAATTTTCCTCTTTGGGCATTTTGGACTTGCAAGAAGGTCTGCAATATATACCGGTAGACTTTACCGCATAGAAAAACAGCCCATCGTAGCTATCGTTATTTTGCGCTACCGCTTGATACATTTCTTCATTTGATATATTGGAAAATTCCGTTTTCACAGTATCACCTGTTTCTTATATTTTTTAAACTAAAATATCAGCTCAAATTCGACTTGTAATCGGATATGCTCGAATAATCCACATCTTGCATCTTCAAAATATCCTCCACAACGCTGTGGTCGTAATGCTCGGCATATATTTTCATCGCATTTTTCATAATTTCCTTGCTCATTGCTTGGTATCTGTTTTCAAGTTCCTTCGACATAAAACTGTATAGATGCCCCATGTGATAAATAAAGGGCTTTGTGGCAGATTTTTGCAGTTTTTCATTGCGTTTAGCAAGTGTTACTCTATCTTGCTCTGTAAACTTAGAGTTTTCAAAAACAAACTTGCAATGCTTGTCTCCGGTCGTAATTGTAACAGGTACTTTCATGTTTACATCCTTATGAAACCCTTCAGCGAGTGCCTCGTCGAAAACTTCGCAAAAGATTTTTCCAAACTCCAAATGACCTGCCCCCTCCCAAGCGTCGTGCCATGCACATTTAGTTGTTGTCTGAACTGCGCTATCACCGTCAAGGTCGCTCGTTCTTACAACCAAACCGGCCGGCACATCGAGTTCTCCGTAGGAGAGATAGGAAAGTGCATTTAACTCCAGACCATCATGAATAGCTCTTTTCGCCATTCTAACCGCCCTATCTCGACCGTATGCCCTTGTCATTTCCTTTATGTCATCAATAGCTTGGCTGCCCATTATTTCTAACACGCTTTTGACGATCGAACTATATAGCACTGCATGATGCTTTGGTAGATATGTAGTAGGCATTTTTAACATTCCTTTTTCTTATATTAAAGGCTAAACCTAAAATTTTAGTTTAGGGTGCCCCCTGTAAATCCGAACCGCTTTAGGAGTGGTATGCCGCCCCGTAGCTTCGTTATAGCTCCTTGAAAGGCAACAAGCATTCCTGCGGAGCTATGCCTCGCTACAAGACGGCATACCGCTCCTAAAGTCCGCAGGATTTCAAACATGCTGTGCCGTACTGTGACAAGGCAGTGCCGTGCAGGAATGCTTGTTGCCTTTCAAGCGGCACTAACGAAGGTACAGTGCGGCACAGCATGTTTGAAACGGTTCGGATTTGCAGGGGTCACCCTAGCCTTTAACTGTATTATACAACACCCGAACAGAAATTACTTCCTGTTTTTACACATTAAATTCTAATAAGCAGTCTGTGAAAAAAGTTAGTTAACATTAAAAATCTGATTATTTGTGCTATACGGATAGATCGCAAGCTCGCCGCCTGCAAGATCTACGTTATGCATATGAACGGCAGAGACTGCGCTACTGTCGTATGTTTTAAAATAATATATTCCCTTATCTGCATTGATACAGCACGAATAGACCGTTATATCATAGTTGTCGCCCTCCATAACACTACCTCGCACCATAGCAACCCCATCTAACATGTGGAACATTTGAGAAACCGATGCGCTTTCTGTTTTCTCGGCAACGGCATTTGCCTTTAGGAAATATGCTTTTACAAATCTCGACTGTGATGAATAATCCCCCGGTAGCCCAAGTCCACCCATTCCCATGCAGTATGTCTTAAGCTCTATTTCATCTGTCATGTTGTTTTGAGGGTTTTTATTTGATATGTGCATATAGTTGTTTAGATTGTGCATTTGCATGTCAAAGGAGGGGTTATTTGTCATTACCCCTGTTTTGTTTTGGTATATATGCATCCCCGTTTTTGTGCACTCAACAACTACCGAGCCGCTTTTATCCGAGATGATAAAATGCAGTGTCGGTATTGGCAGACTTGGCATAAATGGTCTATCGGTTATGTTTATGCTCTCCAAAAGCTCTGTTGCCGATTTTACGCTGTCTGCTTTGCATAGGATATAGGGAATAAATTCTATAACAGAAACATTGTCCACTCCCTTCTCGCTTTTGTTGTACTGTGCCATATCAGGAAAATTAAGCCCTGCCATATAGAGTCCTTTTTCGTTTACCGCTTCGGCAAAAAGTGGGTAGTTATCAACTACCATGGCCGCACCCATTATGGCATAGTGACTGTCCGGTGTCGGCATTTCTTTAAATGCAAACGGATAATTTCTTGGCACTACCACAACTTTTCTGTCGAAATCAAAGCTAATATCCATATTCCTACCGATATAAAAATCTCCATTGTTCCACGAAATAGATGTACACATAGCAAAACCTCCTTTTTTCTTATTATAACACAAAAGCAAATAAATAGCAGTTTGGATAAAAGTTTTTTAGATGATTAACTTTCTCTTTGAAATTCTCAAAAAAAATGTATAATGGGTATATTTAAATATTAGTTAATAGCTTCAAGGTAAAATAACAAGAAACACATTGGAGGAAATATGAGCTACACAATAAGAAAAGCAACAGAGGCAGACAAGGTCGATTTGCTTGCACTTGGGCGCAAAATTGTCGATCTGTACGAGCGGACACATCTTGGCGATGAGACTGCCGACAACTATATAAATAGCGGTGCTTGCGACAGCGACCTATCTTCAATCTACGACAATGCAACGATTATATTAGACCGAGAGACAATTATAGGATTTTTGTTTACAGATAAAAACGAGATACAAGGCCTATCTGTCGATCTCCCCTACTGGGGCAAGGGCATTGCTCAAAAACTGATAGCCTATGCAACGCAAAATTTATTTACTAAGTATGACGAAATCAAACTCGAATGCTTTGTAACCTCGCCGAGGGCCAACAGATTTTATCAAAAGATGGGCTTTGTAAATAGCGGCATAGTAGAGGGCGAGGGCGGTAGCAGGGTTTTATACACTCGCAAAATTGGCGGCGAGCTGTCGCCAAAGGAAATTTTGCTAAACTGGATCGACACATTCAACTGTGCAAAGGCAAAAGAACTGTCGGAGTTTTACAGTATTGATGCGACAAACCATCAGGTCGTAACCGAGCCTGTTGTTGGCAAGAGTGCTATTTATCAGCGCTTTGTAGAAGAATTTGAAACGGCCGAGATGGTCTGCATTTTGGACAATATTTTTATGGACAACGAGTGGGCAATAATGGAATGGAAAGATCCAAAAGGCTTTAGGGGTTGCGGATTTTTTCATATTGTCGATGGCAAGATTGTCTTTCAACGAGGATATATGGACAAGCTTAGCTTTTTGAAATTAAACGGCCTACCAATAGAATAAGGAAAAAATAGCGACATGGGTTGGATTTAACTCCGTCCATGTGGGCAAGCCCCACTCTCCCATTCGAGGTGATACGATTGTTTCGTATCACCTCAGCTTGGAGAAAAAGCGTTTTCTCCAAGCTGAGGAAATCAGCTGGCGCTGATTTTGACGCCCTCGGGGCGGGAATTTAACGCCAGAGGGCACCCTGATGGTGCCCCCTCGCCGCTCCCCCTCCTTTCGAAGGGGCTTGATCTTATCTTTTTCTCTAGTCTGAGGTGATACGATTGTTTCGTATCACCTCTTTTATTTTGGTATAAGTTTGGAAGCTACTGATTGTGAACTAATTGTTAAATAAATAAAAACTGCAAAAATGATCTTGACAAAGCTTAAAAGTGTTGTTATATTGTTATCGTACCAAACGGTCAGTACATTAATTGGAGGTAAATATGTCACACAATACAGCGGAAAAAATACTGCTCTCTATGTATGAGCTTATGGCAACGGTCGGGTACGAAAAGGCATCTATCAACATGATTTGCAAAAATGTAGGTGTTACCAAATCTTCCTTTTACCACTTTTTCGACAGTAAAGAACAGGTTTTGATTGAAATTGTAAGGCAGTATTATATAACGGACTTTTCGAGCGAAATTGAACAGATACGGCAAGTTACAGACCCTGAGCAATACAAGCAACTACTGCTGAGCATGTGCTACGAGCTTATAGACGGCTACGAAACAAACGACGAGCTTCGCAAAATCTTTGCCGAAACAAGTTTACAAGCAGTGCGAATACCCGAAATTAGAGAGATAGTCGATAGCTCCAACCAAGATATGCTAAACTCATTAAAAGAGTATCTGCATCACGGGCTTTCGATAAAGGCATTTAAAGAGGGCTTTAATGTTACGGAAAATGCCGAAATTCTTTGTGCTGTATTTTTAGGGCTTGATAGCGCAATATTGAACAATATAGCTATAAACGCAAAGAGCGTTGTTACAAATGTAATCGAGCGAATGTTCTTATAATTAATTTACCATATAGCAATATAACAAACAACTAACAAATTTGGAGAACTGATGAACAACAATGACTATGGCACCATGCCAATCGGAAAACTAATAGCAAAACTAGCGATCCCCGGAATTATAACCATGATTGTAGCCTCCTTAAACATGGTAATTGACGGCATTTTTATGGGCAACTTCCTTGGAAGTGACGCTCTTGCAGCTGTAAACCTTATTATGCCTGTAAACATGATTGTCTTTGGACTGATCGACCTAATAGCGAGCGGATCGAGTGTGCGCATTGGGGTATTGCTCGGTCAAGGTGACAGGAAAAACGCTTCGAGAGTTTTTTCTGCAAGCACGGCAATAATTTTTGCTCTCGGAACTGTTATTGCGGTTTTGGCGAACTTTTTTGCACGGGATATTATATTTACCTTTATAAAAGATCAAAGCCTTGCTGCTCTTGCCTACGACTACACAAAGGCATTTATTCCTGCAATTCCCTTTGTTGCCCCTATGTTTGCTTTTGATAATTTTCTTTTAATATGCGGCAAAGTTAAACAAAGCACATGGATAAATGTTCTAACCTCGCTTTTAAACATTGCATTTAACTGGTATTTTATAGCGCACTTAGGGCTTGGTATTTATTATGCTGCACTGTCGACAGTAATGAGCATGGCGATCGGTTCGGTTTTGTCTATATCATTTTTTATAGGAAACAAGCTTGATTTAAAATTTACCACGCCTAAAATTCCTCTTAAAGATTTGAAGATGATTATATATAACGGCAGCTCGGACTTTTTTGCCAATATATCAGGCTCCCTTATGTCGATGCTGACAAATGCAATAATGCTATTTATTGCAGGTGCAAACGGGGTGGCGGCCATGTCGATTATATCCTATATCGAAATGCTCTTAATGCCGGTCATTTTTGGTGTTATAACCTCCGTTCAGCCCATTGTAAGCTACAACTTCGGAGCGCAAAATCATGACAGAGTTAACGAAACCTTTAAAAAAGTTTCTGCTATCGCAGTTTCGATTTCTGTCGTCGCACTTAGCATAATGCTACTCTTTCCCGAAGAATTGGTAGCACTCTTTGCAAGCAAAGGCGAGGAGCAAATGATTGAAATTGCAGTTTCAGGGCTACTGCTCTATGCGCCGTCTTATCTCTTTAACTGGTTCAACTTAGTAGTAGGCACTTTTTTAACCTCATTTGAAAAGCCCAAAGAGTCCATTATACTAATGAGCTTAGAGTCAATAGTTTTCCCGATTTTATTTTTTGTAATACTTTCCAGCGCAATGGGAGTGAGCGGAATGTTCTTAGCTCAGACCATTTCTGCATTTGCTACTTTTCTTATATCGATCAAAATGTGGCGTAAAATCAGCACAAATGTAAAGCCCAAAGATTAATTATCTCCTCGAGTGCAAAGCAAGATCTGCTGACAAGCAGCGACTCGTCTACCAAAATTTTGCTCTAAGGTGACCCTACACTAATAGGTTTTTTAGGGTTTGATTTGTAGTTTATAAGAACTTTGCAAAATATGGCGCATTTTTGATATAGGTCTTTACAATTTCGAAAAACCCCTCTTGTAACCGATTGGTGCAAGAGGGTTTTTTAGCTATTTTGATTTTAAAAATATGAATTTCAATTCAATAAGTTTATCAAAAATTGAAATAATATTAGTTTTTGTTTGTTTTAGACAAAAATTTCAAAAAGCTTGACATGTGAATTAAATGTGATATAATCGCAATTGTTTACGGCTAAACAAGTGCTGACAGCACAAACAATAATAGCCGACAGATATTTTTAGGAGGAACAAAATGAAGAAACTATTTGGAATTCTAATCGCAATTTCCATGCTCGCTTCCCTTGCGGCCTGCTCGACAGCAGAAGAGCCTGCGGATCTACCCGTAGACGATGCTGTTGTAGAATCAGAGGGCGGCGCAGAAGGCATCTACCCAGCAGGTACATACACAGCTACCGCAGAAGGCTACCACGGCCCTGTTACTGTTGAGGTAACACTATCTGAAGATGCTATAACAAATGTTGTTGTAACAGAGCACACAGAATCGGCCGGTATTTCCGACAAGGCTATTAGCGATGTTCCACAGAACATTGTAGATGGTCAGTCCCTTAATGTTGACATGGCAGCAGGTGCTACATTCTCCTCGACAGCTATAATAAATGCGGCAACTGCGGCTCTAACAGAGGCAGGTGTCGATGTATCGCTACTACAAACGGCAGTTTCTGCCGAGAGCGGCGTTACTCTTGAAGATGCAACATATGATGTTGTTATACTTGGCGGCGGCGGTGCAGGTCTTACAGCTGCTATCGAAGCAAAGTCTAACGGTGCAGAGGTCGTTATTATCGAGAAGATGCCATTTGTTGGCGGTAACACAATAATGGCTCACGGCGAGTTTGCGGCGGCAGGCACATGGCTACAAGACGAGATGGGCATCGAGGACAGCGCAGAGCTATTTGCAGATGACCTATATGCAGCAGGCGACGAGCTTGCAGACTACGACGTTCTTTACAGAATGGCAGAGTACAGTGCAGACACAACTCACTGGCTACGTGACTTTGTAGGGGTTGAGTTTACAGATGGCTACCTCGGTCAAGAGGGCGGCCACAGCGTTCAAAGACAGGTTCTACCGATAGGCCACGGTGCGGCTCTTGTAGCTACACTTGAGGACAAGGCAATAGAGCTTGGCGTTGAAATCATAACAGAAGTTAAGGGCGATTCCCTTGTTCAAGACGAGAACGGCCGTGTAACGGGCATTAACGTATCGGCAGGTGACGACACTGCTGTTATCTCGGCAACAGGCGGCGTTATCCTTGCAACTGGCGGCTTTGGCGCAAATGTTGAAATGCGTGAGCAGTACAACACAATCTGGGCTTCGCTTGGTGCAGAAATGCCCACAAGTAATGCTGTCGGTATCACAGGCGACGGTATGCTAATGGCTCAAGAGATCGGCGCACAGCTACAAAACATGGAGCAAATCCAGCTTTACCCATTTAACAATCCTGTAACCGGCGTATTCACTTCTATCGAAGCACCTAACTGGACAAACGAAGGCCACATGTACATCAACCAAGGCGGCGAGCGTTTTGTTAACGAGTTCTCGACACGTAAGTACAGAGCGGCTGAGATCATCGCTCAAGAAGGCGACTATGTATATGTTGTTTACAATCAGGCAGTAGCCGACAGACTTGGTCTTGAGGAGACATACGCAGATGTTTACAAGGCATCCCTTGAGCAAGGCGTATTCTTTAAAGCAGACACACTCGAAGAAGTTGCAAACCACTACGACATCGACCCCGTAGCACTACAAGCAACGCTCGACAAGTACAACGAGGGTATTGCAAATAACAACGACGAGTTTGGCCGTGAGTACGGTATGCAGGAAATGCACGAAGGCCCTTGGTTCATTCTAAAGGGATCGCCCACAGTTCACCACACAATGGGCGGTATCAAGATCACACCTAATGCAGAGGTTGTCGACACAGAGGGCAACATCATCGAAGGCCTATACGCCGCAGGTGAGGTTACAGGCTCGACACACGGTTCCGAGCGTGTTGGTTCTTGCGCTATCACAGACGTTTTAGTATACGGAAGAATAGCAGCAGAGAGCATCACAGAAGTTCAGTAATATAAATTAGTAAAAGTGCTGTCGCAAATGGTGTACCATTTGCGACAGCACTTTTTACTGGAGAAACAACTTAAATCAGGCCCCTTCGAAAGGAGGGGGAGCGGCGAGGGGGCACCATCAGGGTGCCCCCTGGCGTTAAATTCC
>CAYJFK010000038.1:11468-22983 GCA_964369475.1 uncultured Oscillospiraceae bacterium | reverse complement strand
CCAAAAAGGGACTGCCCACAGGCGACCATGTTCAAGTCTTCCCACCCAAGGCAAAGTGCTGCACAAATCCCCCTCAATGCCCCATGCGGAGGAGCACTTATTGAAGCCTGTGGTATGCTTAGCGTTTATTTTATAACGCCTGTTGCCTGTTGAACGGCGTCCCAGACCCCTGCAAAGGGGGGCGCATAGCCAAGGTCGCAGTATGTCAGTTCCTCGGCAGTCATTTCCCGATCTATTGCGACAGAGAAGACATGCATACGCAGAGCGCACTCGCCTTTGCCCATCATTTGAGCCCCGATAATGACCTTTGTTTCCTTATTGTAAGTGACCTTGATTGTAAGCGGCACAGACCCAGGATAATACCCTGCATGGCTACCTGCCTCGACAGTGACCGCAGCCGCATTCAGCCCTGCCGCCTCGGCTTCGGCGAGTGACAGTCCTGCCCTTGCTATTTCAAGGTCGAAGACCCTTAGCATTGTCGAGCCGAGAGCTGGCGGTAAGCGAAGGTCTTTGCCCGACAATATATCGGCTATCATGCGGCCTTGCTTGTTTGCATTTGTGCCGAGCGGCAAGAACATGGGTTTTTTTAAAATTTTATGAATAACGGTGGCACAGTCCCCTGCCGAATATACATCGGCAAGCGAGCTCTCCATCTTGTCGTTTACAATAATTGCGCCATTTTTGAGCATGTCTATCTTGCCTGCAAATGCCTCGGTATTGGCAGAAACTCCGGCCGCAAGAACTGTAAAGTCGCAAGGGTATACCCCTTTATCTGTCGTAACGGCTGTCGGCTCGATTTTAATAACCCTTTCGGAAAGCCTTAAATCGACCCCGTTTTCGATCAGTGCCTCGCCTGCCGCTTTGGAAAATTCCTCGTCAAAGCCTGCCGACAAAACTCTCGGATTAAATTCTATAACGGTGACATCGAGCCCTGCGATTTTAAGCCCCTCGGCGACCTCCATGCCTATATAACCGGCTCCTATAACAACGGCCTTTTTTGCCTTTGCCGCTGCATTTTTAATCATGTCGCCATCTTCGAGCGTTTTAAGGGTATAGGCGCAATCGGCCCCCTCGAAAGGTGGGCTTTTTGGGGAGGACCCCGTAGATATTACAAGCTTATCGTAACTCTCGCAAAAAACTTCACCCGTCTTGTTGTTTTTTATTTCAACAGACTTTTTATCCGCATCAAAACCCACGACCTCACAGTTTAAATTCAGAACAACGCCGCCCTCTCTAAACTCCTCAGGCGAGCGTGCACGCATCATATCGAGCGTTTCGGTCTCACCTGCTATATAATGTGGCAGACCACATGCGCCGTAGGAGACCTCCTCTGTCTTTTCAAAAACAATTACCTCGGCAGAGGGCATCTTCCTCTTTAACCTCGCCGCACAGGACATTCCTGCGGCATTTCCTCCAAGCACTACAACCTTCATATCAATTCCCCCTTTTTATACGTATAATTACCATATATTATACACTGATACAGTATAAAAGTAAACAGCCAAGCAAGAATAGTATAAAGAAAGTCGGCATTACAATTAGCTTGATTTTACTATGTCTATCTGATATAATTTCAAAAAGAAGGGGTGATTTTTATTATGGATAAAACTTTTCCGAGAAAAGACGAAAGAGACATACTTTTTGCAAGGGCTTCCTACGGCGAGGGGACACACATGCACGAGCATTATTATAAAAAGAATCCCGAAAAACTCGAGTTCGACAGCGAAGTTAGGGCACGTGGCATAATGGGGGGCGACGATGCCGCAATGTTTAATGAGCTAATATCCCCCATTCCGAATGCCGCCTTTGAGTTTTTGGCAGACATAAAGGCGCTTTCGAGCGGCAGTCCGTCGGAGAAAAAAGTCGAAGGCGATGCGGTGACATTTACAGAGGTAATAACAGGTCTTGCAAAGTACTACGGCGCTCGAGGGGTTGCCATAACAAAGCTTAAAGATTACAACTACTACTCCCACAAGGGCAGGCCGGCTCAGGAGTATGGCAAGGAGATAGTGCCGTCCTACAAGTACGGCATATGCTTTTATGTCGAAATGGAGGAGGATCTGATAGATACAGCCCCTTCTGTTACGCAGTCGGTCGCCGTTACAAAGGGCTATGTAGATGCCGCCATAATAGGCATGGTGCTTGCATATTATATAAGATCGCTCGGCTACGAAGCACGAAACAACATGGATGGCAACTACCTATTCCCTCTCCCGAGGGTATTCGAGCAAGCAGGGCTTGGCGATGTCGGCATGAGCGGACTGCTTGTAACAAAGGAGTTTGGCTCAAGAATAAGGCTCGGCATGGTTTCGACAAACATTCCGTTAATAGAGAGTGCAGTCGAGCGCCCATACATTGCGGACTTTTGCAAGCTATGTTCAAGGTGCAAGCGGACATGCCCACCTCAGGCAATAAAGGACGAAACTTCAGGCTTTGAAGACGAGACCTGCCTTTCTATGTGGATGCATTTTGGCTCGGACTGCGGCCTGTGCATGGCCTCCTGCCCGTTTTCGCACAATCTGCCCAAAGAGCTAACAGCAGACATATCAACACACGAAGCGAGAGTAAAGCTTGCCAAATATTGCTCGGAGAAATTTGGACACTTTACAACAAATAAGCAGTACCCCGATTGGCTAAATGCCGCCTATTAAGAGCTCGATTATAACGGTATTTTGCCTCTTAGAGGCTGTTTTTGGGGAAATTAGGCATATTTTAAGAAAATTTTACATAGATTTACTGCTTTTTCTTGACTTTAGCAGTAAGTCTATTGTATAATATTTTTTGCTTTACAAAAGCAAGGAGGTGTACATCGTGAAGAGAACTTATCAACCTAAAAAGCGTCACAGAGCAAGAGTTCATGGCTTTCGCCGCAGAATGAGGACGAGAAACGGCCGTAGCGTTATAACGGCACGCCGTGCAAAGGGAAGAGCACGTCTTTCCGCTTAAATTAACAAAATATCGACAGAGATGCTGTGTCGGAGCATAGCTGAACGCTATGCTCATTTTTTGTACACGCAATACCGCAAGTAGGCTTTTCGGAGGTTTCATGCTTTTTACCGATTCTATGAAAAAAAACAGAGACTTTCACCGAATGTATGCAAGGGGAAAGAGCCTTGTCGACCGCAATTTTGTCATCTACTACCGCAAGAGCAGGCGGGACCGGAACATGCTCGGCATTACGGTCGGCAAAAAAGTAGGTGGAGCTGTACAAAGAAACCGTGCAAAACGGGTTATCAAAGAGAGCTACAGAGTTTTAGAACCTCGCATTATGCGTGGGTACGACATTGTAATTGTAGCAAGAGGGCGAACGCCCCACATGAAGTGTGGCGTGATTACAGCGGCAATGCAAAAGCGCCTTGCCGAAGCGGGGATTTTATGTGAAGAAACTGTTAATGTCGGCGGTTAGAGCTTATAGGCGGCATATATCGCCTTTAAAGGCTCCGAGTTGCAGATATTATCCCACATGCTCGCAATATGCCCTTGAGGCACTTGAAAAGCACGGTGCTCTCAAGGGCTCGTGGCTCACAATTTGCAGGGTTATGCGTTGCCACCCCTTTAGTAAGAGGGATTATTACGATCCGGTACCATAGCCTGAAAAACTGCCAAAGTGCAAGATGCATTTTGGCTTTTTAAAGAGTTTATAAATGCTTATTTAAAAGTAAACTCTACATTTTATTATGAAGTCGACTGTGCATGTCGGCTATCAGGGGGTTAATCTTGATTAATTTTGATGCTATATTGAACCATCCTTTAGGTTCACTGCTCAGCTACGCTGTTGAGCTTGCGGGAAGCTATGCCGTAGGTATTATTTTGTTTACCTTGTTTATCAAAATAGTGCTGTCGCCGCTATCCTTAATAACCCACAAAAACACAATAAAGCAGATGAAAATTCGTCCGTATGAAGAAATTCTAAGAAAAAAATACGGCAACGACCGCAATAAATACAACATGGCACTTAGCAGCCTATACAAAGAGCACGGCATTTCGGTGGCATCGGGATGTTTGCCGCTACTTGTGCAGATGCCAATACTATTTGCACTATATAAGATAATTCGTATGCCGCTTACCTATATTTCGAAGCTTTCTACCGAGACAATTGCCGCTATCGACAGCACTTTAAAGCTTGGTGTTTTGGCAACAGAGTCGCCGACCGCCGAAGTTACAATAGCCGAGGCACTTTTTGAAAACTTCGACCTGCTTGTATCGCAGGGAATACTTCCCTCGACATTTGTACCGCTCGACTACAACTTTTTTGGAATAAATCTTGCGGACAATCCTTCCTTTGCAATTAACACATTGCTATTTATCCCGATATTCGCCGGTGTAACGGCATTTATGCAGAGCTACTACCAGACAAAGAGCCAGCCTCAAAGCGATGCGGCGGCGGCAACTTCCAAGAGCCTAATGTTCACAATGCCGCTAATTTCGGTATGGATTACATTCTCGCTACCGGCAGGTGTTGGTTTCTACTGGGGTATGTCCAACCTATTCACATTCTTCCAACTTGTAATATTCAACTCGATTTGGAGCCCCAAAAAGGCACTTGAGCAGGCCAGAATAGACATTGTGGAAAATCAGAGAATAGCCAAGGAACAGAAAAAGCAACAGGCAAATGAAAAGAGAATAGCAAAAGAGACAGAGAATAGGGCAAAGGGGGACAACAAAGGAGCGAAGACCAAAAAGAGCGTTACACAGCGTATTTATGATGACGATCTCGAGGACTTCCAACCCGAATCGCCCGTGCCGCAACCCCGTCAAACAGGCAAGCCCACAAAGGGCGGATACGAGAGGGTGCTCGGTCATACCTCGATTCCCGATCCGATTGACGACGATATAGAGCCAAGCGTTGAGCAGAGCGAGAGCTCGCAGGACAGCTCTAAGCCAAAGAAAAAGCGTGGCAGGGTTGATCTATCAAATCCATCTGCAAAGAAGATCGATGATGTCGAGGAGATGGACGAAACTGTTGACGAGGCAGAGTTAGAGGTTGCAGAAAATACCGACGAGGAGGAAATGTCGTGAAGGTGACAAAAGAACATCTTTCATCGGGCCGCACTATTGATGAGGCAATTGAAAACGGCATTGCCGAAATAGGGCTTGACAGAGATAATGTAAGCGTTGAAGTTATATCGACCCCCAAGAAGGGTTTTTTAGGAATAGGCAGTGTAAGCGCACAGGTAAAGCTTAGCTACGAAGTGGATATGCCCGATCTTCCGCCCGAGCCAAAGCCCGAGCCAAAGCCGACACCTAAGCCTGCTCCCAAGGCAGAGCCTAAGCAAGCACCTAAGCTTGCTCCGAAGGTAGAGCCTAAGCAAGCGCCTAAGGTTGCTCCCAAGACAGAGACAAAGCCTATGCCTAAAGCAGAGCAAAAGCCATCTCAAAAGCCGGTAGCGCCTAAGCCTGCCGCCTCAAAGCCTCCGAGGAAGCAAGAGGGAGAGGGTCGCAAGAATGCAACAACAGCACTTCTCGACCGTCCCAAGGAGGACTTTTCGCCCGTCGAAGGCACGGTGGCGCAAAACTTCTTAACAGAGCTTTTTAAGGTCATGAATCTTGAAGTTTCGGTTAAGGCGGCGGCATATGAAAATGTGCTTAGAATAGATGTTGAAGGCGAAAACATGGGTCTTATGATAGGCCGCAGGGGCGAGACGCTCGATGCGCTGCAATATCTAACAAATCTTGTTGTAAACCGTGGCGAGGACGAATACACAAAGGTTTCGCTCGACATAGAGGATTACAGGGCAAAGAGGGAAGAATCTCTTATAGCTCTTGCCAACAAAATGGCGGCAAAGGTCGTTAAGAATAGCAGAAGCTTTACTCTTGAGCCAATGAACCCATACGAGCGTAGAATTATCCACTCGGCACTGCAAAATTATGCAGGAGTCGAGACGAGCTCGACAGGTTACGAGCCACTTCGCCGCATTGTTATCTCGCCCGAAGGTCAAGCGCCCAGATTTAACAAGGGCAAGAGACCCTATCAGGGGCAAAGGCGCAAGCCTTCAGCTCCAAAGGCAGAGAGCAAGAGCGAAGAATAGTCTTTGATTTAAATTTTCAAAATTAATTTAAAAACCGATGTGATTTTTTCACATCGGTTTTTTGTCTTGTAAAGAGTATATTTTGTGCTTTTTTTGATAATACTCAGAGTGTGCAATGTGGTAAATGTCACATTTTTGTCACGAAATACCTAAAATATGGAGGAGATATTATGACAAAGCTACTATTTTTATTAATGGCGGCGACCATGCTATTTGCAGGTTGCACCGAAACAGAGCAAGACATGGAGGACAAGGTTGACGACAGCGTTGTCGATCAAGAGGGCGATATGACCGATGGAGAGGGCGAAGGCACAGACGAGGGTACAGGCGATATGGGTTCGTACAAGTCGGGCACCTACACTGCGACAGCGGACGGCTACGGCGGTGATGTTGTGGTAGAGATGACCTTTACCAGCGATAAGATTACGCAGGTTACAGTAACGGGCGAGAGCGAGACCGAGAACATCGGCACCAATGCGCTTAATGAGCTACCCTCTGACATTATGGAAAAGCAGACCCACGAGGTCGATCATGTGGCAGGAGCTACTGTAACGTCGGAGGCTATAAAGACTGCGGCCAAGGATTGTATTGATCAGGCGAAAGCTTAGTATAGGTAAGAGGTAAGAGCTAAGAGCTAAGAAGTAAGAACTATGGTGAAAAAATTGCTGTGGCAATTTTTTGGGTGATTTTACTCAGGGGGGCGGCGAAGGTTGGTTCGCTGCCCTTTTTGTTAAATATTGTTTTTGTTTGCTATAAATAATTCTTGGGTAGGGGTGGCATAATAGGGGGGCGTCGTAAAAATATATTTTAAAAGGTGGAGCAATGGGAAAGAGAATGTCGAGCGTTATTATACCTGATAGAGCGCCCTATATTCTGTCGACGGCATCGGTCGTCGGAAAGAAGGAGGGCGAAGGGCCGCTGGGCAAGGGGTTTGATCATGTCGAGCAAGATGCCCATTTTGGGCAAAAGACCTTCGAGAAAGCAGAGAGTTTTATGCAATCGAAGGCGGCCGAGATGGCACTTTCTAAGGCTTTATTAAAGCCTTGCGACATAGATATTATCTTTGCCGGCGACCTTCTTAATCAGTGTACGGCAAGTTGCTATGGGCTTGTAGAGCTAAACCGCCCTATGGTCGGGCTTTTCGGCGCATGTTCGACCTCGGCGGAGGGGCTTGCCATGGGTGTAATGGCGCTCGAGAGTGGTTTTGCAGATCATGTGCTAACCATTACCTCCTCTCACTTTTGCACCGCCGAGCGGCAGTTTAGGCTACCGCTAAACTATGGCGGCCAGCGCACGCCGACAGCCCAGTGGACGGTCACGGGCTCGGGGGCATTTGTCCTCGGGAATAATCCGATTTCCAAAGAGGGCAATGTGCGTATTAAGGCGATTGCAATAGGTGCGCCTGTCGATATGGGCATAACCGATGCGAACAACATGGGGGCCGCAATGGCCCCCGCCGCCATAAAGACGCTAACGGAATTTTTTACCGACTCTAAGACGACGGAAAACGACTTTGATTTGATTGTCACGGGTGACTTAGGTCATGTCGGCCATTCGATTGTAAAGGAGCAAATAGGGCTGTCGGGTGTCTATAACGACTGTGGGCTTATGATATTTGATAGAGAGCGGCAAGATGTCCATGCAGGGGCGTCGGGGTGCGGATGCTCGGCATCTGTTCTTGCCTCTAATATAATTACCAGAATGAGGGCAAAGGAGCTAAGCTCGGTGCTCTTTACAGCGACAGGTGCGCTGATGTCGCCGACCTCGGCAGGGCAAGGGGAGAGCATTTTAGGCATAGCACATGCAATATGGCTAGAGTCGGTATAGCTATTATGGTAGCGTAGCTCTTTAGAAAAGTGGACTTAGATTAGATATATCAACCATGTCTGTCGTAGTGAGTGCAGTGCAGGCAACAAAAAACAGCCCGTGTGGGCTGTTTGAGGTCATTTGTTATCGGCTCGACATTGAGGTGAGGAAATTTAAAGCTAGGTAGAAAACGGCGATTAAAATGCCACCCTTAACAAGCCTCGACATAACGTCCTTGGAGAAAAGACCTGCAAAGTAGCCTGTGATGTTGGCGAAAAACTCGTCTCTACGGCGGAGCTTTCTGTATTTTTTCAGTTGTTTTTTGATAAAAGCGGTATCCATTCTAATCCCCTCCTTTTTTTATATTTTAACCCAAGAGATACATTTAGTCAACCAAAATTTATTATCAGGCAAAAAGTGGCGACTGCCTTTGCTTTAAAGGAGATATTTATAATGCAATATGTAATGGCATTTTTGGTCGGCGGAGCGATATGTGCTGTCGCTCAAGTGCTGATAGATAAAACGAAACTTACACCGGCCAGAATTGTCGTGCTCTTTGTTGTGTCGGGGGTAATTCTTACGGCGGTCGGGGTATACGAGAAGATTGTCGAAATAGGCGGTGCAGGTGCTACTGTGCCAATTATCGGCTTTGGCTATTCCCTTGCCAAGGGTGTTGAAAAGGCAGTCGCCCAAGATGGGCTTATAGGGGCATTGTCGGGAGGACTTGCGGCAACTGCGGCAGGCATAACGGCGGCAGTTTTGTTTGCCTTTATAATGGCAATGATATTTAAGCCAAAGCCAAAGGGATAGGGGCATGAAGTGGTAGGTGCGCAGAGTGGGGATTTTATACTTTTAGGTCTGAGCATCAACAGGGGGTGCACCTTGCGGCGCACCCCCTGCTTATCTGTAATATTACCCTTAAATATTATTTGCCCGATAGCTCTTTGCACATGAGGATGTGGAATGCCGAGGACATGCGGTTTAGTGCCTCTACAATGTCAGGACGTGTGCAAAACTCGCCTCTCATGTATGCGGCAACTGCGGCGACCTCTGTTTCTCTGGCGGCAGTGCGGAGCATGTTTAACACAGCATATGTACTGCCGTGCTTGTAGCTTGGCGGTGTCATGGGGTCTATGCCGAAGAATTTGCAGCTGTTGTGCGACTGCTCTTTTATCTCGTCAAAAGATAGGCCTAAGTATTTTATCTCGGGAATCTGCTCGTCGATGTAATCTGCCTTCATTATCTCGCCGATAGCGAAGTTTATTCCATCGAGCCCTTCGAGCAGTTCTGCTTTGCAACCCTTATCGGCAAGATCTGCCCCGACCTTGACAATTTTGGCCGACAAACTGTCGAGCTTGCCCCTAAAAACGATTAGCGCATCGCATTTTGGAACGAGAGCGTCGCCATATTTACAGGTTTCGTGCTCCATCTTCGAGGTGCCTGTATCTGCATGATAGATCTTGGCACCACCCATAGCAAGGTGATCGAAGGCGGCGGGAGAAAGTGCACTACCTTTTTCTAGAAGGTAGGCCGTAGGAATGAGCTCTCCCATTTGTGCTTTTAGCTTTGCAAGAGTGATTATCATCATACTGCACCTCTTTCGTTTTTTGATATTGATATCAATTTATAGTTCTTCGATATAAATATATGTCTTGGGGGATGAAATGTCAAGTAAAAATTAATTTATTTTTTTGTATATATTGAACAATATTTTTAAGAGAACTCAAAAAAACTATTGCTATTGCAGATAAAATGGTATAAAATGTTTATATAAATTTTTTATTCGGAGGTAACTCAAAATGGCAAAAACAAGTGTAATGGTTGAAATATCCGCTCGTCACCTTCACGTTTCTCGTGAGGATCTTGATGTTCTTTTCGGTAAGGACTACCAGCTAACAAATAAAAAGGATCTTTCGCAGCCCGGTCAGTTCGCTTGCGAGGAGAAGGTTGAAATAGTTGGCCCTAAGGGCAAGCTAAAGATGTCTATCCTTGGCCCTGAGCGTCCTAAGACACAAGTAGAGATAAGCGCAACAGATGCTCGCTCGATAGGTCTTGTTGTTCCTGTACGTGAGTCGGGCGACATTGCAGGCACTCCGGGATGTAAGCTTGTAGGCCCTGCCGGAGAGGTCGACATTGCAGAGGGCGTTATGGTTGCTAAGCGTCACATCCATCTTGAAACAGAGGAAGCAAAGGAAATGGGTCTTGAGGATAAGCAGGTCGTTCAAGTTAAGATTGCAGGCGATCGTGGTGTTATTTTCTGCGAGACTGTCGTTCGTGTTAGCCCCAAGTTTAAAGAGGCAATGCACATCGATACAGACGAAGCAAATGCAGCAGGCATTTCGGGCTCTGTAACTGGCGAAGTAATTAAGTAAGAAATTTTAAATGAGGTGTGGGGCTATGCCTTGCGCCTCTTTTTTTATAGGTGGTGCGATATGGATACTGTTCAAACTCTCGTTTTGCTCTTTTCGATAGCAGGGCTTGGATATGCGCTCGGTGCAATAAGCTTTAAAGGGTTCTCCTTTGGCACGTCGGGCGTACTGCTTGTCGCTCTTGTATTTGGGCACTTCGGGCTCGAAGTGCCGGCACTTCTTAGAAATTTTGGGCTTGTTGCCTTTGTTACGGCGGTAGGCTTTATAGCTGGGCCTGTCTTTTTTGCCAACTTTAAGAAGAAGGCGGCATCCTACGTTATAATAGGGCTTGCGACAATTGCGGCAGGCAGTATAACATGTGTTGCCGTTATTTTGCTCGGCGGTATGCCTGTGCCTCTTGCCATAGGCATGATGACAGGGGCACTTACATCGACACCGGGGCTTGCGGCGGCCGTCGAAGCTACGGGCGATGCGGCGGCATCTGTTGGGTATGGCATTGCATATCCCTTTGGCGTTTTGGGTGTTGTGTTTTTTGTGCAGATCATGCCGAAGATTAATGGATATGTTAAGCCGAAACTCGAAGCGGCGTCGCAAAAGGTCTCTGCGGCTACCGGTGAGGGAGAGAGCCTTGTAAGCATTGACCCACACGGCCTCTTTGCATTTTCCATTGCCGTTGTAACGGGCGTTTTGCTCGGCAGTGTGGCGGTACCGCTCCCCGGCGGTGCGGTCTTTAGTCTTGGCACGTCGGGTGGGCCTCTTATAACGGGGTTAATTGTCGGGCATATGGGCAAGGTTGGCAAGTTTTCTTTAAAGGTGCCAAAGGGCACTTTGAATGTACTTAGAGAGATGGGACTTATGCTCTTTTTGATGGGGGCAGGAACAAATGCTGGCAGGGGATTTGTTGAAATCTTGTCGGAACACGGCATATCGCTCTTTTTGTTCGGAGCTGTTATGACGCTTGTGCCAATGCTGCTTAGCTACTTCCTTGCAACAAAACTGCTCGGTCTTGATCTTATGAACTCGCTCGGCGCAATATGCGGCGGCATGACCTCGACCCCTGCCCTTGGCACGCTTATAGATGTGTCGGGCTCTGACGATGTGGCAACGGCATATGCAGCAGCTTATCCTGTTGCGCTTATATGTGTTGTGCTGGCGTCGCAGTTTATGTCGATACTTCTTATGTAAAGGTTTAATAGGTAAGGGGTAAGAGGTAAGAACTAAGAACTAAGAACTAAGAACTATGGTGAAAAATTGCTGGGGCAATTTTTGGTTTGATTTGGATTTGTGGTATTGCAACTGAGTTGCAGTACC
>CAYJFK010000038.1:0-11368 GCA_964369475.1 uncultured Oscillospiraceae bacterium | reverse complement strand
GGGGCAATTTTTGGTTTGATTTGGATTTGTGGTATTGCAACTGAGTTGCAGTACCACTTTTTTTGAAAATGGGGTTAGTTCTTGATTTTTATAATGGGAGTTTAGGTAGTGGGGGTGTCGATTTAACAAAATAATTATACATTGCATTATTCAATAGATGGAAATTTAAAAGACTTGAATAAGCATGGCTATAATTTAATATTGGCGAGATCGAGGGTGAGCTATATGGCAATATGCATAACATAATGCATAATAAAAATGCTAAAATATAGCATAAACTCACAAATCATTCTGTATAACTTGCACATTGACAAAAGTGTGATAAAGTCGCTATAATATATATTTGTTAAGAAAAAAATTTATAAGTCGAGTGACCCTCGGCGAGAAAGGGAATAACACACATGAAGAAGTTAATTGCCATGCTCATGGCGGCAACAATGATGCTCTCCTTTGCGGCATGTTCCTCTGCGGAAGAAGGCGGAGACGTAGCCGAGGGAGGGGACCAAGCGGCAACGATCAAGACCGATCTAGTATATGGTATGGCGAGCGAGCCGACAAGTCTTGACCCTCACACAATAGCAAGCATGAACGCATTTACAGTAACATACTCGGTATACGACACCCTTACAGCAGACGATGGTAACGGCGGCTACATGCCTCACCTTGCAAGCGATGTAACGGTATCGGAAGATGGCCTTTTATACACAATAACACTTGACAAGGAAGTATACTTCCAAGACGGCACACAGCTTACGACCGAGGACATTGCCTTCTCTTTAAATCGTACAATTGCGGCAGGTTGGGCATTCGACATGACACTTGCTATTGAAGAAGTTGTACTTGTAGACGACAAGACGGTTGAAATCCGCCTTCACACACCTTTTGGCGGCATGATGGGATCGCTTGCAAGCCCATTCTTCTCGATAATGAGCAAGAACTATGTCGAGACAAATGGCGACGACTACATCAAGCGTAATCCAATGGGTACAGGCGCATACAAGCTTGTTGAGTGGGTATCGGGCGACAGCATTGTTTTTGAGTCGCACGAGGAGTATTTTATGGGCGCACCTGCAATTAAAGACCTAACATTTAAGCCCATTGTTGACAAGAACACAGCTCTTATAGCTCTTGAAAACGGCGACATCGACGTTTACCTAAACATAAACGCAACAGACATTCCCCTTGTAGAGGCAAACGAGGATCTTGCAATCGATGCAACAGATGTATCGGCCGTTACTTCGCTTAACATGAATGTTGAAGACGAAATTTTGTCCGATGTGCTTGTTCGTCAGGCGATCTACTCGGCAATTAACAAAGACGATATTATTGCAGTTGCAATAAGCGGCAGAGGCACTCCTGCAAACTCGGCTATACCAACGGTCTGTGCAGGCTACTCGGCAGACATGCCGGGCAGTGTGTACGATCCCGATGCTGCAAAGGACTACCTTGCACAGGCAGGCTATGCTGATGGGCTTACACTTACACTTAGAATTGCCGAGGACAACACAGATCAGAAGATTGCACAGGTAATTCAAAGTCAGCTTGGCGAAGTTGGCATCAATGTCGAGATCGACATGATGGAGGCAGGCGCATACAACAACGCTATATACACAAACGGCGACTATCAGCTAAATGTCGGCTCGTGGTCGGCAATGTTCCTCGATGCTTATTCTCTAATGTACAGCCAGTTCCACAAGGACTGCTACGGCCCGACAGGCAACATAACTCATGTTGTGTCGGACGAGCTATCCTCTCTACTTGACGCTGCTGCAATGGCAGACGATGCTACAAAGGTAGAGGCATACGAGGCTGTAACACAGAACATTCTCGACAATGCATACCAGCTACCTCTAATATACGAGGACACAACAATAGTATATAACGCAGACCTTAAGGGTGTAGAAGCAAAGCCCATGGGCGTATACTTTGTTAAGGACTGGTCATTCTAAGTAAGACTAATAACGATGGTCGAGCGGTACGCTCGACTGCTTCCCCCGACAAGTTACAGACTTGTCGGGGGTGGCTTGTTTATAGGGCAAGATAAAACAAAGAAGTAAACGGAGATATAAGCATGATAAAATACATCGCAAAGCGACTTTTTATGATGGTCTTTGTTGTAATCGGCATATCCTTTATCGTCTTTACGCTTATGAACATAACCCCAGGCGAGACGGCGCAGATGATACTCGGCCAATCGGCAAGACCTGAGCAGGTGGCAAAGCTCGAGGAGGAACTTGGGCTAAACGAGCCATTTTTTACAAGATACTTTACATTTTTATCGGGGGCAGTTAGGGGCGACTTTGGTCAGTCCTACCTGTCGAGACTTCCTGTCTTTGAAGAAATCCTTCAGCGCTTTCCCTCTACATTGCTTCTCGCAACGATAGCAATGTTTATAGCGACGCTCATAGGAGTGCCTGTTGGGGTAATATCGGCGGTGCGCCAGTATTCCTTTACAGATACTTCCTCCATGGTAACGGCAATGCTATTTGCCTCTATTCCGAGCTTTGTTATGGGGCTGTTATTACAGCTACTCTTTGCAACAAATTTAAAGATACTTCCTGCAACGGGCAACGATTCTCTCGATGCATTTATTTTGCCTGCCATTACGCTCTCGACAGCCACTATGGCAATGCTTATAAGAATGACACGCTCGACAATGCTCGAGGTAATTCGTCAGGACTATATCAGAACGGCAAGGGCAAAGGGTGCGGAGGAGAAAAGCATTATATTACAGCACGCACTAAAAAATGCACTGCTCCCAATTGTCACCGTTATAGGTGTAGACTTTGGCTATCTTCTTGGCGGCACTGTCGTTATCGAGTCGGTCTTTGCTATGCAAGGGCTTGGCACTCATCTTATAACGGCAATCAGGATGAAGGATACCCCTGTCGTTATGGCGGCGGTTATGTTTATTACGGTTGCATACAGTCTTGTTAACCTTGCAACCGACATTCTTTATGCTTATATAGACCCACGCATAAAGAGTCAGTACGCAGGGGGGAGGTAGTAAGATGGGAAAGAGATACAAGAAGAAAAGTTATTTTTTGCAGGTTTTTTCAAGGCTTAGGAAGAACAAGCTTGCAATGCTCGGCTTTGTTATCCTTGTGGCATTTATTTTAATGGCGGTCTTTGCCGATGTTATTGCCGACTACGAGGAAGAAGCGATAAAGATGAATCCAAGCCCGGAGATGATAAATCAAGGGCCTTCCATGGAGCATCCCTTTGGTACAGACATGTTTGGCAGAGACATATTTGCAAGAATTGTGCACGGTAGCAGAATTTCCTTAACAATGGGAGTTGTCGCAATGGCAGGGGCTGTTATGGTCGGCGCTCTTATTGGGGCGGTGGCCGGCTACTACGGCGGCACTGTTGACGATATAATAATGCGAATAATGGATATACTGCTCGCGATACCTCCTATATTGATGTCTATATCGATAGTTGCGGCATTCGGTCAGAGCATGACAAATCTGCTATTTGCCTTAGCGGTAGCCTATGTGCCTGTCTTTGCCAGAGTTATTCGCTCCTCTATCTTGTCTGTTAAAGAGCAGGAGTTTGTAGAGGCCGCAAAGGCTTGCGGTACGTCGGACGCGAGGGTTATTCTTCGCCATATTGTGCCAAATGCGATAGGCCCAATAATAGTACAGGCGACACTTGCTATGGGCTCTACAATTTTAATTATATCCTCGCTCTCATTTATGGGGCTCGGAGTTGCTCCTCCCACTCCGGAATGGGGCACAATGCTCTATGAGGGGCGTGACTATATAAGGCATGTGCCGCACGTTATAATCTTCCCCGGCATTACAATAGCGCTTGCCGTTATGTCTTTAAATCTTTTGGGCGATGGACTGCGAGATGCACTCGACCCGAGGCTGAAAAATTAGGAGGGGCTTATTTTGAGTAATTTAATAGAGATAAATAACCTCGCTGTTGAGTATGTAACGGACGAGGCAAATGTTAAGGCGGTAAACGGCATATCGCTCCACCTTGCCGAGGGCGAGACCTTGGGGCTTGTCGGCGAGACGGGAGCAGGTAAAACGACGACGGCGCTATCTGTGCTTCGACTTTTGCCCAAAAAGATAGGCAAAATACTGTCGGGCGAGATACTATTTGACGGACGAGATCTTTTAAAGCTGACCGAGGCAGAAATGCGAACCGTTAGAGGTTCTAAGATATCCATGATATTCCAAGACCCAATGACGAGCTTAAACCCCGTTTTAAAGATTGGTGTTCAGATTTTGGAATCGATTAAGCTACACCGCCCCGACATGAAAAGTGAGGACAGGGAGGCACGGGTAGACGAGATTTTGGAGATGGTAGGAATACCTGCATCTCGTAAGAACGAGTATCCTCACCAGTTTTCGGGCGGTATGAAGCAGAGGGTAATTATTGCCATGGCACTCTCGTTAGAGCCAAGGCTTATAATAGCCGACGAGCCTACAACAGCGCTCGACGTTACAATTCAAGCGCAGGTGCTCGAAATGATGAAGGAGCTTAAGAAGCGTCTTGGCACATCTATGCTTCTTATTACGCACGACCTTGGCGTTGTGTCGCAAACATGCGACAGGGTTGCCGTTATGTACGCAGGGCAAATTGTCGAACAGGGGTCGGCCGCTGATATATTCGAGGGCAAGTGCCATCACCCATATACACTGGGGCTTTTCGGATCGCTTCCCGGACTAAACGATGCGGCAACTCGCCTGTCACCAATCGAAGGCTCTATGCCCGACCCGACAGACCTTCCTTCGGGGTGCTACTTTAGCCCACGGTGCAAATATGCAAAAGAGCAGTGCAAGGTAGGTATACCCGAGGTAGAAGAGGTGACGAGTGGGCACTTTATACGCTGCCACTACGCAAGGGAGATAGCAGATGAGTAATATTATTGAGATAAGAAACCTAAAGAAATACTTTAACACCCCACGGGGAAAGCTACATGCTGTCGACGATGTCTCCCTTACTATCGAAGCAGGCAAAACGCTCGGAGTTGTTGGGGAATCGGGTTGCGGCAAGTCTACGCTCGGCCGCACGACCCTTCGTTTGACAGAGCCGACCGAGGGAGAGATAATTTTTGAGGGGCAAGACATAACAAAGCTTAGCAAAAAAGAGATGAAGGATATTCGCATGAAATTGCAGATTATTTTTCAAGATCCATATGCCTCGCTAAACCCTCGACTTTCGGTATCCGAGATAATAGAAGAACCGATAATTGTCGGCGGTCTTGCAAAAAATGGCGAGGAGATGGCAATGCTCACAAAAGAACTTATGGACACCGTAGGCCTTGCCGAGCGCCTTACAAACACATACCCTCACGAGCTCGACGGCGGTCGCAGGCAGAGAATAGGAATAGCAAGAGCTCTTGCGACAGATCCTAAGTTTATAGTGTGCGACGAGCCTGTGTCGGCGCTCGATGTCTCTATTCAGGCGCAGATATTAAATCTTATGATGGATTTGCAAGAGGCAAAGGGGCTATCTTATATGTTTATAACGCACGACCTATCTGTCGTTAAGCACATTTCAAACGAGATAGCCGTTATGTATCTTGGCCGCTGTGTAGAGCGTGGGGCGACACAGGAGATATTCAGCAACCCTCTCCATCCATACACAAAGGCGCTGTTATCGGCAATTCCCGTTATAGATATTTCGAGAAAAGATATGCCGCAGGAGTTTTTGACGGGCGAGGTATCCTCTCCCATTAATCCGCCTGCCGGTTGCCGCTTTGCAAGTAGGTGCAAATATGTGTCGGACAAGTGCAGAGGGCAAAATTTTGAACTTGCCGATGTTGGCGGAGGTCACTTTGTCGCTTGCACGCTTTATATGTAAAATTGTAGTGGAGGTATAAAATGAAGGATTTTAACAAGCTTTGTGAAAACTATGCAAAACTCGCCGTAACGAGGGGCGTCGGCCTTCAAAAAGGGCAGACCCTCGTTATAAATGCTCAAGTGGGCACTGCCGATTTTGTAGCCCTTGTAGCGGAGGCCGCCTTTAAAGAGGGGGCTTGTGATGTCGTTGTGCACTACGATCACCCCGAGCTAAACCGCCTTCGTCTACTAAATGCCGGTGACGAGGTGCTTACAAATATCCCCGAGTGGCAAACACAGGCAGAGCTCTTTTACATGGACAAGGAAGCTTGCTTTTTGCGTGTTGTGAGCATAGATCCCGATTTAATGGCAGACGTGTCGCCCGAAAAGAGCGCCATGTGGAAAAAGGCTGTTAAAACGCCATTACAGCCACTAAGCCAAAAGCGAATGGAAAACGACCTGTCGTGGAGCTGTGTTTGCGTGCCTAACAAGGCATGGGCAAAAAAGGTATTCCCAAATAAGCCCGAGGCCGAAGCGGTCGACGCTCTGTGGGAGGCAATTTTCTCTTGCTGTTATGTTACGGCAGATAGTGCTGAGGGCGGCTGGGATAAGCATATCGAGGAAATGCTCGTTATGGTAAAGAAGATCAACTCGCTCGACCTTAAGACCCTCCGCTTTAAAAACGGCAAGGGGACAGATATTGTTATGGATATATGCGACGGCGGCGTATTTGCAGGTGGCATATGTCACTGCCCCGAGCCTGACGGCTATCTCTTTGCCCCGAATATTCCGACCGAGGAAATTCTAACGACACCACACCGCTTTTCGGCAAACGGCATTGTTTATAACACACTGCCGCTAAACTACGGCGGCAGTATTATAGATGATTTTTCGCTAACCTTAAAAGACGGAGTTGTTACCGATTTTACCTGTAATGTAGGCTATGATGTTCTAAAGGGAATACTCGAGACAGACGAGGGATCTCGTCGCTTTGGGGAGATTGCGCTTGTGCCGATAACCTCTCCGATAAATAAGAGCGGCATTTTGTTTTACGATACGCTATATGATGAGAATGCATCTTGTCATATAGCGCTTGGTGCCGGTTATACCGATGTTATAATGGGGGACGATCGGAGCGAGGAGGCACTTGTTTCGCAGGGGCTCAATGTATCTGTTTTGCATGTCGACTTTATGTTTGGCAGCGATGATATGTCCTGTATAGGTGTGACAAAAGCAGGCGAGACTGTCGAGATTTTTAAAAATGGAATGTTTGCCATTTAGAAATTTATGCGAGGGAGCACTATGGAGGTGCTCCCTCAGCTTGGAGAAAAAGTGTTTTCTCCAAGCTGATTTTAGCGCCCTCGGGGCGGGGATTTAACGCCAGTGGTCACCCTGATGGTGCCCCCTCGCCGCTCCCCCTCCTTGCGAAGGGGCTATATTTTAGTTTTTTCTCCGGTCTGAGGGAGCACTATGGCGGTGCTCCCTTATTCTTTATTGGAGAGATTATTAGGTGAGGGGTATTACGGTGAAAAAGAATTATTATAGATCGGCCTTGTTTTTGGCCTTGTTGAGTATTTTGCTTTTTTCTATGTCGAGCAACGCTTTTGCGGCAGATTACGACATAGCTATGACAGGTAGCGGCACGCAGGGCGATCCGTACATAATAACGAGCAAATATCAATTGTCGGACAAGAGCGAGTATAATATTTTTAATGATTTATCTGCTCATTATAAGCTTGGAAACGACATAGTCTTTTCGGCGGACGACTATGCCGAAGGGGGTTATTTTCACTATTTTGGCAGTATACCACAGGCCGGTGTATCGGCGATATATGGCCTTGGGTTCGAGCCGATAGGTGACAGGGAAATTCCTTTTACAGGGGTTTTTGATGGTGACGGTCACAGCATAACAGGGCTTTATATTGAATACGACGGCAATTTTAGCAATGTCGTGGGGCTCTTTGGCTATGTTGTTGGCGGTAAAGTAGAGAATTTAAATCTTGTAGATGTCGATATTTCCACTAAGTCGACGGTAGAAATGTTTACAGGCGGTATTGTTGGTCTCTTGCAGGGCGGCACGGTTACAAATTGCACTGTAAGCGGCGAGGTAGAGGGCGACAGCAATACAGGTGGTATTGTTGGCGAGGTAAGTGGGGGAGGCAGTGTCGGCGACGTTATAAACAGAGCATCTGTTACAGGCGTTGCATCGCCTTTTTTGTCGACTAATGGCGGTCATGCCGAAGTAGCGCTAAAGGTTGGCGGTATAGTGGGATCGAGCGAGGGGGCGGCTGTCGATGGTGCTACCAATGCAGGTTCTGTTAGGGTAGATGCGGCCGGAGGCGGAGAGAACAGCTTTGGGTCGGCTGGTGGCATAGTGGGGCATGGAGAGCATAGCTCCATTACAAATTCGGAAAATAGCGGCGACATAACGGCGAGCGACCGCTCTATGACCTCTTATCCGCTCTATGTGACTATTGCCTCGGGCGGAATTGTGGGGAGTGGGGATATGTTGACAATAGCAAGTTGTGTTAACACGGCTGATGTTTTGACATACAACTCCTCGGAAATGGTAAGTGCTTGCTATGCGGGCGGCATTATTGGAACTGATATTGCCCCTGACTTTGGGGCCGGCGGACAGATAACTCGCTGCTCGAACAGTGGCAGTGTAGAGGTTACCGCTCGAGAGGGCGCTACCGCAATGGTCGGCGGTATAGCCGGCGGTACAGGTGCTACTCTTGAAAGTTGCAAAAACGAGGGTAAGGTGCTTGGGTCTACCTCCAATTATGAAGGTGCTATCGACGGGTATGCAGGCGGCGTTGCAGGGCTTTGTGTCGGCACGGTTAATTCTTGCTACAATGTAGGCGAGGTATACAGCTGGGGATACGCAAGAGTGCCGACCGAGAACATTCTTTTTGAAATGGAACTGCGCACGGGCGGAGTTGTTGGGTATGTGCAAAATGGTGTAGTTTCGAATTCTTACAATACAGGCAATATCACGGTTGGCAATTATCAGCCGAGCACGGTAAGCCAAGACGAGTCGCAAGTTTTTTCGGGCGGAGTGGTAGGCTATCTTGTAGGCAGTTATATATATAACTGCTACAACAGAGGGGATATAGATAGTCTAAACCCAAGCGGAAATATCGGCGGAGGCGTGGGCGGCGTAGTCGGTAATGGCATTGCTTATGTAGAGGCTTTGTATAGCTCTACAAGTAATGACATTGTATCGACCGTGGTAGACAACACAAACGGGTTTAACTTTAACGACTATAATTTTACCTTAACAGATGCCGAAATGGAGGAGAGCGCTTCGTTTGGGGGCTTTTCGTTTGGGGATGTTTGGGTTTTTGATCGAGCTACCGCATATTTGTACCCCGAGCTTGCAAGCTTTACAGACTATACACCGGAGTCTGAGAGCTACGACATAACGGGCATTCAAGTGATTGGCATAAAGGCGCCTGCAAAGGGGGAGAGCCCTTCTGCCGCCATGGATGCGGTAGTGCCGATAGGTGCAAAATATACCGTTGCAGAGTTGAAGTGGCATGGTAGCCCGACGGTCTTTTACGGCGATACTGTATACTCGGCCGACATTACTCTAAATGCAAATAGCGGATTTACCTTTGGAAGTGATCTATCTTTTTTGCTTAGCGGAGCTCAAGAGGTAACGCAAAAAAGCCTGTCGCCTGACGGGGCGGTACTTGTTTTGTCTGTGACATACTCGAAGCTTTTAGCCCCTGTGATCGAGAAGCTCTCGGCAGAGGGGGGCAAGGTTGGCTATTATGTAGACGAGAGCTTTGATCAAAGGGGAATAGTTGTAAAAGGGGTTTTCGACGACACTTCCGTTAGGGCATTAGAGCCCTCGGAATACTATTTCGAGCAGACCTCTTTCGAAATTCCCGAATATGTCGGGGTGGAGGGGTACACTCATACCGTGCTTTGCATTTCGAGCCTTGATGCCGACATAAATGATAGCTTTAATGTAAGTGTGACAAAAAGGGCTGTTACGGCAGATGATTTTGAAATAATACTTCCGACAGACAAAGTTGCAAACGGAGAGCCTAAGGAAGTCGAGATAGAAATAGTAAACGAGATAGTTAAAGGCGATGCGCCTTATATTGAGGTCTTTTACAGCGACATTAGAGATCATGATTTTGAATATGGCATACCTTCGACAGATCCGCCTACCGAGGCTGGGGTCTACTATATTTACATTGCGGTAGAGATAACGAGTAGCTCGATTTATAATTCGGTGCCAAAGAGTGCTCCTATATACATAGGGAGTTTTACAGTGCTTAGCAATGGGTTTGATTTAGACGGCAATGGGAAGATTGATGTCGGAGATTTGCGGGAGATAGCAAGAGCGGAGAATTATAACAGATCGGTAGGGCAAGAGGGAGTAGATGAGGCTGCAGATATTAATAAGGACGGCAAAGTGAACTTTCTTGATTTGGCAATGCTACGTAACAGCAAGGTCTTTGGTAGCTAAGTCGGGGTGATTTAGGGGAGGTCGTTGTTAAAACAAACAAAATTTATAATATGTTTTAGGTGCAAGAGAATGAATTAAAAACTATTGACAAAAGGCATTGCGCTATGCTATATTAAGTTAGTTATTACTAACTTAGCAGTGCTAATACTCTAAAAATACTTTATTGGGGGTAATTATTGTGAGTCCGAAAGATGCAATGAAGAACAGAAAGCCGATATGCGAAATGAAGGAGGACATCCTGAGCTTTTGCGAAACACAACCTAATATTGAGGTGGCTGTAAGTAATGGCACAGACTTCCCCTTAATCGAAAAGGCAAACTACAAGTATATTGATGGCAAACATATTTTGCTGTTAGTAGGTGTATCAGCACTTCTTAATGTTATTAAAGACGGGGATAAGATTTCGGGCTTAATCTTTGATAAAGACGGACAAGGCCTAAAAATGGCCAAAAGATTATATGGTAAATTTACCTGCAAAGCGCTCGATGTATCTTGTGATCTACTGCAAAAAGCAGCGCAGGCAGATGAGCTTTACAAGAAAATGCTAAGCCACGGCGCTAAGTTCTTTGAGCTTGAGCTTGTAGAGGCGATGGTATATTTTAGCGGTAGCGAAATATTTGCTCTCGACAGCGAGTGGAATCCGAGCTTTTCCCAATATACCCCATCAGGAAAAGAACGCTTTGAGCACAGCCGCAATATCCTTATGACATACGGCGAGGACGACAGAGAGGTAATATTTAGCGTTGTAATTGAGGGTGACAAATACTATACACTTTGCAATGCAAAATCAAACAAAGTAAGCTACATACAAAATGGCGGAATTTGCAAGATTTACGACGGCAGAGACAATCATTTCGAGACCAAGATTGAAATTTTATCGGAGGATAAAGTTTTAGAAATTGACAGCAAACTAAAAGCTGCCAACAACGCTTTCTTTAAGAGCACAGATAGCTTGCTTGCCCTGACCTTTTCGAAATAGCATAAGAAAAAACCGCAGTACTTAGCTGTACATAGGGCAGACTGGAGAAAAAAATAAAATCAAGCCCCTTCGGAAGGAGGGGGAGCGGCGAGGGGGCACCATCAGGGT
>CAYJFK010000037.1:0-23453 GCA_964369475.1 uncultured Oscillospiraceae bacterium | reverse complement strand
CTTCTCGCTCGAAACAGAAGTTTCGAGCGAGAAGTCGGCGGCACAACAAAAGGGGGTGTGACGATAAATCGTCACACCCCCTTTTGTACCTATAACAACACTTCTACAAATGCCGCTTAATAAGAGAACGCACTGCCCCCTATATATTCTCGCACCAAAGAATCGGCCGGTACTGCCTCGGCCGGCACTGCGGCTGTTTTGCCCAGCACCTTTATCAAATTATCTATCTCTGGATGAAGCCCCCTCACCCCTTCAAGTTCGTGCTCTATCATCTTGTACACACCGAGCTCATAGGGCATAAATGTATCAAAGGACATATTTGCCCTCTCTTGATAAGGAGCTATATAAAGCCTCTCGCCGCATTCGACATCGTCAAACATCTCTATCGTCTTTGTAAAATCTCTCTTTCTAAACTGCCTATCCCGAATAAGCCTGCGAAGAAGCCTTATAACCCCCGGCGCAAGGCTTGCCCCCTCTGCCTCGACCGTCGTTCTAATGCTTATGTACATGCGATATGTCTCGTGCTCGGGAATAGAAATAACCTCCGGATTCAAAGCGTGAATGCCCTCCATAATGATTAGCTCATCTGGCTTTCTCGTCAATGTCTCACCCGTCGCCTCTCTCCTCGACTGCTTAAAATTGTACTCCTCGAGCTTAACAGGGCGACATTCGTATATATCGGTAAGCTGACTATTCAAAAAATCCGCATCTATTCGCTTTGGCGTCTCCAAATCGAGCTCGCCTCGCTCAGCGAGCACCATTTCCTCAGGCGTTAAGCTCTTGAAATAATTGTCGAGCGACAATGTATGAGTCTCATACCCCGCATCGTCCAAAAACTTCTCCAATATAAGCGCCGTCGTCGTCTTGCCCGACCCCGACGGCCCCGACAATGTAATGATGGGTCGCTCTCGCCTGTTCTTTATAATCTCCTCGCCCGCACTGTACACCCTCTTTCGATATGCCGCATCGACCCCCGAAATAAGCGTGCTTAAACTACGCTCCACAACTTCATTAACTTCGTTAATATTCAAAATCATAACGCACCTCCTATATGCCTAATTTATCTACTTAACATATCGCTATGCCATACCGCCTATGCCCATTGCCTCCATCTATATTGACAATCCAACTACAAACTATCGTAGGCTCATTCAATCCCCTTGCCAAGCTTATCCCTCTGCGCAAGCATACCGTACTTCACGTCCCACAACTTTTGTGATAGGTCGACATAATACTTATGAGGATTTTCAAAACGCAAAACCTCGTCCCAAATTGTGCCGACCTGCTCCTTACAGTAGTCCCTTATCTGTTCTACCGTCGGCAGATCATACACAAGCTCTCCCTTGTCAAAGATCTGCACAAGCATCTCCCTTGCCGTAAAGTCAAAGACCGCCTTGCGTTTCCATGTGTGATGCTGATCAAATATCGTGTAAGGCTTGCTATCGTCTATAACCTCATCATGCAAGGCAAGCAGATCGGCTATCGCCTTGCCGTGCTTCTTGTCGTAAAGCCTGTATAGCTTCTTAAAATGAGGGGTCGTTATCTTCTCCACGCTCTCGCTAATCTTAATTTTAGGCACTATCTCCCCATTCTTCTCAACAGCCACAAGCTTGTAAACCCCACCGAGCACAGGAGAGCTCTTAGAGGTAATAAGCCGTTCGCCAACGCCAAAGGAATCTATCTTTGCGCCCTGCAAAATTGTATCTCTAATAATATATTCATCGAGCGAGTTGGAAACAATAATCTTGCACTCCGTAAGCCCTGCCTCATCAAGCATAATTCTTGCTTTTTTAGAAAGATAGGCAATGTCGCCGGAGTCTATTCTAATTCCAGCAGGGCTGTATCCCTTCGATATAACTTCCTCTTCAAATGCCTTTATGGCATTTGGAATGCCCGATTCCAAAATATCGTATGTGTCAACCAGTAGCACGGCCGAGCTCGGATACTTCTTGCAATATGCACGAAATGCCTCGATCTCGCTGTCAAACATCTGCACCCAAGCATGACTCATTGTGCCCATGGCAGGCACGCCGTAGAGCTGCTCTGCTATTGTGCAGGCAGACCCTGCACACCCTGCAATATATGCCGCCCTCGCCCCAAAAATCGCACCTGTATAGCCCTGAGCCCTACGAGATCCAAACTCCATAACAGCACGCCCCTGCGCCGCCCTTACAATGCGGTTGGCCTTTGTCGCTATAAGTGTCTGATGGTTTAATGTAAGCAGTAACATTGTCTCTACAAGATGCGCCTGAAGTGCAGGCCCTCTCACCTGAACGAGCGGCTCGTTTGGAAAAACAGGTGTTCCCTCGGGAAGTGCCCACACGTCGCACTCAAATTTAAAGTTGGCTAAATACTCCAAAAAACCCTCATTAAAAGTGCCCTTACCACGAAGAAAATCTATATCCTCCTTCGAAAAAGAAAGCCCCTTCATATACTCAATTGCCTGCTCGAGCCCTGCCGCTATGCAAAAACCGCCACCATCGGGCACACTGCGAAAATAAAGATCAAAATACACAATGTCGTCTTGCATATTATTTTCAAAATATCCGCCCCCCATGGTCAGCTCGTAATAGTCGCACATCATGGTTAAATTTGGATTAAAATTCTCTCTGCTCATCTGTTTACTCCTATATAGATATAATTTATAATAACACTGCTAAAGCTTTAAATAAATCAAAATACTTTGCCAAATACATACCGCCGCAAAACTACCTACTCCGATAGTGACATATCCCCCTCGTCCCAATACAAAATAGCATCATACTGCGACATATCGCTGTAATCGGGATAAATGTCCTCGGCAAGCGGTGTCACTGTCGGCACATCCATACTGCCGGCCGTCGCCCTAAGTGCCCCTGTAAGTGCCCACCTACTTTCGGTAATGCCGTGAATATGCTCGTGCCACACATAATTTTGCTCCTGCAAAACATAAGGCTCAAGCCCATGTATGCCAACACTCATATCACGTCCCATGCCCTCTGTCGCCATGGCGAGCTCCTCAAGCAGTGCTGTGTCATACTGTGTCACCTTCTTATAATCGGCAAGCTCGCTCGAAATACCGAGCAAAAATACCCCCGACAAAAGACAAACTCCAACCCTTATAATGTCAAACTTTACATCAAAGCGCCTATCCTTAGCATTTTTCCCATTTTTCGCCCTTTTACCACTGCTCTTTGCTTTAACCTCTCCCACGCTCGGCGGTTTAGCAATGGTAAAACCACCCTTGCCGTCAGGCACTCTGTCGAGCAATAAATTCGTTCCCTTTTTAACTTCGGGCTCTTTAACTTTATCAGGCTTGGCGCCCTCTTTAGTACCATCTCCACTGCCCCTCAAAGCAGGCAAGATCGAGTCGACCAAAAGAGCCGCCCCCGGCATACATGTGGCGACCGCCCTAAGGCTGACCCACGGATTGCCAAGCACAAAAAAGGGCGCAAGAGGTGCTGCCATTATAATGACCCCCAAAGCCCCCCTGCCAAATCTGGAGGACATCTTTGTATCTACACCCTCCCCACGAGAGAGTATACTGCACAAAAACCACATTAAAACAACACCTATCGCAACACCGACAAGGGAAATCCCGGTGCCAAATCCACGAAAAAATCCATTTGCCGCTATAACAAATCCACCCTTGACAACCCCAAATATCTGCGCCGTAACAGGTTCCCAAACCTCCCACGGCATAAAGATCTCCATTCTGCCGCCATAGAGGGCAGACTCGCCCCAAATACTTGTAAATGTCAAATAGATCCCAAAACTCGCAAAGGGAACGAGCATGTAGTAATATTTCTTTTTAACAAAACCAAGCACTATAACGAGCGTTGCCGCCAAAACAAAGCCCTGCTCGTAAAAGCCTGCCGCCATAAGACAAAACACAAGGCAAAGAAAGGCTGACGGCACAGGCCGCCTCCCCTTAACACAGGTAACAGCAAGCGCTGCCGCCAAGAGCGAAGGCACAACACGTGTAGCCGCTGACAGCCAATATGTGCCCTCAAGCGTTACAGGTGATAGCAAAAACACCGCATAAAACCAAATGCCCGCCCCAAAAGCACGCCTAAACAAAAATGCGGCGGCGGCATAGATTAGCGAAATAAGCACGACCGCTATAAATAAATTCTCGTAAAAAAGCGACCAAAACCCAATATCGGCTATCCCTGCAAGAGGACGTGCCGCAAGCAGTCCAAGCCCATCTATAAGCTCTGATAGCCCACCTTGCAAATACCTGTAATTGTGGTACTGAATATAATCGTCAAGCATAGGAGTATAACTAAAACCGGCAAGCGACAGCCGCAAAACACAAAGAGCGGCGACCGCCATGTATTCCGTAAGATTTTTACGTTTCATACAATCCCCCACATTTTCGCAATGACAAGAATTAATATATCTTCACAGTCTATGTATACTAACTATAACGCATAACACGACAAATAGCAAGGTAAACAAATTTGTAACAATCTAAAACTAAAAACAAGACGCACAAAGCAAAAACACTTTATGCGTCCTATTATTTTTCATAATAACCCTACTGCAATAAACAAAGCCCTAACCTTAGGGTGATAGATATAATCCGAACCGTTTCGAACATGCTGTGCCGCCCTGTGCCTTCGTTAGTGCCGTTTGAAAGGCAGCAAGCATTCCTGCACGGCACTGCCTTGTCACAGCACGGCACAGCCTGTTTGAAATCCTGCGGACTTTAGGAGCGGTATGCCGTCTTGTAGCGAGGCATAGCTCCGCAGGAATGCTTGTTGCCTTTCAAGGAGCTATAACGAAGCTATGGGGCGGCATACCGTTCCTAAAGCGGTTCGGATTTACAGGGGGGTCACCCTACCCAAGCTTTTTCAATAAACCCTGACCGTACTGCTGTATCTTCCCAATTGTCATAGAAGAAACGGTAACTGTAATTAGCGAAAAAACAATCTTGCCAAAGGGAATATATGTAAGCGACAGACCGAGCACAATAAAATCGGTAAACATATAAGCCGCCGAAATCTTAATGCCGCTCACTTTGGAAATAGACATGGCAAGGGCATCATCGCCACCACATGCACCCCCAATAAGCACCGCCATACCAACACCGATTCCGACGAGTAAACCCCCAATGATCGCCGCCAAAACCTGATTTTCCGCCATAGATGGCAATAGAGGCGGATAGGCCTCTATAATTTTATATACAACAGAAAATGTAATGCTCGCCACTATCGAATACTTTGCAAAGGCCGCTCCCAAAATAAAAAAACCGATTAAATAACAAATTGCATCGAGCACAAATCCCGATATGGCAGGCGATATATTAAACCACTGCTTTAAAAGAAGTATAAGCCCCAGCACGCCGCCCTCTGTAATACTACTCTGCGCATGAACATTGTATATGGCAAAGGCAAGCACGGATGATCCGAGCATAACAATGCCAAACTTAATAAATGTGGAATTTTTCATAAAACCTCCGCCCACTCGGGGCATAAACTCAAAACAAACTACTCGCCGCTCGTAAGTACCCCTTGCGTTTCAAGCAAGTCAAACCCTGTCTGCCTCATGGCCTCATAAACGGCAATGGCGGCAGAATTAGAAAGATTAAGACTCCTCGCCTCCCCTATCATCGGTATGCGAAGCGTGCTCTCGTAGTTCTCACGAAGAAGCCCCTCGGGAAGCCCCCTCGTCTCAGGGCCAAATACAAGATAATCGCCAAGCTCAAACTGTGCGTCGCAGTGACGTCTTGCGCCCTTTGTCGAAAAATAATAGAAATTACCGCTGTTTTTTTCAAAAAACTCCTCGATGCTCTCATACATAAAAATGGGAAGCAAATGCCAATAGTCAAGCCCTGCCCTTTTAAGCTTGGCATTGTCTATCTTAAATCCCATAGGCCCAACCAGATGAAGCGCCGCCCCTGTCGCCGCACATGTCCTTGCAATGTTGCCTGTATTCTGCGGAATTTCAGGCTCTATAAGCACAATATTAAATGGATACATGTTACCCTCCGTTTATAAACTAAAAACTTATTATATCACAATTTAACAATATTTCAAAGAAAAATATAAATTTTACCACTTATGAATAAAGCGCCACAGCTTAGTAAAGACTATTTCCGTAAGGCCAATTAAGGTCAAGTCAATTTTACGGAGGTAATATTATGAGCGACAAGAAGAATATGAACAACAGCAAACACACAAACAACACACACGGTGCAAGCGATAGCGTCAACACAACCGATACAACAAAAAAGACAAACGCAAAAAATTCAAGTAACCCATCCGATTGCAAATAACCCCCTCTTATAAAAGAGCAGTCGCAAATGTTAACATTTGCGACTGCTCTTTTATAATGAAGAAAATCAAAGATTTTCCACCACAACTATTCACTCTTTTCAGCTAACCGTTAAAGACTTCAAATACGCATTGATAAACCCGTCTATATCCCCGTCCATAACAGCCCCTATATTGCCTGCCTCAAAGTTTGTTCTGTGATCTTTAGCCAAGGTGTACGGCATAAAGACATAAGATCTAATCTGACTGCCCCACGCAATTTCACGCTGATCGCCCTTAATGTCCTCTATCTTGTCAAGGCGCTCACGCTCTTTTATCTCCATAAGTTTCGACTTTAGCATTGTCATGGCAGTGTCCCTGTTTTGGTGCTGACTGCGCTCGTTTTGGCAAGCTACAACAATGCCTGTCGGAAGATGGGTAATTCTAATGGCCGACTCCGTCTTGTTAACATGCTGACCGCCCGCACCCGACGCACGATATGTGTCGACCCTTAAATCCTCGTCCTTTATCTCGATCTTTATAGTGTCGTCAAACTGCGGCATAACTTCGACCGAGGCAAAGGAGGTGTGCCGCCTGCCCGACGAATCAAAGGGGGAAATTCTAACAAGCCTGTGCACCCCAAGCTCCCCTTTTAGGTAGCCATATGCATTTTCGCCCGTTATCAGTATGGCCGCTGACTTAATGCCTGCCTCGTCTCCGTCTAAGTAGTCTAAAATTTTATAGGTAAAGCCCTGACGCTCCGCCCACCTCGTGTACATGCGGTATAGCATCTGCGCCCAGTCCTGCGCCTCAGTGCCACCTGCACCGGGGTGGAAGGTCAGTATGGCATTCTTAGAATCGTACTCTCCCGTGAGTAGCGTTTCAAGTCGCTGTGTCTCAAGCTCCGCCGCAACACCGCCTTGCTCCGATATAATCTCATCCAGCTGCTCCTCGTCCTCAAGCTCTATCGCCATATGAACAAGGGTAAGCGCATCTTCCCACCTCTGATACAAAGCACCGTACCGCTCAATCTTGCCCGACAGTTGCTTTAGCCTTTGTTGCGCCCTTTGCGAACGCTCTAAATCGTCCCAAAACCCCGGCACGGCCGACTGTTCCTCTATATCGGCCACCTCTGCCTTTAACCCGTCTAGTGATATCGCCCTTGCAAGCTCCTCTATATCGCTCTTCATGCCTTCAAGTTTTAGTCGATATTCATCAAATTCTATTCTCATGCATCCTCCGAAAAATAAGTAATAAGTAATAGTGAATAGTGAAAAAGTGCGGTGGAAAAACTCAAAGAGTTTTTCTTTTAATTTAAAGTCGCTTTGGCGACTTTTTGCCTTACTTCTTCACTATTCACTATTCACTCTTCACTAAATAACAAGCGATTCCCCGTCCATCTCGCAGGGCTTTTCTACCCCCATTAAACCGAGCATTGTCGGCGCTACATCGCAAAGCCTGCCGTCCTTTAGCTCAATGTCGTTTACCCCGATAACGGCAAGCGGCACAGGATTTGCCGAGTGTGCCGTCTTGGGCGACCCGTCTTTTAGTAGCATCTCCTCTGCATTGCCATGATCCGACGTCACAACGGCAAAGCCGCCCGCTTTAAGTGTCGCCGTCAAAATTGCCGACGTCGCACTGTCGACCGCTTCGAGCGCCTTTATAACGGCAGAAATATCACCGGTATGCCCCACCATGTCAGGATTTGCAAGGTTTACAACTACAACATCGTAAAAGTCCTCACTAAGCGACCGCACAACACGAGAGGCAACTTCATTTGCCGACATTTCGGGCTTTAGGTCATATGTCGCAACCTTGGGAGAGGGCACAAGTATGCGCCCCTCCCCCTCGAAGGGCTGTTCTCTGCCACCGTTGAAAAAGAATGTGACATGGGCATACTTCTCGGTCTCTGCGCACCTAAGCTGACTTAAGCCCTGCTTGGAAATCCACTCACCAAGCGTATTTTCAAGCCCCCTCGGAGGGAATGCAACCTTTAGCCAAGGGGCAAACGCCTCGTCGTGCTGTGTCATGGAGGCCCATGTAAGGGCCATTTTTTTACGCTCGAAATGGCTGTACTCGGGCTCTAAAAATGCCCTTGTTATCTGCCTTGCACGATCGGGGCGGAAGTTGAAGAAAATAACCCCATCGCCCTCCCTTATCTCGCCATTTTCGGCAAAACGCTCGGGTGGGATAAACTCGTCTGTAATCTCGCTGTCGTAGCAAGTTTTAATATATTCAAGTGGGTCTTTTATTACCTCATCACCCGAGATATGCGCAGTCATGGCATCATATGCCCTCTTTGTCCTGTCAAAGCGAGAATCCCTGTCCATTGCATAGTATCTGCCGATAACAGAAGCAACCTCGACCTTGGATACAAGCTCCTCCATATATGCAAGCCCAGACATGGGCGGAGTGTCTCGCCCATCGGTAAAGGCGTGCAGATATGTCTTGCAACCGTGACGTTTAGCCATATTTATAAGTGCATGAATGTGCCGCATGGAGGAATGCACTCCACCATCGGAGACAAGCCCGATAAGATGTAGCCTCTCGCATTTGCAGGCATTTAGCAGTGCCTCGTTTGAATAAAAACTGTTGTCCTGCACGGCGAGATCAATCCTCGTCAAATCTTGATATACAATTCGCCCTGCCCCAATATTTGTATGCCCGACTTCGCTGTTGCCAAACTGCCCCTCGGGTAGCCCAACATCAAGCCCTGCCGCACTCAGTTTGCAGCTTGGGTGCTCCTTAAAAATCCTATTTAACACAGGAGTTTTCGCAGCGGTAACAGCATTGCCCTCACCACTCGGAGCAATGCCGTACCCGTCTAATATCAAAAGAACACAAGGCCGCCTCATTATTTACTCTCCCCATGACCTTCGCCATGACCATGACCTTTTCCATGACCATGACCTTTTCCATGACCTTCGCCATGACCATGACCTTTTCCATGACCATGCTTTCCGCAACAACTGCCACCGTGTCCATGTCCGTGACCACCACCGTGCCCATGTCCGTGACCGCCATGACCATGCTTACCGCAACAGCCGCTCTTTTTTTCCTCTTTGGCGCAATGCTCTTTCTCTCCGCCGTGATGCCCCTTGCACCCCTCGTCACCGTGAGTATGCCCACAATCTGCCGTCATACCGGCCGCCTTGTCTGCCGCCGATATTATTCCTGCAAACTCGGCAGGCTTAAGCGAAGCACTTCCTATCAAGCCGCCGTCTATATCGGCACAGGAAAAGAGCTCCTCAGCACTCGCAGCATTGACAGATCCGCCATACAAAATCGGCATTGCACCTGCCATAACACCGTATTTCTTTAGCATTACACCTCTTATATGATGGCATACCTCTTGCGCCTGCTCAGGCGTAGCAACACGGCCTGTGCCGATAGCCCAAACAGGCTCGTAGGCAATAACAATGCTAAGCACATCTGTTACATCCTTACAAGCCGCAAGAACTTGACGCTCGACGGTCTCGAGCGCACTGCCACTGTCTCGCTCTGACTCTGTCTCGCCTACACATATATACGGTGTAAGCCCTGCCTTTAGCACTGCCGACACCTTTTTAGCTATAATCTCGTCTGTCTCGCCAAAGATCTGTCGCCTCTCGCTGTGACCGATCAAAACGGCACTGCCGCCAACAGCCTTTATCATCTCGCAAGATAGCTCGCCCGTGTAAGCGCCCTTCTCCTCAAAATGACAATTTTGCGCCCCTACAATTGCTCCCTTAGCACCAAAAACCTCTGCCGCTTCCTTTAAAAACGGTGCCGGCGGAAAAATCGCAACCTTGCAAACACTACTCGGCATCGCCCCAACCATTATACGAGAGGAAACAAAGTTCATCTTCCAATTCCCCGCCACAATTTTCCTACGCTGTACCATATCTATCTCCCTTACAATATATCAATTCAAAAGAAAAAGTCCCCGGACTTTTTCTCTCCATAGCTCTTAGCTCTTAGTTCTTAGCTCTTAGTTCTTAGCTCTTAGCTCTTACCTAACTTAGGCATTCTCCAAACTCTCAATTCCCGGCAAAGCAAGTCCTTCCAAAAATTCAAGAGTAGCACCGCCGCCCGTCGACAAATGGGTAATCGAATCGGCAAATCCAAGAGTCTTAGCGGCCGCCACAAGATCGCCCCCGCCTAAAATCGATATAGCACTCGACGATGCAACCGCTTTTGCTATCGCAAGAGTACCGCCCTTGAAAGAGGGGTGCTCAAACATGCCAAGAGGCCCATTCCATATAACAGTCCCTGCCCCTGCAAGCACTTCGCTAAAGGTCGCAACTGCCTCCGGCCCTATGTCAAGCCCCATGTAGCCCTCCTCTATTATATCGGAGTTTGCCACTGTAACTTCGCCGTCTATCTCGGTTGCTACAAGGCTGTCTTGTGGGAGGTATATCGGAATATTTCTCTCCTTTGCCTTTTTAAGTGCCTCGAGCGCAATGTCAAATTTATCGGGCTCGCAGAGCGACTTGCCGATACTTCCGCCTTGAGCGGCAATAAATGTATATGCCATGGCACCGCCTATAATAAGAGCATCTACCTTTGTAATAAGATTGTCTATAACGCCAATCTTGTCCGACACCTTAGCGCCGCCCAGCACCGCCACAAACGGGCGACGTGGGGCCTCCATTGCACCTCCGATTATTGTAAGCTCCTTTTCAATCAACAGACCTGCAACAGAGGGCAGATACTTTGTCACCCCTTCTGTCGAAGCGTGCGCCCTGTGCACACAGCCAAAGGCATCGCTTACATATATGTCGGCAAGATCTGCAAGCCCCTTTGCAAACTCTGGGTCGTTGTCGGTCTCGCCCTTGTGGAAACGAAGATTTTCAAGCAGACAAATCTCGCCGCCTGCCCTCTCGTAGTCGTATATAAGCGGTATTTCTCTATTCAAAAGCTCGCTTAGGCGAATTGCCACAGGCTCTAATGTAAATTTCGGGTTTGCCTCGCCCTTCGGCCTGCCAAGGTGAGAGCAGAGCACAACTCGTGCACCCTTGTCCAGCAGATACTCGATTGTCGGAAGTGCCGCCCTAATTCTCGTATCGTCTGTTATAACGCCCTCCTTTAACGGCACGTTAAAATCGCATCTTAAAAGCACTCTAAGCCCTGAAACATCAATATCTCTAACAGTCTTTTTCATAATATCCTCCTATAATACCTCTATTTCATCTTCCGTTTCCTCGGGACGCTCCAAATCCACAAGATATGCCTTGAATGCATCTTTGCACATATCTTCAAGCGTAAGTGTCGGCGCCCACCCGAGAATACTCTTTGCACGCTCTATGTCGGCATAATTTGCGGCAACATCGCCACGTCGCCTCGGTGCAACTTCATAGGGAACGGTCTTGCCGGTAGCCCTCTCGAAGGCCGCTATCAGCTCCAGAACACTTACAGGGCGACCGCCGCCAAGGTTGAATATACCATCGGCTTCAAGTGCCGCCACATGACCCTTTGCAAGATCGAGTACATGAACATAGTCACGCTCGCAACTGCCGTCTGACGTGTCGTAGTCTGTGCCAAATACCTTAAGCGTGCTCTCGCCATTTGCGGCACGGCATATGTGCGGCATCAAATTTGCAGGAACTCCCTTTGCTCTCTCCCCCATGTTGCCCGACGGATGACTGCCGACAGGGTTAAAATATCGCAAAATGCAAGAGTCTATAAGCCCTGCCGCCTTAGCATCTTCAATCATGCCCTCAATTACAAGCTTTGTTCTGCCATATGGATTTGTCGCAGTTAGCGGTGCCCCTTCCTTGGAGGGGAGCTCTCCATCGCCATATACCGTTGCAGATGAGGAAAAGACAAGCTTTCTCACGCCGCAAAGCGTCATAGCACGTAGCAAAGTTAGTGTGCCGCCAACATTGTTCTCGTAATATTCAAGCGGCATAGAAGAAGATTGCTCAACAGCCTTAAGCCCTGCAAGGTGTATAACTGCCTCTACCTTGTTTGCCATTACTATATCCATAAGGGAATTACCGTCCCTTACATCGCACTGATAAAACTTAATAGGCGCTCCTGTCAGCTCATACACAGCGGTAAGTGCTGATCTCGTGCTATTCGACAGATTGTCAACGGCAATAACGGTATGCCCTGCCTCTATCAAAGCAAGAGCAGTATGGCTGCCAATATACCCCGCAGCCCCTGTAACGAGAATGGTCATGAAAAAACTCCTTTTATGTGGATTTTATTGATTTATTGGAATAGTTCTTTTTTGGGGATTTTGCTTTATAAATCTGATTGGTGGGTTTTTACAGGTAAGAAGTAAGAGCTAAGAACTAAGAACTAAGAGCTATGGAAAGAAAAAGCTGAAGCTTTTTCTAATTGTATTGTTTTGTGCATACAGTGTTTTTTGCAAATCCAAAAAAACTATAAACCTAGCCTGATTTAATAAAAATTGCCAAAGCAATTTTTGTCCTTAGTTTTTAGCTCTTACCTATTACTTTTTACTTAAAAACGGGACAGTGGCTGCGCCGCTATCCCGTTTTTTTGGTGCTACATAGATGCAAGCGCCTTTTCTAAAATTGTAACTGCTTCTTCTTCCTTCATTGCGCCTTCGTGGATTTTTTCGCCCTTTACATAGATGGTTGGCACATAATGATAGTCGAAAGAATCGGCAAACTCTACCTCTTTGCTCTCCTCAACCTTGCGTAAGGTTTCAAATCCGGCCTTTAATTCCGGTCTTTTTTCCATTGCCTCGTCGAAGTATTTTTGCGCCTTTTTGCAATAGGGGCAGTGTTCGAGATAAAAAAACAAGTTTTCCATTAGTGTAACCACCTTTCAAATAAAAATAATATTAATAAAGCTACTACGCTCTATTTTAAAATTGCTACTTCACAAGCCGCCTAATTTTTAAAACCTCGCCAATCATTTTAAAGGTATCCCTTATCAAATTGACCTTAGACGAGCCGTGATTTATAACCGATACCGGAAACTCCGTTAGCCTGTCCCCCGACTTTCGTGCCCTTGCGAGCAGTTCCAAGTCGAAGGAGTAGCCATCTGTTTTGACATTTGCAAAGAGCCGCCTTGCAACGTCACCCTTTAGGCACTTAAACCCACACTGGGTATCACTCGCCGTAAGACCGAGCGCCATACGCACAAAAAGAGAAAACCCATGCGAGGCAATCCTACGCAGTGTCGGATATGCGCTGTAACCCTCCTCCGACAGACGTCGAGAGCCGCAGAGCAGAGCCGCCTTGCTCCTTTGCAAATGTGCTATTGCATCTGGCACTATATCAAGACCGTACGCAAGGTCGCAGTCGGTATATATCACCAGATCACCGCCCGACGAGAGCACACCATAGCGCACCGCACCGCCTTTTCCCGTGTTGTGTGGCATGGTCAGCAGCGTTATATCGAGCCCGTCAAGCCCCTTTGCCGCACCATCGGTCGAGCCGTCATCGACAAATATTATCTCGAGCGGACATTCAAGCCGCTCTCTTAGCTCGAGCGACTGCCGCACCGCCCTGCCAAGTGCTTCTCCCTCGTTGTAAAAGGGAATTACAAGCGTGACCGTCATATGCTAAAGCCCGACTCTACTGCCACTTTGATACCTGAGCAAGCGCTACCGCTCTCGCTTCTTCCATAATTTCACGAATTATTGTAGCGGCAGGTGCACACTTTTTAACAGCTCCTGCCGACTGTCCTGCAAGGAATACGCTCTTATCAGGCTCACCCGATGTCATCGCAAAGCCAAGACCTTGAGCCGTAACAGCCATTGCCGCCTCGAGGCCCTCTGCCTTTAGCACTTCAAAATACTTATCGGTCAGTGGCGACTTAACTGTACGGCAGTTGCGCTTTGTCGACTGATTCATATAAACAACCGTGTCACTCTCGACAGCCGCAACAATTGCATCTTTGTATCCTTGCGATGCCGTGCACTCGTCGGCAACAATAAATGCCGTTCCCATCTGTACACCCTCTGCACCCATTGCAAATGCAGCCGCAACGCCCTTGCCACTTGAAATGCCACCGGCCGCAACTATCGGCACTGTGCATATTTCGCTTGCAAGGGGGATCATGGATATCGTCGTGGTCTCGCCTATGTGACCGCCCGACTCGCCGCCCTCGCAGACAACAGCATCAGCCCCGGCCATTTCCATCTTCTTGGCAACTGTCGCCGACGGAACAACAGGCATAACAAGAGCGCCTGCCTCGTGCCACACAGGAATTAAATCCTTGGGCGAGCCTGCACCCGTTGCAATAATTTTCACTTTTTCCTCTATTGTTATAGCAATAATTTCTTTTAAAAAGGGCGACTTTAGCATAACATTAACGCCAAACGGGTTGCTTGTCATTTCCTTAACCTTGCGAATGTCTGCACGAAGCGCATCAGGCCCTGCCATGGAATTAAGTATACCAAGACCGCCGCCTGCACTAACAGCCCCTGCAAGAGAAGCGTCCGACACAAGCGCCATTCCGCCTTGAATTATCGGGTATTCAATTCCAAAAAGTTCTGTAATTCTTGTTTTCATTTCATATTCCCCCGTATTAATATATAAAGAGCCACAACGCCCTTGGATTAACTGGCTCGTCTTAACAACCTGCACTTTTATCTTGTGCTAAGCTATGCTGTAAATCCATTTTGCCTTGATAATTATAATTATACCATAAATCACTTCTTTTTGCTACTCTCGGTCTTTATAAAAGACCTTTTCTAATAGCTTGTCAAGAAGTGCCAAAAATTCAATTTCAACATCTATCGGTTTGCGCTCGTCAAAGAGCTGACAAGCCTCTTTGGGTGGGTCTGATCTGTATATCTTTGCGCCGCCCTTTAGGGCCAAAAATTCGTGGTGGAGCATAATATTGTCTATCTCCCTAACAAGTGCCCTCTCCTCGTCTGAAAGCGACAGGGAAAATGCCTCGTACACGACCGCTTCAATCTTTTCTTCAAGTCTTTTATAATCGGGCAAAACGCTCTTAACAGGCCTAATAATGTCCGACATATAGGCCTCACTTCCATCGTGAAGAAGTGCCCCCAGTTGCACACGCCTGCTGTATCCCCTTGCGTATGCCTCCATGGCGCAATTTATGCAGTGTTGCGCCACAGAAAAGAAATGCGAGATGTGCCCTCCCCCTCTACACATGAGGGAGAGAGCATGGGCAATGTCCCGTTTGTCGACATCTGCCGCCGTCATCTCGGGTGGGTAGACAAGTCGCCCTGTGTATGTCTCCATCGGCGACTTGTCACCCTTTAATACAAGTTCAAAATCCATAGGATTACCCCTTAGCGTAGGCGAGGATATCGACCTACAATTTTGCCGTACTTGTTTACCGTTCTACTTGCCGTGTCTTTTCTACTATGCTGCTAACACGACCTCTATTAACCTACTGCCTCGTCCTCTGCAACTTCACCCTCTGTGCCTACACCGCCTGAGTGATCGTGCCCTGCATGAGCATCAGCATCGTATGGACGCTCTGTCATATACTTTGTTATCATTTCTTCAACAACTTCATCGTTAACAACGAGCTCGTTTGCCGTTTCGTACTCTTCCATTTTCTCAATCATAAGCGCATTGGCATTCTCGTAGAAGATCTTGTCACCTACCGTGTAGCCGCTCATGTCGGGGTAGTATTCGTCAAGATGTGCTTCCTCGATGGGGAAACGCTTTATGATATGTGTGCCGTACACACCCTCTGCAACTGCATATGTGCCCATTTCAAGATCGAAGGCAACTTCAAGAAATGCAGGGTCAAAGCTTATAAACTCGTCTATAACATAACCCTCAGGGCTGTTAACCATGCCTGGGTCTTCACCGTACTGCTCCATTAGCATGTCAAAATCCGCACCTGCGCCAAGCTGTGTTAGAACTTCGTCTACACGTGTGTTAAAGTCTTCTTCGTCCACAGGGTTGCCTGCCTCGTCTGTCGACTGGATTAGAATGTGCTTAACTCTAACATATTCTTCTTGGGCAATCTCAAGCAGACCTTCGTCAGATAGGCTGGGGTCACTGCGAAGCGACTCTGTTAGCTTGTCTGCCATTAGATACACTTCAAAGCTGCTCTCGATAAACTCTCTCGAAACGCCTTGCTCTGCAAGCATCTCGTTAAATGATTCTTCGCCGCCAAGCTGTGTTTCGTAAGATGTCATCTGCTCGTCGATAAGTGCTATGTCAGCAGGCTGAAGCTCAAGCCCTGCTTCTTCAAACAAAACGCCAACAAGCGACTCTACCATAGCACCTTCAATTGCATAGTCTGTAAATAGCTCTTTGTATGTCGCCGTTTCACCTTCTATGCCTGTGGGTAGTTCTTCATCCATGAAGTCCGCAAATGCCTCATTCATGCTGTACTCTGTCTCGTAAGCTACGCTAGAGAAATAGTAATAGAAATCCTCTGCCGATACTTCGGCTGCGCCCCTTGTTGCAACAGCTGTCTCGGGGAAGGAAGTATCGCCCGATGGCGCTTCCTCTGTGCTACAAGCCGCAAGCAGCGACATAAGCATAATAATTGCCGTTAAAATTGATAGTTTTTTCATCTTTACCTCCTAATATATAAACGGGCATCCACCCGCAGGGTGCTTGTTTTCCAAAAACTGTACATTTCATTATATAATAATATTGAAAGATTGTCCAGTAGCCTTTATAATGTAATATATAAAGATTTATTTTTCAAGAGTTTTTTGCAAATTCTTAACAGGAGCAACCCCGCGGAAGAAAGAACAGTATCATAACTATATATATTAATTGAGGTGGTTTTGTGAACAAAAGTGTGAATAAAGAAAAAATTATGTCGGCAGTGCGAGATATTTTAGAGGCAATCGGCGAAGACCCAGACAGAGAAGGACTGATAGAGACCCCACGCAGGGTGGCCGATATGTATGGCGAAATATTCTCGGGCATGTACGACGACCCAAAAGAGCACATAAAGCTCTTTAAAGAAGAACAGCACGAAGAACTTGTAGCAGTGCTCGACATTCCCGTATATTCGATGTGCGAGCATCACCTTCTCCCCTTCTTTGGCAAGGCTCATGTCGTCTACCTCCCAAGAGAGGGAAAGGTAATGGGACTATCCAAAGTCGCAAGAATTGTCGACAACTTTGCCCATCGCCCCCAACTTCAAGAACGTATGACGAGTAGCATCGCCGACTTTATAATGGAGGCGGCAGACCCCTTAGGCGTTTGCGTCGTTGTCGAGGCAGAGCATCTCTGCATGACAATGAGAGGGGTGCGCAAGCCCTCCTCACGCACAGTGACCAGTGCAATAAGGGGCATATTCCGCTCCGACATGCGATCAAGGGCAGAGGCAATGGCAATAATAAAGGGATAATAAAACCAAAGGAGAACTACACTTGAAATACATGGGAATAATAAACTTAACCCCCGATTCTTTTTCAGACGGTGGTAAGTACAGCTCGGTCGACATAGCGGTAAGGGCGGCTCTAAAGCTTGTCGAGGACGGAGCTTCCGTTATAGATCTTGGCGGCCAGTCGAGCCGCCCCGGTTTTGTCGAGATAGGGGCAGAGGCAGAGGCCGCTCGGCTCATGCCGACACTGCTTGCACTTCGCCCTCTTACAGATGCTCTTATATCGGTAGATACATATCACCCCGAGGTCGCCCTAAAGGCTGTGCTTGCAGGGGCAGACATAATAAATACCGTTCGCCCCTCTATCGAGCTATTTAAAATAGCGGAGGAGCATGGCAAGGGAATTGTTATAACGCACAACGAAGGAGACGTGACAGAGGAGACCGACATTGTCTCTCGTGTACTAAACTACCTTCGCCACATGGCAAGCCTTACAACAGCACGTCCGCTCTATATCGATCCGGGCATTGGCTTTGGCAAGACAATGGAGCAAAATTTCGAGCTTGTCAACAATTTAAATGTCCTTGTCGACACAGGCTACCCCGTACTGCTCGCCCATTCGAGAAAGTCCTTCCTCCCCGAGCCGAAAGCGGAATGGACAGTGCGCATAACAAAGCAAGCAGAACTTGCAGGGGTCGCCATGGTTCGCCTGCACGAGATACCAAGGATAAAAATATAAAAAGGAGCAGCTTGGAGAAAGAGTGTTCAGTTTGGAGAAAAAGCGTTTTCTCCAAGCTGATTTCAACGCCCTCGGGGCGGGAATTTAACGGCGAAGGGCACCCTGATGGTGCCCCCTCGCCGCTCCCCCTCCTTCCGAAAGGGCTTGATTTTAGGTTTTTCTCCAGTCTGAAGTGTTTTCTCTAGTCTGATAAAAAGGAGATCATCATGTACGATAAGATAACAATAAAGGGAATAACAGCCATGGCTTGCCACGGGCTTTGCGACTTCGAGAGAGTGACCCCTCAGCCATTTATCGCCGACTTGGAACTTTTCGGCAATTTTACCGCCTGTATTACAGACAACGTGGAAGATACAATTCACTACGGCGAAGCGACATGTGAAACGGTGCGCATTATAGAGGAAAATTCCTTTTTCATGATAGAGCGGCTGGCAGAGGAAATAGCGGTAAGCCTGCTTGCAAAATACGAGCTTTTAAAAAAAATATCTGTAACACTTCACAAGCCGAGAGCACCTGTCGAGGTCGCCTTTAGCGATATATCAATTCAGGTAGTCAGAGAAAAATAAAATTTACATAAATGGAGAACATTATATGAATAATATACGCAGAGCATTTTTATCACTCGGCGGAAATATAGGCGACAGAGAGGGCTATTTGCGCTACGGCATTAGCCGCCTCGATGGGCTCGAGGGGAGCAATGTCGCCTCTGTTAGCAGTATATACAAAACAAAACCTTGGGGGCCTGTCGAGCAAGACGACTTTCTAAACTGCTGTGTCGAGCTCCACACTCCGCTATCTCCAATGGAACTACTCGAAAAAATGCACGAAATAGAGGACGCATGCGGCAGAACAAGAGAGGTTCGCTACGGCCCTCGCACACTCGACATAGACCTGCTGCTATACGAAGGTTACAGCAGTACCGAAGAAGTGCTCCATGTGCCTCATTCCGAGATGGCGACACGCTCCTTTGTAATGGTACCGCTCCTCGAAATCTGGGACGGCAAGGGAGACTTCTCCTTTGATGCACAGTGGGAGGAGGGAGATACGCTCGAGCGTTCGGGCAGTTTTCCCGTCGAGTCCTTCTACGAAATGAAGGGCGAGAGCGAGAGCGTTTACAAGGGAAAGATACTAAATGTAAGACGAGATGTCGTACTGCTACCCGATGGCGAGAGCGGAATAAGAGAGGTAGTCGAGCACACAGGGGGTGTAGCTGTCGTTGCGATAGACCACGAGGAAAATGTACTGCTGGTGCGCCAGTTCCGCTACCCGATGTCACGCCAGCTAATAGAGATACCTGCAGGCACGCTAATGGTCGGGGAAGACCCAAAGCTCTGCGGCATAAGAGAACTAAAAGAGGAAACAGGCGCTGTTGCCGCATCCTTCGAGTCTCTTGGTATTATGTACCCCTGTGCAGGATTCACAAACGAAATTATACATCTATACGTCGCCAGAGATTTGACATTTGAAGAAATGGAGCTCGACGAGGGCGAATTTTTGTCTGTCTTTAAAATGCCGCTTAAAGAGGCGGTCGGCCGCATAATGGCAGGCGAAATCTGCGACGGCAAAACAGCACTCGGCATACTAAAAGCATGGCACAACATGACCGGCATGGAATGGAGCAAATAACCGCCTCTGCCCCCCCGCAAACTCGGGGCGGCTCTGTTCTTCCTAGGAAGAACCCCCTTTGCGGCGACAAAAGCATAGCTCGCTGTAACGGCCGCCTTCGCCGCAAAGGATATGGGCGGCATGTCTACTGCTTAACTTTTATAGAAGACATACCGCCCATACAGCCGCCCCCTCCCTCAACCGCCCCCCCCACAGCCACCCTATCCCCAAAATAGAAACGGAGAATATATGAAAACCAAAATAGCCCCCGAGGCAAGAGCCTTAATGCTTGCCGTTATATTAGGGTGCATAGTAATGGCATATGTAGATGCCATTTTGCGCCCTGAATATGTCGTTAAATCGACAATAAAAATAATCACCTTTGTCGGCATTTCGCTCTCGCTTATTAAGATAATCCCAAACCTAAACTACAAAACGCTCTTTGCCGTAAACAAAAAAGGAGTGCCGGTAACGGTCGCCCTAAGCGGTGCGATATTCTCGGTTATTTTGCTCTCCTATTTTTTGCTCGGCAGTTTTTTCGACCTTACGGCAATAACCGAATCACTAACAGAAAGCATGGCAATTACTGCCGACAATTTTATATTTGTCAGCGTTTATATAGCAATAGTCAACTCCTTTTTAGAGGAATTTTTCTTCCGTGGCGTCGCCTTTTTAAAGCTGCGTGACCACGCCCCAAAATGGGTCGCCCACGCATTTAGCTCGATAGTATTCTCGCTATATCACGTCGCCATGATGATATGGTGGTTCGACATAGCACTCTTTGCCTTAATGGTGCTCGCTCTAATAATAGGCGGCTTAATATTCAACGTGCTAAGCGATATGTACGACAACATATACCTGTCGTGGATGGTTCACATGTTTGCAAATATCGCAATAAACATAGTGGGCTTTCATCTCTTTGGCGTCATCGGTTAATGGCTACTTTAGCTAAAATTTCGCCCATTTTTTATGGGTTAAAATAAGAAAGAGGTGTAATTAATGAAGTCATTTTTTGCAAAGGTAATAAGTGTAATAATAGCTCTCTTTTCCTTTTATGTTATGTATCTCGGCGACTTCGAAACATTTTCCATCGTTATAGGAACTATTATACTAATTGCCGGCGTTACCTTCTACATCATGTCGAGCCCCAAGACATACAATGATGCGGTTAGCTCGACAAAACAGCTGACAAACGACCAAAACAAAACGATAGAGGACTTCTACAATACATTTAAAGACAAGGACTCCGTTTTGGGCAAACCGTGGCTTGGCAAGATAAAAACCATCAAGGGCAAATGTCTCATCTTTGGCCCTACCGTAAATGGCGACTTTCTCTACATGCACAAAATGTTCGGCAAATTCTTTATAGCCTCAAACCCCATCGCAGGCTTTATAGATGGCCCAAAAGAGGAAATGTGGCGACTCGAGACCCCCGAGCAGACATTTAACATATTGTCAGACCAAGATGCCGTTTGCTACTCCCTCCTCACCCAGAGCGCACTGGACGACATTTTCCACGTCCTTGACACATTTGCAATGACAGGCGCTGTAAACTCTTTCCCAACAGGTAGCACAGAGGGCAAGGTCTACTTCTTTAACGAAGATTTTAAAGTAACGGGTCAGCGCTTTTATCTAACCGATTTCGACGGCAACCCACTTTATGAAATAGACAGCACCTTCCCAATGAAGACATTTTACATGAAGGATTATAAGAGCGGCGAGACGGTATTTAAAATCACAAAAAGACTGCTCCACTTCCTCGACAACTACGACTTTTACCTATACGGCAACGAGTACGGCACATTTAAACAAAAGATCGACTTCACCCACGACACATTTGTCATGGAGACGACAGACGGCACACTCGAGATGAAGAGCATAAACGACACGCTCGGCGTCAACAATATTGTAAAGCTAAACGGCAAGGTAATCGCCACAATTGCAGAACGACTTAACATAAACCTGCACAATTTGGTATTCGACAACTTTGTTTTACACGTAAGAGAAGACAGACACCTCCCCTTAATAGCAGGCCTTGCCGTAATGGCGGCCAGAGAACTAAGGCGAGACACGACAGATATACCCGATTAAATTCCCAAAAAGCTACTTTGGGTGGCATCAAACTACATAGACAAAAACAAGAGGCACTTTCAATGCGCAAGGTGCCTCTTGTTTTGCTTTTTTCCAAGCCCTTTACTTATCAGCACAGCTTAACGCAAGAAATAATAACCACAGCAAAATACGCTTTTTCAGTCGTTGACACATGCATATAGTAATGGTATCATTACTATATATAATCATTCATTATTATAATTAAACAGGAGGTATTACACATGTTCAAAGAGTTCGATCCAACCTTAGGTTTCGAGACAAACATCCTAAACGCAGGTGCCTATTTCCAAAAAAGCACTTCCAACCCAGAGGCACTGCCGATCCACCTCTCTACCGCACACAACGTACACGATTTGCAAGACCTGCAAGACAGATACGACGAGGGCGGCTTTTGCTACAACCGTAACGGCAACCCCAATCGTACAGCGCTCGCCGAGCTCATGAGCTATGTGGAGGGCGGCGAGGATTCTGTTGCCTGCTCGAGCGGCATGGCGGCAATATCGAGCACCATTATCGCACTTACAAAGTCAGGCGACCACATCCTGTCCGACAAGACGCTATATGGCGAAACTGTCGAGATTTTTACACATATTTTAGCTCACTACGGTGTCGAGACAACCTTTGTCGACTTTACAAATCTCGCCGAAGTAGAGGCAAACATGAAGGCCAACACCGTCATGCTCTACTCCGAGACTGTCTCCAATCCCATGATAAAGGTTATGGATATAAAGGGCATTTCCGACATCGCCCACAAAGGCGGCGCACTTCTTGTTATAGACAACACATTTATGACAGGCGCACTTGTAAAACCGCTCTCCCTTGGCGCAGACATAGTTGTAAACAGCCTTACAAAATTTGCAAACGGCCATAGCGACGCTGTGTGCGGCGCCGTTACAGGCCCTGCTCATCTTATAAAAAAGGTCTACGCAATCCAACTGCTCCTCGGCTCACAAGCCGATGCATTTAGCGCTTGGCTCGTCTGCCGTGGCATACGCACATTAGAGCTTCGCATTAAAAAACAGGCAGAAAATGCCGCCGCTCTTGCACATGCACTAAAGGACTGCCCCTATGTAAAAGAAGTGCTCCACCCCTCGCTCGAAACTCACGCAGGTCACGAGCTTGCAAAGGCGCAGTTTGGCAGTCACTTTGGCGCAATGCTAACACTTGTTTTGGACGAGGACAGAGCCAAGATGAACACATTTATGCGCAACCTTCAAGTTTGCCACTACGCAATGACGCTCGGCGGATATAGAACGACAATGTCCTACCCTGCTCTAAGCTCGCACAGCCACATGACCCCCGAGGAGCGCCTTGCAATGGGCATAACCGACGGCCACCTTCGCATTTCAATCGGCACAGAAAACGAAACCGACATTATAAACGATTTCAAAAATGCACTAAAGGCAGCCTACGGCAACTAAGTTTTCTCCAAATCAAACGACAGCATGAATTTTTTTCATGCTGTCGTCAGCTTGGAGAAAAAGTGTTTTCTCCAAGCTGAGAAATCAGCTAAAGCTGAT
>CAYJFK010000036.1:0-24262 GCA_964369475.1 uncultured Oscillospiraceae bacterium | reverse complement strand
ATCAGCTTTAGCTGATTTCTCAGCTTGGAGAAAACACTTTTTCTCCAAGCTGAGTGTAAGTCCATCTTTGGACTTACACCTCCCTTTAGTCCATGTTTAAATACCGCCAAGGCAGCTATTTAAAATAGATGCCTTGGCGGTATTTATTTTGTGTTTAGTATTGTACTAAAATGTTGATTTTCTTGGAGATAGCATCGTTTTGGAAAAGTCCTGTGCGGAGAAACAGGAATAATAAATGTCGTACCTATATTCGTTCAAAATATCATCGATGGCATCGTATAGCTCTTGATTTTCGAAAACTGCCTTTGTTACAGTAGGATTATATCGTGTATTTATTTGTGATAGCAAATCGTCTCTCATGTCGCTAAGCTTTTTCTCATGGGCATAGCTTCGCCCTACATTGTCTGTCGCTGCGTCTATCGAGTCGGCAATTGAAATAATGTCGATTACAACCTTAACAGGAGATGCCAAGTTATCGAAGGTTGACGGATAGCCAAATGTGCCGTCATAGCTCTTGTGATGCCCATAAGCTACATCGGAAAAGCAAGAGAAAAGTCCGCTGTTGTTTGTCAACCTCATGCTTTGGGCTTTGTTCTTATGATCTGTATCATATATCGCCGACGCGAAGTTGTGAGAAGGCTTAATAAAATCTTCGGCCTTGTAGGAGTGCTCTTTTATCATCTGGAATTCCTTGTCGTTTAACCTTCGAACATAAAACGAAACCAAATGAGAGTAAACAATCTTGCCTATATCATGAATAAGTCCGCTATACCAAACAAATTTTAATATTTCACTCGATTTACTCTTAACATCTTCAACGCAGTTTATGCCGGGCAAACCAACAAGAGCATCGGGGATATATTTTATTAGATACTCTGTTATTGTATATGAAATTTTTGCAACCATAACCGAATGAACATATGTCGGCAAGTGCCTAAAAACGGTCATGGAAAGAAGCATTCTAAGGTATGTGGTGTCACTATGCATAAATTGGCTTCCGAAAGCAAAGCTCGAAATCATAGTTGTTACATGAGCCTGAGACAAGTTGTCGGGGATATTTCTAATATACTTTAAAACATCTTTCTCTAGGGCGCTTGACTTACTAATTATATCTTTTTTAGAAAGATTTTCGGGTGGGTTTTCAGATAAATAATATAGATATAATGCAGAAATATGCAGTTTTTTATACAAACCATCATAGGTGTACTCGTTTTTGGATTGCTTGTAAATATCATATAGGCAATCTAAAAACTCAGCACTCGATATTTTATTATTGTAAAATCTTGCAGTTTGAATATAATAAATATACTTAATTTGGGCCGATGTATAGTCGTTAGACTGCACATCTTCCTCTTTCATGTTAAGGTCGTAGAGATACTCTGCCGACTCTAAAAGCTTTTTTTTATGCTCATCTTTAACCTTGTATCGGTGTTTGGAACGCAACATGGTTATTGTGGTAGAGCAAATATTACCATGCATATTTTGCAAATATGCATCCCATGGGAAATCAGGGTCGAACTTTTTGCCTGTATTCTCCCAAAAATTGCGTGCCATATCGTATCTACGGTAGATTTCGTCTATATCGAAATCGGGAACACTGATATAATAATTGCCATATGCCCTTACGATAAGGTTGCGTATATCTCGATCAAATTCCTCGTACCTGTTAGAATAAGCTATAACGCCTGCATAACAGTCAGACATTTCAGGTTTAAAAATCGCTCTGTCAAGATAAAAAAGAGCAAGCCCCTTGTAGAACATATTGTTAATATAGAGCTCATCGTCATTTGTGTGTATTGCATATTCAGTCAGGGCGTGCCTTATGTCGTAGGACATACCGGTATCTATACTTTCCTTATAACCCGATAGCTTTTCTGCAAACTCTTGATATTCAAGCACTTCTTCCTTGCTTGCTTTTGTCGGGTCTTTCAAAAACGGAGTGACATATTTTGCTACCAAATCATTGGTTTCGTTAATGATCTTTCTTATAACCAAGCTTCGCTCGGTCAAGACATTTTTAACATTTTCTCGTTTAACTTCTTTATCTTCGGAAAACTGTTTGGTGGCCAATTCTTTAAATTTCAGTTCATTTTCTATTATCTTTTCAAACTCTTTTTTCATAATCGACCACCTCCTTCATTTTTTATATATAACGGTCATGTTATTTAATTATACCATATATAAAAATAACTGCAATAGTTATTTTTTTGTTAATTAACAATAAAATGCTATTTAAAATATTATTCTAATTCAACTTGTCAAATAAATCGATCACAACTTGTCTAACTGTATTTTCTTGCAATGGGGAAGACATATTTAACGCTTCGATTAGCTCTGTAAAGGTCTTTTTACTGCCATAGGAAATAAGCTTAAAATAAAGTTCAAATGCTTTGTCTTGATCATGCAAAAAGATCGAAAAAAACTGTATTGCCATAATTTGAGCTAAAGCGTAGTCGATGTAATAAAATGGTGTTTTATATATATGAGTCTGCTTTTGCCAGCCTGCCCCTTCGCCGTAAAAAGGTATGCCATCGTAGCTAACATACGGTCGGAATTTCTGCTCTATTTCGAGCCATTTTTCATCTCGCTCTTTTGGCGTTAAATCGGGATTTAGGTATATCTCCTCTTGAAACTGATCTACTTGACAGGCATACGGAATAAAAATAAGCGCATTCTCGCCGTGAGACTGCCTATATTTGTCTGCCTTCTCTTTAAAAAAGAGCTCGTACCACGGGGAGGTTAAAAACTCCATTGCCATAGAGTGCGTTTCGGAAATGTCCATAGAGGTGCTTGCGTAGACCACCTCGTTTTTTAAGCCTGTTATATACCTCGAAAGAGCATGACCCGCTTCGTGAGTAAGAACATAAAGATCGGTAGAAGTGCCGTTGAAATTTGCAAATATAAAGGGATAATTGTACTTTTTAATATAAGAGCAAAACCCACCCGGCGATTTTCCGATGCTCGCAGCCCAGTCAATGAGCTCGTTGTCTATCATTAAATCTATAAAATCTGCCGTCATAGGCGACATCTCGTGATAGAGCTTTCTGCCATTTTCTATAATTTCATCTGCACTTACCTGCGGCTTTGGTGCGCCATCTTTAAATGGAAGCAGCAGGTCGTGGAAAAAAATATCTCCAAGTTCGAGGCGATTTTTGCGGTTTTCGATAATCTTGTCAACAAGAGGCACTATGCTCTCTGCCACCTGATTTTTAAAGATATTCACATCTTTACTTGTATAGCAATTTCGCCCCATTCGAGCATAACCAAGCTCGACATAATTTTCAAACCCAAGCTTTTTTGCTTGGCTCGTTCTGTTTTTTACAAGCTTATCAAAAATCTCGTCAAGCTTTGCTTTAACACTTGCATAAACTTTGCCCTCTGCTTCAAATGCCCTTTTGCGCTGATCTCGGTCGGGGCTTTCCTTATAGGGGGCGAGCATAGATAAAGGCAATGTTTTGCCATCGAAATCGACGGTAAGTTTCGAAATTACCCCTACATACTCTGCAACAAGGGCGCTTTCTTCACGCATGTCCTCAACAATATCAGAGGAGATTGTTGAGTTAAAGAGTGTGTAATTTTTCATTGCAACACTGCCTATTGTTCGCTCTATCTCTGCTTTGAAAGGGCTCTTTATTATATTGCTTCTAATCTTGTTAAACTTCAAAGTGAGGGTTGGCGAGTGCGTGGAAAAGAGTTTTTGCTCTCCGTGGTAAAATTCGTCCTTTGTGTTTAGTAGGTAGCGAATGCGCACAAGGGCATACTCTGTGTTGAAAATGTCCATTATGCTAAGTGCACGGTCGAGTGCTGCAATCTGACCTTTGGCAGAACTTGCATTCTCGCAGTCCGAAACAGCGCTGTCCATGTCGCTAAAGAGCTTTTCGAAATCGGGCCTGTTGTAAGGAATCTCGGAAAATTTCATAAATCAACCCTCCTTTTTTGTAATTGGTATGTGTTATATAAAGATAAATGCTATTATAATGTAAACCAGCGAAATGACGACAATTAGCGGAGCAAATGTTATAAAAGCGGCTATGAGCATTGCCAAAAGGTCGCCTCTTTCGAGCTCTAAATTTTCGTAGTGCTCGTCGAGTTCTTGTTTTGTTTTTTCTTTAAATAGGTTTGGGCGGAGTTTTTTAAACATGATAAATCTACCTTTTAAGCACTTTTTTAACTGCCGAGCGGAAAATGACAAGCGACAAAATGACCGCCCTCATGCACCCTTTGAAGGGGAGCTTCTATACTACAAATTTCCTTTGCGTATTTGCAACGAGGGTGAAACTTACACCCCGAAGGGAGGTCGACAGGATTTGGAACGTCCCCTTCGAGCAAGTCCTGCTCTGCTACGTCACCTTCGATTTTTGGTATGGCGCTAAGTAGCGCCTTAGTATATGGATGAAGGGGATTTTTAAAGAGCTCCTCGGTGGGGCTTAGCTCGACTATCGTGCCAAGATACATAACGGCAATGCGGTCGGAGATAAAGCGGACAACGCTTAAATCGTGCGATATAAAGAGATATGTTAGCCTGTTTTGCTCCTTTAAATCGAGCAGTAAATTTACTATTTGCGACTGAATGGAAACATCGAGGGTCGAGACCGACTCATCGCAAACAATAAATTTTGGCTTTAATGCAAGCGCTCTTGCAATGCAAATACGCTGACGTTGCCCACCCGAAAACTGGTGAGGGTATCTGTGCAGCATATGAGATTGCAGGCCGCAAAGCTCCATAATTTCAAGGGTGTACGCTTCAAGTTCTCGGCTTCCTTTTTCGTATAGACCGTGTGCTATCAGTGCTTCGGAGATCATTTGCCCTACCGTCAGGCGTGGGTTTAGGGAGGAATACGGGTCTTGGAATATTATTTGCAGCTCTTTTCTAAGCTTGCGCATCTCCTCGTGAGGCAAATCGCTCAAGCTATTGCCGTTATAGCTAACACTGCCCGACGTTTGAGGGCTAAGCTGTAAAATCAGCCTGCCCAGTGTCGACTTGCCGCATCCACTCTCGCCGACAAGCCCGAGCGTTTCGTTTTCGAGTATATCTAAGTCTATCCCATCGACAGCCTTAACATAGCGCCGCTCACCAATAAAACCAAGACTTTTCCTAAGCGGAAAGTGCTTTTTCAGTCCTCGGACTTTTATTAAAACATTGTTATCAGCCATCTTCCCACCTCGCTTTGTTTGGGTAAAAACAGCGCACGCTGTGCTTGTCGCCAACTTTGATAAGCTCAGGCTCTTGATTTAAGCAGAGCTCCTTTGCAAACTCGCACCTCGGCGCAAATTTACATCCGACAGGCAGATTTTGCGGATGCGGCACGTTGCCTGCAATTGATAACAGCCGCTTTTGATTAGTGCGTGCAAAAGAGGGGACTGTCTTTAAGAGTGCTGTGGTGTAGGGGTGCGAAAACGAAGAGATATTCTTGAAAATATAATCCACAGGGGCAAGCTCTACGACCTGTCCGCAGTACATAACAGCGACATTGTCGGCAATCTGCCTTATAACGCCAAGGTCGTGCGTTATAAACATAATAGCCGTGTTAGAGCTCTTTTTAAGCTCATTCATTAGGCGTAAAATCTGCGCTTGTATCGTTACGTCCAAAGCGGTCGTAGGCTCGTCTGCAATTAGCAGTTTTGGCTTGCAGGCAAGAGCCATTGCTATCATGACCCTCTGACGCATACCGCCTGAAAGCTCGTGAGGGTATCTGCTTGCCATGTTTGTCGCATTTGGAATTTTTACGGCATTTAGTAGCTCGACCGCCTGAATTTTTGCCTCTTTTTTGCTTAGTCCTCTGTGCAAAATAAGAGCTTCGGAAATCTGCTTTTCTATTGTAAAAACAGGGTTTAGGCTTGTCATGGGCTCTTGAAATATCATGGAAATTAAATTTCCTCTTATTTTGCGTATCTCTTTGCTGTCGAGGGCGGAAATGGACTGTCCGTCAAAGATAATTTCGCCAGAATGTATGCGCTGATTTTTTTCAAAGAGCTTTAAAACGCTCATTGCCGTCTGACTTTTTCCCGATCCCGACTCGCCGATAACCCCTAAGGTTTTGCCCTCCTCGACAGCGAGCGAGACGCCGTTTACAGCTTTGACAAGTCCGTTTTTTGTTTCAAAATATGTGTGTAAATCTCTTATTTCAAGTATGTTTTTCATTCACTATTCCCCCGAGCGTGGGTCTAATGCTTCACGGAGTGCATCGCCCAACATGTTGACTGTAACTGCGGTAAATATAACAAAAAGTGCGGGGATGAGCCAGCGCCACCAGTAGAACTCTATAACGGCTATCTCCTGCGCCGACATGAGCATGTTGCCCCAAGAGGGGGTAGGCTCTGCCACGCCAAAACCGAGGAAAGAGAGCGCCGCTTCGGAGAGTAGGGAGGAGGCATAGCCGAGCGTTATATTTACAATTACGAGGCTTAGAATATTTGGCAAAATGTGCTTCCACATTATTACATGGCTCTTTAGCCCTAAAGCATGGGCGGCAAGAACAAAGTCCTTTTCACGCTCAAGAAGCAGTTGCGCACGAATGAGTCTTGCAAGCGACATCCAGCCGAGAAGGCCGAGGATTACCATTATCATGTACATTTTCTGCACCGCCGTTATCTTAGAACCAACGACATAGGAGAGCGTTATTGCGATGGGGAAGAAGGGGATAGCCGAGAAAACATCTGTAATGCGCATTAAAATATGGTCGACAGCGCCACCGAAATAGCCGGCTGTAAGCCCCACTACAAGCGAGATGGAAACGGAAATGGCAACGGCGACAGCACCGACAGTAAGCGACGTTTTGCCGCCGTGAATAAGGCGAGAAAATATATCTCGCCCAAACTGATCTGTGCCGAAAAGATACCCGTCATTACCCCAAGCGTTAAGAGTGCCATCTTCGCTTTGGGCATAAAACTGGAAGTAATCGCCGTGAATATCGGTGATATTTTTCATACTTTCGGGCAGAGTGTTTTGTTTAAAGGAGTCGCTACCCCACGATACAACCTCGCCACCCTCTGTAAGCGCTATAAAATTACGGTATCCCGAAGCTATTGCCGTAACCTTATCGTCAATCTGCGGCAGCTCTCCAAGGCCGTCTTGAGAACTACCCCACGTGTATAACTTGCCGTTTTCGTCGAGCGCAACGACATTTCTGTTTGTAGCGGCTATTTCTACAATCTTAGCATTGTCGTCAGTTATTACCTCGGGTAAATTCATAGCAAACTCTGTGCCTCGATCGCCTATTACTCTAACTGTGCCATCGTCCAGAAGCAGAGCGATGTTGTTATCGCCTGCCGCAAAGTCTACAATGTGACCCTTAACATCGGAGGGTACAAGCAGCGTGTTCTTGGCCTGCATACTGCCCCAAATATATATGTTGTTGTCGCTCCCAAGAAGTGCCGTCCACTGCGAGGTCGCCTCTGCTTTGATAACGCTGACATCTCCGCTCGTAAAGACCCTCTCGATATCAGAGGGCAGCTCTGTCTGCCCGTTGCCGTTGTAGCCCCATGCGTAGAAGTTGCCCTCGCTGTCTATTGCCAAAACATGATTGCCGCCACAGACAATTTCTACAATTTCAGCACTATACACCTCTGTCGGCACATCAAATATGTATGTAGAAACATTTTCTTGACTCTTGTTCGGCTCGCTCCCCCATATATAGAATTTCCCGTCTTCTGTAATTGCGGCACTAAAGGAAATGCCCGACGATATTTTTTTAATGTCAGCACCTTCGAGCTCTGCGGGGTATTCGAGATAGTTCATCGCAGGGCGCAAATTGGCATGTGTTAGTTCGGTATAATTTTCATTTAAAGGGACAAGTGCCGAGCCTATAAAACAAAAGGCAAAGACAGCCAAAAAACCGACAGCGCCAAAAATAGCAAGCTTGTTGTGAAGGAGCCTGTCTATTATGGTTTCTATCGGTGTTTTTATGCTGTCATTTGGTTTTTGCTCAACATTTCCTCCGCTTGCGGCATTCTTAAATGTCCTGCCAAACAAGGAGAGGAAATTATTTTTCTTTTTAGCAGACATAGTTTATCATCTACCGTTCTATCGGCAAAAGCACACTTTGCCAAAATTTAATATGCAAACAAAATATCAATAGATTACCTTAATTTAACTTTATCCTCGGGTCGACAAGGGCATACACAATGTCGGCAACAAGAACAGAAACAAGACTTAACATTGCGTAGAACAAATTTAGTGTCGTGATAAGCTGATTGTCTCTGTTTAGCACTGCCGTTATTATAAGCGAGCCGATACCGTTGTAGCCAAAAACGCTCTCTATTATGGCAGAGCCTGCAAAGAGCGAAAAGAGCGTGCCTACGATGATATACGAGACGGGGATCAGCGCATTTCTAAAGGCATGAGAGTATATAACGACCTTTTCACTAAGCCCCTTTGCCCTTGCTGTGCGAATGTAATCTTGACTAAGCGCATCTATCATGGCGTTTCTAACATAGCGGACAGCGCCTGCAAGGCTTACAATGGTCATGGTTATGGTAGGCAGTGCAAGCGTTCGAATCCACTCTATTAAAAGCGTTGTACCGCTTAATGTCGATGCATTTGGCATACCGCCCATAGGAAACCAACCTAAATTTATCGCAAAGACATATATTAAAATTATTGCGAGAAAAAAAGACGGAATGGAATAGGTCACAAGCGAAAAGACCTGCCAGCTGTTATCAAAGAGCGACATTCTCTTTGTGGCGCACTTTATGCCGACAGGTATTGCAATAAAGAGGTATAGGAAATTTACACCTAAATTTAAAATAAGCGTGTTACGCATGGGCTCGCCTATAACAAGGGAAACAGAGCGATTATAGGTGTTGGAATACCCAAAATCGCCCTGAAGAACCCCTGAAATCCAAGAGAAATACTGCGTCAAAAGACCATCGTCAAGCCCCAACCTTTGGCGCATTGCCTCGTATTGTTCCTGATAGTGTTCAGGGGGCAAATCCGGTGGGAGCATGAGTGCCGCAGGGTCACCCGGCATCATTTTAACTATGCCGAATATAACGACCGACACCAAAATTACAACCGGAATTAATATTAAAATTCGCTTAATTATGTAGTTTAGCAAAGCATCACCTATAATGAATCGGAATTATAACTGTGAACAGCACTTAAGATATCGCTACACTATGCCGACACGTTTTAACATTACAGAAAAAAGCCTTTATTTTTCGCTCTTGGTAATTTCACAAATTATGTTTTCATAACTTGCGTATGCACTTGTGTTTAGACCATCGACATTTACATGCGCAATGTCGTAATACTCGTTTGAATAGAGCGGCACTTGGGGCATTAGTTCGTTAAAACGAACTTGATAATCAAACCATGCCTCTAAATAGCCCTCTTGATCGTCAGGATCTGTCGTACGCATTGCAATGATTAAGCTGTCGAGCTCCTCGTCGCTTAACTGCGGCTTGTTTATATTTGTGTTCAAGAAATCGGAATGCCATGTGTAGTATCTGTCGAAAACTGCCGAGAAGTTTGTTGCCAAGCTAAATGTGTTGTATATACGCTCTTCTCCCAAGGAGAATGCCGTGTAGTAGTTTTTAAGAATGGCGTTCCAGTCGCCTATGTCGAGATTAAACTGCATACCTGCAAGAGGAGCATTTGCTTTGTACTGAATTTCAATTATTTCGGTTAAAACGTTTTCTTGCGAAAGGTGATTGATAACAAGCGCCTCGCCATTTGCGTTGTGCCTTAGGTAAGAGCCGTCCTCCACTGCCTTTGTTCTGTCAAAGGGGGTAGTTCCGTCCTGCTCGTATATCCATTCGCTTAGGTCGAGATAGTCGTTTGCTGTGTCGATGTTAAAGGATATAGGCTTTAGCGCCTCTTGAAGTTCTGCAGCCTTTTCTTGATACATCCACTGGCCTATGCCGTACTCTGCATCTACTGTGTTGCCGTAGCCGCCAAGAACATAGTCTACAATGGCGGAGCGGTCTACAAGAGAGGCCATAGCCCAGCGCACATTTACATCGGCTGTCGGCCCTTCGTCACACATCATGGCTAAATAGCCGTAGCCCGAGCGGAGATATGCTTGATATTTAACGCTCGAAGAAGCCTTTGCCGCCTCGATCTTCTCGCCTTGCACAACACCCTCTACCAAGTCGACCTCGCCGTTTATTACCCATTCCACATCTGTTTCGATGGGGATTGCCTTTTGCACAACATATTTTAATGTCGGCTTGTTGCCTTGTATATCGCCTTTAAAATGTTCGTTTAGCTCTAATGTTACAGTTTGATTTTCAAAGGAAACAAAGCTGTATGGGCCGCATGTAACGGTAGGTGCATATCTTTCGGTCTCGGCTATTCTGTTGCAATTTGTCTGCAAATCGCCTTCGGCAAACTCGAAGTAAACACCATCGTCTGTGCTGATTATCTCAGACGACGGAACATATGTTTCTTTGTGAATGGGGGATAGCATTACATGAACAGATTCCCAGTAATAGGGCAGTTCCTCCGCTGCAACTGTAAGGGAAAACTCATTGTCGCTAATTAGCTGCGCTCCTGCGAAAATCTCGGTAGAGCCGTCTCTGTATTCAGAGTATCCTACGAGGGTATCATAGCCAACAGAGCTTGCCTGTGTGGTGACCCATTCGTCAGAGGAAAACCAAAGTATAGCTGTTATGTAGTCTTCCGCCGTTATAGGGTCTCCGTTATTCCAAAAAATATCATCGCAAAGCGTGAAGGTATATGTCTTGTTGCCATCGTCATCTGTGGCTGTTGCCACGTCTTCTACTACGACAGTATTTAATACTATCTCACCCTGTGCATCAACTTCGTATGTAGTCATGTATCCGCCTGTGAGCACTTTAACAGATTGATCATAGGCATTATTTCCAAACCCCGAAATAAAATCGCCATTCATTTCCTGAACGCCGACCATTAAGGTGTCGAGGGGGACTGATGATGCCTGTATATCAGGAGTTTCAACTGCATCGGCAGTATCAGCAGTATCAGCAGTATCGGCAGTGTCGCCTGCAACGGGCGGGTCTTCGGTCGAACATGCTGCAAGAAAAGTGGTCAGCATGGCCAAGATCAGTAGAAAGGATAAAAAACGTTTCATTATTTAACCTCATGCTTTCATAATACTTTTAGTTATGATCAATTTATAACAATTTTATCATATGAATATTGTATTGTAAATGCTTTTTGGTAATAAATAGACGGAAATTGGAAAATATATGTTAATTTTTGTATCTTTTTTAATATAGGAGAATGTCGAAAAAACTATGCGTTATTAAAATAGCATTATATTAAATAAGAGATTTTAACAAAAAACCCAAGCGCTACTTCGCTTGGGCTTTCGGGTAGTATTTATTTTTTAAAAAAAGTTTACCTTTATCCTCTTGCCCATTTTTTTAAGGCAGATTGACAGTTCCTCTATAAGCTGCATTTTGATATTGAAGTTTATAGGTAAATCGGGGTTTTGGTGTGCCGGGTTTACCGCTTTGCCAACATAGAAGTTGATGTCGGTAGCTTCTTCAAAGAGCATTCTGGCAATGCAAGAAGCGCCGTCTTTTTTTCTTGTCCATTCGGAATACATGGTATTTTCATTAATATAATCCTTGGCATAAGTGAGCACTTTGCTTATTGTAAGAATGCCCTCTGTTACCAAGTCGACCCCCTCGATTTGGGCGATTGGAGGTACTTGCGGATCGATAAACTCAAGAGAGGCAACGAGCTCTTTATCCAAGTATTTTGCGGCAATGCTCGAAGTTGTGCCACCGCACACAATGTGCTTTCCTTCTTTGGCAAAAAAGAGCGACATCATTTTGGGTGCATCGTGCAGATTGGAAGGAGGGCCTATTATTAAATTCATGGGTGCTCTTTTTCTGATTTTCACCATGCAAGATGTGGTGTCGTCTCCCGGCATTCCACCGTAAAGCGAATAACACTGGTCGAGCAAAATAGTATTAAGCGTTTTTGCCGAATAGTTTGCCGCTGTAATGGGTGCCATAAAGTCGGCTATTTGCTCTACATCCCATCCAAAATTAAGTAGGCTGCCCATTCCTGCATGAATGCAACCGTCACTCGTTAAAATAAAAAGATCGTTTTCTCGCAAAGATACCTTGGAAGTTAGTATCTTCTTGCCGCCTATAATGCTTTCGTGACAAGAAATGTCGCACGGTTCGTTATTTCGCACCAAAATTACACGTGGGTTGTCGTACTGAATGATCTCGGCCTCTTTGTTGTTGCTAAGCACCCTTAAAATTGTAAATGTCGAATAGGCAATCTCCCTTTCAGCACATATTGGGAGCGCTTCGGCAATTGTCTCAACGCAGTCTGTAATGCTAAGGCCTTCCGAGATCATGGTAGATATAATCTTAGAGGTCAAGGTAGAGAGTATATTTGCCTTAACACCACTACCAAGCCCATCGGCCAAGACTATGGTGGTAGAGCCGTCGTCGCCCTCTATAACCTGCACTTGATCGCCACAAAGCTCCTCGCCGTATTTGTTAAGACTGCTGTAACCGATGTCAGGACATAAATTAATCATCTTTTAGTGACTCCTTAAGCTTTGTAAGGGCAATCTTAGTTTCAGCGGCAGTCTCGCCGAGTAGCGAGGCTATCTCGTGCACTACTCGCATTTGCTTTTGTATAACCTTGTCGGTAATCTCGATGGTGTCCTTTGTTATTTCCTCTTTTTTAGTGCGAACTTCCTGTTCCTCTGTAACGTCACGCATTATGCAGATGAAAATTTTGTTGTGGTTGTCGTACAAAATTGTCTCGTCTACATATTTGTCGTATTCGGCAAGATAAGCATTTGTATTTTTTACCTGCTTTTTGTTTGTCCTTACTCGAATAAAGTCGGCAGGGTCTAAAATCCTTATAACAGGCTCGCCCAAAACATCAGATTTGCGCCTGATATTGAGTAGCTCTAATGCGGCATTGTTTATTCTTTGTATTTCTAAATTGTCGTTTAGCACGATAATGGAGTTGGGAGAGTTGTCGACAATAATATCGGAGAAGGACTCGGACTTTTCAAACAAAGAGGGGAGACACATTGTAAAATCTGCCTTGTTGTTGTATACGGCAATCGCCTTTTCCCTACATGTGTTATATCCGCAAGAGCCGCAGTCGAGCTCGTCCTCCTTGGTGCGTTTGCCGATTTGTCTTAATATGCTCTCTATTTCAAAGTCGGCAGGGATTATATTTCTAAGCTCTATCGGAATAAAATTCTTCCTCATATGAGATGGGGGAAGCTCGATGACTTCAAAGTCCTCTCCGCCTGCATAGGTACTGACACTAATGTTGTCGGCCAAACCTCTTTTTCTGTGTTTTTCCATAACAGGGCCGCCGATACAACTGCCTACACATGCCGACATCTCTATAAAGCACTTACTTATTGTGCCGCTCTCTATTTCAGAAAGTGCCTTCATGCAGTTTTCCACGCCGTCTATTGCAATGTATGTGTAGTTATCGTTTTTGTTCTTTATTGTCTTTAATATTCCGCCTGTTGTCGGGAAAAACCTTGCCAGACTTTTGTTAATGCTCTCGCTGCTATCAGCTTGCTCTATCGTTATGTTTTTTTCTTCAAGCCAACCTGTAAGCTCCTCAAAGGTAAGGGCAGCATCTACTATACCTTCGTAGTAGTCGGCCTCGTCCTTCTTTGCGATACATGGCCCGATAAAGACGACCTTGGCATTTGGGTGCCGCCTTCTTATATCTATTGCATGAGCCTGCATTGGAGAAACGATGTCGGCGAGGTATCTAAGCATTTTGGGGTAGTATTTTTGTATAAGCAAATTGATCGAATGGCAAGAGGAAGTTATTACAACATCCCTTTTGTCTCTATCGATCATCTCTTGATATTCGTTTTTAACAAGAGTTGCCCCTATTGCCGTTTCTTCGGCACTGTGGAAACCGAGCTTTTGAAGGGCTCTTTCGAGCGCCTTTATGTCGGCACCGTCGTAGTTTGCGATAAATGATGGCGCAACAGATGCAATTACAGGCTCGCCCGACATGATAAGTACACGGCTTGCCTCGACGCTGCTCGAAATCTCCTTTGCATCTTGTGGACAGTTTACAAAACACTGTCCACATAGTATACATTCGTTACCTATAATCATAGCCTGACCGCCCGAAAATCTAATCGACTTAACAGGACAACATCTAATACATTTATAGCAATTCTTACAGTCTGATTGCTTTAATTTTATAAACTCTGCCAACTTCGTTTCCTCCAAATAAATGCGTAAGAACGCACGATTGTGTAATATTTAAAAATAGCTACTTCAAATTTTAGCTATATTTCGACATATTTATTGATAATTTTGCTACAATGCATTTTAACATGTATTTTATTATTTGTAAAGCTGTAATCTATTACAATTTAGACATTGCAAAAATGAGCCTTGCCTAACTTGCATCGAAACTGCGGAAGCTTTGTTAAAGCAAAAGTAATTAGCGGTGGAATTTAATAGGTAATAAAGTAGATAAAGAGCACGGATTTTGGCGTATTTTGAGGCTAAATACGACGAATAATTCGTAAAATACAATTATTACAAACTGTTGCCATTTATGCTTTATTGTGGTAAAATATCAACTGACCTATGTATAATTGGTCGTATTATATAATAACGGAGGGTGTATTTTATGGAAATGAAGAGATATGTTGTCGAATGGGGTACCGGTGTTGATGTGCACGGCATGAATGTTACTAAAGCGGCATCTAAGGCGCTTAGAGATGCAATTTCGCACTGCTGTATGGTCGGACTAACAGAGTATGCAGGGCTAACAAGGCTTTCGGAGCAAATGAAACTCGATGTTAAAATTGCTTGCCCTCGCAAGGATGAACTTAATGTAGAAGAAGCGCTAAAGGGGCTTCCTGCATACAAGAACATAAATGTAGAAGTTGTAGACGGCGGACTTGAAATAGACGGAATGGATCTACCCGGTGTAGATGGTGGACGTACAATTATAGTTGTTAATGCAGGCATTACTGTTTGGGTAGAAGCATGAGTAACATCCGTTTTATAACGGACTCGGGTTGCGATCTGCCTGCCTCGCTTTCAAACGAGGCAGGCATTTTGGCAATCCCGTTTTCGATAGAATGCGGTGGCAAGATCTACTCGAAAGAGGAGGCTACCGACATATTTAAAATGTACGAGCTACTGGAAACTTCCTCGGAAATTCCAACTACCTCGCAGATAACTACCTTTGAAATGCTGGCTCATTTTAACCAAGCATACGACGAGGGCTACACAGACATTATTGCGACATTTATCAGCTCGACTGCATCTGCCACACATTCAAGCGCTATAATGGCGAGAGATGATTTTTACGAAGGCAGGCCGGAAGCAGTCGGGCGGTTTAACATATATGTTATTGACTCTTTGAGTTATTCTGTTGGATATGGTTGGGCTGTCTATCAGGCGGCTCTTATGCACAAAAAGGGCGCAGGCGTTACGGCTGTTATTGCCTATTTGGAGGATTGGTTTAGCAAGGTAGAGGTATATCTCGGTCTATATTCCCTAAAACATGCAAGCAAGTCGGGTCGTATCGGAACGGCGGCCGGCATAATAGGTGAGGCGCTCGGAATTCGCCCGATACTTAGTCTTATAGATGGCGAGACAAACCAACATAGTAAGGTAAGAGGGGATAAAGCAGTTGTGCCTCAGCTTGTAAAGATCGCCAAGTCAAAAAGGCAGGGCACGAGCGATTATGTTGTTGCAGGCGGAAATCTGCCCGATTGCTCGAAAGAGCTTGTAAACAGCATGAAGGCAGCTCTTGGAGACGGGTATGGCGGATTTTTCCAACTTGGCACAGCTGTTTCGATCAATTCTGGGCCAAGGGCCGTTGCGATAATAGTGCAAGGCGAGCCGAGAAGATAGTTTTGGAGATATTTTAGTGGGTTTTTTAAGCAATATTTCCGCAAGGACATATATTTTTATAATTGCAGCGACGCCCGTACTCGAACTTAGGGGCTCGGTTCCGCTCGCCTTAACACTGGGTCTAAGCTGGCAAGAGGCATTTATTATCTCTTTTATAGGAAATATGATCCCCGTGCCAATTGTTATTGTTGTTGGACGTCATTTAATAAATTTGTTTAAAAAGATAGATCTTTTCAATAAGCTTGCACATAAACTGGAAAACAGATTTTTAAAAAAACGTGATGTAGTTATAAAATATTCCACCTTAGGTCTTGCCCTAATTGTGGCGATACCACTGCCGGGAACAGGCGCATATACAGGGGCGTTTTTGGCCTCGCTTTTAGACCTTAGAATGAAATATGCACTGCCATCTATTGCCCTTGGCGTACTTATAGCCGACATTATTGTAACGGGTATTGCCTACGGTTTGTTCTCGTAATTGGTTATAAATTTTCAGCATTTTAAGGGTATTTCTTTTATATGTCAGTTGTCGTTTGAAATATGGTTAAAAATATATTACGAGAAATTTACAAAAAAACTGTTGACTTGTGTAAAAACATGTGCTAACATAAGTTTAAACTTAATAACTTATCCAGAGAGGCGGAGGGACAGGCCCTGTGAAGCCCGGCAACCTATTTTAATTAGGTGCTAATTCCTGAAGATGAGGACGATTATCATTAACCCGCCCTTGTGCGGGTCTTTTTATTTTAGGAGGAAAAATGAGAAAATTATTTACATCAGAATCGGTAACAGAAGGGCATCCCGATAAAATTTGCGACCAAATATCGGATGCGGTTTTAGATGCAATGCTCGAGCAAGATCCCATGTCACGTTGCGCCTGCGAAACTACTGCCACAACAGGCCTTATTTCGATTATCGGCGAAGTTACAACAAAGGCAATTATAGACATCCCTGCAATAGCAAGGGAAGTTGTTAAGAACATAGGCTACACAAGGGCAAAGTTTGGCTTTGACTGCGAGGCCTGCGCTGTTATAACTTCGCTCGACAAGCAGTCGCCCGACATTGCAATGGGTGTCGACAATGCTCTTGAGGCAAGAGAAGGCAAAATGTCAGACGACGACATAGAGGCGATCGGCGCTGGCGATCAGGGCATGATGTTTGGCTTTGCTTGTGACGAAACAGAGGAGCTTATGCCGCTTCCCATATCGCTTGCACACAAGCTTGCAAAGCAGCTAACGGCAGTTAGAAAGAACGGTATACTGTCCTATCTTCGCCCTGACGGCAAGACACAGGTAACGGTTGAGTATGTAGATGGCAAGCCTGTTTTTGTTGATACTGTTGTTGTTTCAACTCAACACAGCCCTGAAATTATGCTAGATCAAATTCGCTCAGATATTATAAATCATGTTATCCGCCCAATTATTCCCGAGCAGTATATAACAGATGAAACAAAGATATTTGTCAACCCGACAGGTAGATTTGTTATAGGCGGCCCACAGGGCGATGCAGGTCTAACAGGCCGCAAGATAATTGTCGATACATACGGCGGCTATTCTCGTCATGGTGGTGGCGCTTTCTCGGGTAAGGACGCAACAAAGGTAGACCGCTCGGCAGCATATGCCGCTCGTTATGTAGCAAAGAATATTGTAGCGGCAGGCATTGCAACTCAGTGTGAAATTCAGCTTGCATATGCAATAGGTGTTGCCCGTCCCGTGTCGGTCTTGGTAGATACATTTGGCACAGGAAAGATTAGCGACGACGCTATATCAGAGCTCGTTGCAAAGCACTTTGACCTTCGCCCTGCTGCGATTATTGAAAAATTAGGCCTAAGAAAGCCTATATTCAATCAGCTCGCCGCATACGGTCATATGGGTAGAGAAGACCTTGGTGTATCGTGGGAGAAGACAGACCTTGCAGAGACACTCCGCACCGAAGCCGGAATTTAGTGAATATTTTATTGGGAGGGGTACCGTTGCGGTGCCCCTCCTTGCGTTTGTCTCGATTTGGAAGTGCGGCTTTTCGGTCAAGTTTTTGCAAATTGCAGTTTTACAGGCTTTATATTACTTGAAAAACGTGCTATACTATCAAAAAAAGGAGGTTTATTATATGAAAAAGGTACATGAAAGATTTATTGAATACACAAAATTCGAAACACCGTCCGACGAGAATAGCAGCAGCTATCCGTCGACAGATAGTCAACTTGTCTTTGGGGCGGCTCTTGTAGCTGAGCTAAAGGAAATCGGACTTGCCGATGCGATGCAAAACGAACATGGTTATGTTTTTGCAACAATTCCTTCTAATATAGAAGGGTGGACCGGCCTAACGCTCGGTCTCTGTGCGCATATGGACACAGTTAGAGACCCGTCCTCTATCGGGGTTAAGGCTCGTATTGTTGAGTATAACGGCGGCGATATTTTGCTTAACGAGGAGCGGTCGATATACCTTCGCCCATCGGAGTTTCCCTCTTTAAACAAGATGAACGGCAAGCGCCTAATTGTGACAGACGGTACAACAATATTAGGCGGAGACGACAAGGCAGGCATTGCCGAGATCGTGACCTTGGCAGAGATTTTAGTGGGGGAGGGCGCTCCACCGCATGGCGACATTCGCATTTGCTTTACGCCCGACGAGGAGATCGGCACAGGCACACTTTACCTCAAAGCAGAAGATTTTGCCTGCGACATCGCATACACATGCGACGGCGGACCTTTTGGTGGTTTCCAGTATGAAACATTTAATGCGGCGAGCGCTAAGATCGAGGTATACGGACTATCAACTCACCCCGGTACCGCTAAGGACACAATGAAAAATGCCTCTGTTATTGCAATGGAGTTTGCAGCAATGCTCCCCGAAAAGGAGCGTCCCGAGCATACAGAGGGGTACGAGGGATTTTATCATCTAATGGAAATGTCGGGTTCGTGCGAATATGCTACGCTAAAATATATCCTTCGTGACCACGATTACATCCTACTCCAAAAGCAGATCGATACGGTAAAAACGTGTGCCGCCGAGATAAACAAAAAGCATGGCGAGGGAACGGTAGTAGCCACTGTCGAGGAGAGTTATCGCAACATGAGAGAGGTTGTAGAGAAGTACCCTCACATGATAGAGGCGGCAAAAGCCGCTATAACAAAGGCAGGCGCTACGCCAATTATTAAGCCTGTCAGAGGCGGCACAGATGGCTCTCGCATCTCCTTTATGGGAATTCCTTGTCCGAATCTTGGAGACGGCAGTTACAATGCTCATAGTAGAATGGAATATGCTTGTATCGAGGAGATGGAATCTTGCGTTGATGTGCTTTTAAATATAGCCGAGTTTTATGCTAATTATAAAGCGTAGAGAAAACGTATAGCGGTCGTTTTTGCTTAGACTTACAGGTTTTGTTATTTTTTTCATCTCTAACGGATATAGGGAGTCTATATAGGAATTAGATCTAAAACTGCGGAGTTGGTTATGGGAATGTTTAAACTATACCTGCTCTAAGCGTTTTAGATAAAACGATATTATTATATATTAAAGACTGTTTCAGCGCCAAATCAAGCGGCCGAAGGCCGCGTGCTTATGCGCGAATTGGGCGGGGGGCGGGGGGGCGGGGGGGGGGGCGGGGGGGGGGCGGGGGGGGGGGGGGGGGGGGGCCCGGGGCCCGGCCCCCCCCCCCCCCCCCCCCCCCCCCCCCGCCACATAGGCAAAGTGCAGTACCGAAACTAGTTTCGGTACTGCACTTTGCCTGTAATAAGTTCAAGATTTCAACCACCCTCTTTTAACTGTTCTGCTTCAAAAGCAGGTGTCGCCTTAAAATTAATGCTGGCGGCCGAGAGGTAGTTTTTAATGCTCCTAATGCTCGCAAGCTTTTTCCCGACAGCCGAGAAAACAACACCGATAAGTGTGCCTGTAAAGAGCGAGGCAATAAGAAGGAGTGGAAGATATCCAAAAACATTAACAGTTCCCATAATAACTGCGGCGGCGCATATCTGACCGATATTGTGGAATGCCGCTCCTATTATAGAAATTGTTGTAATGGATAGATATTTGGGATAAAACTTTAGCGCTATACGCATAACAATAAAGGAAAAGAGACCTCCCGAAACGGAAAAGGCAAAGGAGGATACACTTCCCATAAATACAGATGACAAAAAAGAGCGCAGTATAACAATTATAAGTGCCGATGGCATGTCGAGATAAAATAAAGCAAAAAGCGTTATAATATTTGGCAGTCCGAGTTTGATGCCGGGGAGAGGTATAAATGCTTCAAGCGGAAACCATCTCTCTACGACAGATAAAATAAGCGCAAAAGAGATAAGTATGCCTATAAGTGTTATTCGCTTAATGCTCTTTGTGTTATCCTGCACTTACGTCCACCCCGCCGTCCTCTGATGTCGAAGATGCGCCTTCAGGATTGTCGTACACTTCGATAGAGACCTTGTTAGGTAGGCAGATTACAGGAAGGTATGTCGAGTTTGTCCAACCTGTTGCAATGCACACTTCATCAGGGCAATCGATGTGCTTCATGCGGATTTCTCCGTCTAAAACCTCTACTGTATACTCAACACCTGCATCGAAATAAGAGTATTCGCCACTTTCCGTTGTGCCAAGGTCGATAGTTTGATACACTCTCGAGTTTACCGAGATAAGGGCATAAGGGCCATCGTCTGTCTCTGTCGGCCTTAAAAACATAAAGGCAAAAAGCCCTATTGCTGCAAGAATTATTATTGCAATTACAATTTTGTCTCCGGATTTCATGCCTTTTTTTGTGTTCTCATTACTGTTCATAGGTGTAACCTTTCTCTGCTCCTGTAAATGTAAATTTCCCGACAAGCCCGTCGGTAACGGTTATTTTTCCGTCCTTCGTGACAATAACAGCCTCGAAGTCCTTGTGTTCGTTATAATACTGCATTGTCGCCTCGCTGCCCATTATGAAAAGCGCAGTTGACAGTGCATCGGCATATGCTCCATCTGTGCAAATAATGGAAATTTCCGTTATGTCGCTCTCGGAGGGATAGCCTGTCTGAGGGTCAATAATATGGTGGTATCTAACACCCTCATGCTCAAAAAATCGCTCGTAATCGCCCGACGATACTACAAATGTATCGGTTAGGCTAAGATGACCTAAAAAGTCGTACATCTCGCCGTTTGGGTCTCGTATGCCGACAACAAAGGGAAGATCACCCGGCTTTGTGCCTACAATACCGACATTACCGCCAAGACTAAACAAAGCACCTGTAACATTGTCGTGCTCTCTTATAAAATCGTCGAGCAGGTCCGACATATGCCCCTTGCCGATAGCGCCAAGGTCGACATTTGTGCCGCCCATATCAACCAAAGTGCCATCTATCTGTATGCGCTCATAACCGACACTGCCGAGCAGCTCGTCTATCTCGCTTTGAGAAGGAGGAACGGTTCTGCCGCCGCCAACGTCCCAAAGAGTGACGAGCGGTGCTACCGATATATCAAAAGTACCGCCTGTTTTCTCCGAGTAATCTATTGCATCTTGCAAAAGATCTGCGGTATCTTGTGAAACTTCGATAATCTCGCCATTTGAACTGTTTAAATTATATATATCACTGCCCTCAATTGTCTTGGAAATATCCGCTTCGACTTTATGAACAAGCGCTTCGCTATCTGTCATAACAGAGTCAGCCTCTACGCCGTAGACTCTAAGCGTCATATATGTGTCCATAGCAAAAAAGGAAGAATTTAGCTCTACAATATCGTCGGGATCTATCTCGATTTCTTCTTCATCAGGGTCTGTCTGACCATTTATATCGCCATCAACATCGCCCTCAATCGGTGGGTCGGGTTGGTCTGTCTTTGGGTCTTGACAACCTGTAAACGTCAGGAGCAAAAGACTTGCAAATATGACCATAAATATATTTTTCACATTTTTCACCTCGGTCTTAAACTATATCATGTTATGGGGCTAATGTCAAATATTATTAAGAAGTTTTACGCATTATTCATACAAAATACACAGGAAAAAACCAAAAACGGTCACGGAGCAAAACTATAAGTAGGTATGGGGCTTTGAGAAAATTGTTTAAGAAAAAATTTCTATAAATAATGCTTATAGATTTTACACACTTTATATTTGAAAGGCGGTGCGGTTATGGATAGTACAAAGAAAAATGTTATAAAAGAGTTAAACAACATGCTTAGAGGGTGCGAAGTTGGTGTGGCAGGTTACGAGCGGTATGCAAGGGATGTGGCGGAACCTCATCTAAAGGCGAAATTTGAGTCTTACAAGGCAGAATGTGCAGAGAGTGCTAAATCTCTTGCAGAGCAAATAGCAAAACTTGGCGGAGAGCCGAGATATGGCTCCGGTATGGCCGGTGTAATTTCAGGCGTTGCCTATGCGGTGAGAGGTGCAGACGGTCACGATTCGCCTGAGCTACTTCGCTCTGCCCACTATGGCGAGACCATGAGCATAGAGCAAGCGGAAAAGGCGCTTAAAACGGAAGGTTTAGAGGGCGAGAGCAAAGAAATATTAAACAGGCAGCACAGGGCCTCGAGAGCTCGCCAAGAGGAGTTGATAGGGCTAATCAGGGACTACGATTTAAGTTGATTGTTACTATAGGGTGGGAAGACTTGAACAGGGTCGGTTTTAGCTACACAGATTTGCCCTCATACTTCCTTAAAGCCCTTGTAAATACAGCAAGTATTCCCTTCGGGCTTTTCGTCGTCTTAGGACAAATCTGAGTAGCTAAAACTGCGAAGCACCTGTGGGCTCTTCATTTTTGCGGGATTTTTGCTGCGGAGGACGAAGCCTTGCTGACGCAAGGCGAGGACGACAAGGCAAAAAGCGCCAAAAAGGGACTGCCCTCAGACGACCATGTTCGAGTCTTCCCACCCTAGGGTGACCCCTGCAAATCCGAACCATTTCAAACAGGCTGTGCCGCACTGCGCCTTCGTTAGTGTCGCTTGAAAGGCAACAAGCATTCCTGCACGACACTGCCTTGTCACAGCACGGCACAGCCTGTTTGAAATCCTGCGGGCTTTAGGAGCGGTATGCCGTCTTGTAGCGAGGCATAGCTCCGCAGGAATGCTTACTGCCTTTCAAGGAGCTATAACGAAGCTACGGGGCGGCATACCGCTCCTAAAGCGGTTCGGATTTGCAGGGGTCACCCTAAGCGAAAATTTTGCCGAGTGAGGAGCCCTTGCCCTTGCTCGGCATTTGCTTTTTTATCTTAAAGAAAATTTACAACATTTATGCAGAAATCTCGCCGAGTTTGATGTATAATATCCCTACAAAGTGTACTATGAGGTGACATTATGAATAAACGAGTTATACTAATAATTCTCGACTCGGTAGGTTGCGGCGAGATGCCCGATGCGGCGCTATACGGCGACGAGGGAGCAAACACAATATCCAATACAATAAAAGCGGTAAAAAGAACCCCAAAGCTCGACAACCTTTGCAAAATGGGCTTTTCCTTGATAGACGGGGTACACGGGCTGCCAATGCCCGAAGACCCCACGGCTCTATATGGAAAAATGGCCGAAAGATCGGCAGGCAAGGACACGACGACAGGTCACTGGGAGATTGCAGGAGTTGTTCTTGAACGGCCCTTTCCGACATTTTCGCATGGTTTCCCACGTGAATTTATGGAAAAATTCGAAAAGGCTGTCTCTCGTAAAACAATGGTAAACAGGCCTATGTCGGGAACTGAGGTAATAGAGTTATACGGTAAACAGCACATGGAAAGTGGTAATTTAATAGTGTATACATCGGGCGACAGTGTCTTTCAAGTGGCGGCGCACGAAGATATTATTCCCATAGAAGAACTGTACGAAATATGCGAGACAGCTCGGGGAATGCTAATAGGGGAGCTTGCTGTCGGTCGTGTAATTGCACGGCCTTTTGTAGGCCATGAAGGCAGTTTTACAAGGACTTCTCGCAGAAGGGATTTTTCATTAATGCCACCTAAAGAGACAATGCTCGATAAGCTAAAAGCGGCAGGCAAAGCAGTTATCGGCATAGGAAAAATCGGCGATATTTTTGCAGAGCGTGGGCTTACAGAGAGTTTGCACGTAGCCGGAAATCCCGATTGCATCGAGGCGACTTTGAGGTGCATGAAGGAGCGACAAGGCGGACTTATTTTTGCAAATCTTGTCGACACCGACTCGAAATACGGTCATAGAAACGACCCTGAAGGCTATCTTGCCTGTCTTGAGCAGTTTGATGAAAGACTTCCAGATATTATTTGTGCAATGAGAGAGGGCGACATTCTTATAATAACGGCAGATCACGGTTGCGATCCGACGACACCTTCCACCGATCACACAAGGGAATATGTTCCGCTCCTTATATATGGCGGTGCGAGCGGGCATATTGGCACTAAGGAGAGTTTTTCATTCGTCAATGACTATGTGATTGACTATCTGTTAAGGTAGGGTGATAGATATAATCCGAACCCGTTTTTGGAGCCACAGGGCGCCTTGTGGA
>CAYJFK010000035.1:0-24630 GCA_964369475.1 uncultured Oscillospiraceae bacterium | reverse complement strand
TCAGCGCCAGCTGATTTCTTCAGCTTGGAGAAAACACTTTTTCTCCAAGCTGAAGCGGAGTGCAAATGCACTCCGCTTAAACTGGAAAATCTGCAATTAAATCTTAGCCTGCGATTGCCATTTCTACCGCTGCGATAACTGCGTTGGAGGAAATTGTAGCGCCTGCAACAGCGTCTACTTCGACAGACTGTGTTGCAATGATCTCGGGGATGAGCACTCTCTCTACGCTTGCAAAGATAGCCGCTGTCTCCTTGTGGTCTGTTGCAACAATGCTTACAATGCTCTTGTTTTCGACGGTAACTTCAACAGTTATGTCGCCGAAAAGTCCCTTGGAAGCTGCTGTGTATACGCCGTCTGTAAAGTTGCCCTGTACAGAAGGTGCAGCTTCTTTTACTTCGGGAAGGACGAGATCTACCTTGCCCATTGCAAGTGCGTACTCGCTCGACTTTGTGCCTGCCTGATAGCCGAATGTTGTAATGTCGGCAACGGCATTTCCGCCAAGACGGTTTCCGCCGTGTAGTCCGCCTGTTACCTCGCCTGCCGCAAATAGGCCGGGGATAACATCGCCGTTAGTGTCTATAACCTCTGTGTTTGTGTTGATAACAATGCCACCCATTGTGTAGTGAACAGCAGGAGCAACCTTAATTGCGTAGAAAGGAGCTTCTGTTAGCTCGATGTTCATGCCTGTTGTTCTGCCAAAGTCTGCATCGTTTGCGCCTGCAACATAGCCGTTCCATGTCTCGACAGTTGCTTCAAGAGCTGTGCCGTCAACACCGATTACAGTTGCAAGCTCTGCAAGGGTCTCGCCCTCCATTATAATGCCCTTGTCGTAGTTCTCACGAAGTGCCGCCATTGCGTCCATTGCCTGCTGATCAAAGACAAGATATGTGTACTTCTCGGGTAGGCCTAAGATCTCTGCCGAAAGCACGTCTCTTGTGCCCATTTCATTTGTAAATCTCTCGCCGTCGCTGTTTACAAATATTGCACTAAATCCACGAACGCTCTCCGAGATAACAATGTTGGAGGAAGGCTCTACTGTGGGGTTAGTTTGGATTTGATCCATGTGGATAACATCTGCGCCTATTTCCTGAGCAATAGCAATACCGTCGCCCGTTGCGCCGATGTGGTTTGTTGTGCTAAAGCCTACAAGATCAGGGCGATATTCTGTGTATATGTCGGGGTTTGCGCCAAATCCGCCCGTCGCCATAACGACTGCGTTGCCGCTAAATGTTAGAGTGTTGCCGTCGGCATCTACTGCCTCAAGGCCTGTAACCTTGCCGTCGGTCTCGATTAGCTTTGTAACCTCTGTCGAGTAGAGAATTTCAATGCCTCTCTCCTCTAAGTTCGCCATTAGAACTGGAACAAGGTGTGCGCCGATCTTGGAGCCGTCGAAAGGTCTGTGTAGACGAGCGGCACTCTGACCTGCACCTTGACCGATGCTTGTTAGGTCTGCGCCGAGCTCTGTTAGCCATTCAACTGTCGAGGCTGAGCTCTCTGTGAAGAATGTTAGAAGGTCGGGATCACTCATGTCCTTGCCGCCTGCCATTGCATCGGCATACATCATCTCGGGGGAGTCTGTAATGCCTTGATCTGCCTGCATTGTTGTGCCTGCAGCGTTTGTGCCGCCCTCGGAGCGAACCGTGTTACCGCCTGCGTAGCTCATCTTCTCCAAGATAACAACGCTTGCGCCGCTGTCTGCCGCTTGAATAGCAGCCGACATGCCCGCGCCGCCTGCACCTGCAATGATGACATCGGCTGTGTAGACTGTATCGTTTGCCTTAGCTGCGCTGTTACCTGCAATGCGGCCGTAGATTAGAACGTCTGTAATTGCGCAAGAACCAACACGCTCGGAACCGTGTGTCGAGCCTGTAACTTCGCCTGCTGCGTATAGGCCGTCGATTACATTGCCCTCTGTGTCAAGAACTCTTGCATCGGGGTCGATCTTAATGCCGCCCATTGTGTGGTGAACTGTCGACTTGCCCTTTAGGATGAACCAAGGGCCTTCGTGCATTTCTACCATGCCGTACTCACGGCCAAACTCGTCGTCGCCTGCTGCTATGCCTGCGTTGTACTTGTCAAGTGTTGCTTGAAGTGTTACAGGGTCTATGTCGTAGTGAGTTGCAATCTCTTCAATTGTGTCTGCCTTGAAGAATACGCCCTGCTCGAGCGATGTTGCATATACGTCTGCATAGTCTTCTTCAAGACCGAGTCTGTCTGCAACTGCTTGATTGTAAACAACATATACATACTCGCCCTCTTGAGCTAATATCTCTGCCGCTCTGTATTTACGTGTCGAGAACTCGTTAACAAAACGCTCGCCTGCTTGGTTGATGTACATGTGGCCTTCGTTTGTCCAGTTTGGAGCTTCGATAGCTGTAAAGACACCTGTTATTGGGTTGTTAAAGGGGTAGAGCTGGATTTGCTCCATGTTTTGTAGCTGTGCGCCGATATCTTGAGCCATGATCATGCCATCGCCTGTGATGCCAGCGGCATTACTTGTGGGCATTTCTGCGCCAAGCGAAGCCCAGATTGTGTTGTACTGCTCGCGCATTTCCACGTTTGCGCCAAATCCGCCCGTTGCAAGGATTAGGCCGTTTGTTGCCGAGATAACAGCAGTAGCATCGCCCGAGGAAACGTTAATTCCCGTAACTCTGCCCGATGCATCTTGAACGAGCGACTCGCCCTTAACCTCTGTCATAATTTCAACGCCGAGCTCCTCTGCCTTCTCAAGCAGTGTTGCTACAAGCTCAACACCATGACCGATAGGAAGAACCTGTCTTGCTACACTGTGGCCGCCTTCTTGGCCTAAGTAACCCTCTGTAAACTCAACGCCTACAAAGTCACGTAGCCAAAGTGTTGTGGGGCCGCTCTCCTCTGCCATTTTCAAAACTACTTCGTAGTCGCCAAGCTCGTCGCCTGCTGCGTATAGGTCGTTAGCAAATAGCTCGGGGCTATCTTCAATGCCCTGCTCCTCTTGAATCCAGCTATTTGCAACTGCAAATTCGCCGTGAGCAAGAATTGTGTTTCCGCCTACAAAGGGCATTTTCTCTACAATAACAACGCTTGCGCCGAGCGACTTCGCTTCGATAGCAGCTGTAAGACCTGCACCGCCGCCGCCGACGATAACAACGTCGTATGTAGCATTCTCAAGTGTTTTTTCTGTGCTGCCTACTTCAATTTCGTAGTTTGCAAGGTCAAATCCGCCTGCTACAAGTGCCGCTTTAACAGCTTCAAGTATAGCTTCGCTGCTCTTTGTTGCGCCTGCAACTGTGTCAACCATTACGGAATTTGTCTCTGCAATTTTCGAAGGTAGTGCATCTATGGCATTTGTGCCAATTCCTGTTGTCTCGCTGTGCGATGTAACAGAAACACCTGTTATTTTGTCGCCGTCCATTGTAACCGAAACTGTCATCTCACCGCCGTAGCCAAGGGCTGTACCGGTGTATGTGGCAGTTCCTGTTTCAGGTGTGGGCTCCGGAGTGGGCTCTACGGGAGCTTCCTCGCCCCATGTTATTACCTGTCCGGGGTAGATTAGGTTGGGATTGTCAATGCCGTTTGCCTCTGCAAGCGACTTGTAATCTGTGCCGAAGTCTTGGGCAATTCTCCAAAGTACGTCGCCAGACTGTACCGTGTAAGAAGCCGCTCCGCCCACAAGGGCAAAGGCCATTACAAGTGCTAACATTAGTGCAATTTTACGCATGTTTTGCATGTGTTGTGTCCTCCTAAAAGATATGTCTACATAAAAGTAGCGTATATATTATCGCACAATGACGGTAATTATGCAACAGAAAGTTATTTCTTTATTAACAAATATTCATTAGAAAATTCATGAAAAATGCACAAATAATATAAATTTTAATCCTCAATTTGCATTTATAGTAAATTTTGCTTTACCGATTTTGCATTTATCGTCATAAAAAACCTCCCACAATAAGCTGTGAGAGGTTTTTTTAGATCTATCCTTGCTTATTTATCCATCGCTGCGCTTTCGCCTGCAATGCGGCCGAATACCGCAAAGTCTACGATAGCATTTCCGCCAACACGGTTTGCACCGTGAAGGATACCTGTTATTTCGCCTGCGGCGTATAGACCATCTATAACGTCGCCATTATCGTTCAGAACTCTTGTTTCTTCATCTATAACTACACCGCCCATTGTGTGGTGAACAGCAGGGCTTCTTGGGTAGGCATAGAAGGGGCCTGTTTCGATCTTTTTGCCTTGGAATGCAACACGACCGAGCGGATCTGTTGCTGTGCCGTCTACAAAGCTGTTGTGATCTGCAACCGACTTTGCAAGAGCATCTGCCGGCATGTCGAGAAGTTCTGCAAGTTCTTCTATTGTATCTGCCTTAACATAGCCTGCTATGTCGTTTTCGAGCATGTAGCCAAGTGTCATGCCGCCAAGTGCCTTTGTCTCCTCGCCGTTTGGTGTGTAGTCGGCGCTGAATATGCTGTACATAATGCCGCCTGTCTGTGCGATTATCGCCTTGGACATCTCGTCACGTCTGCCGTCCTCACGGACAAAACGGTTGCCCTCTTGGTTTACAAACATGTCTACAACTGTAATCTCTGTCGTTAGACCTGTTATCGGGTTACAAATGTGAAGTAGCTGAACTTGATCCATGTTGACAAGCTGTGCACCTGCATCTTGCGCCATGAATATGCCGTCACCCGTTACGCCTGCCATGTTGGAGGTCGGAACCTGCGGGCCAAGGTCGGGCCACTTTTCTTTGTCGGCATACTGCTCACGAAGTTCAACATTACCTGCAAAGCCGCCTGTTGCCATTATAACACCGCTGTTTGCGTGTAGTGTAACTGTGTTGCCGTCTTTGCCGACAGCATTAACGCCAACTACTGCATCGCCGTCCATTATTAGGCTTGTGCCCTCTGTGTCCATTAGAAGTGTAAAGTTGTCGTACTGTGCTATTGCATTGTCAAGAGCGTGGAAGTAGCCTGTGCCGTTTGGTAGGATTGCGCCGTGAGTTCTTGGGTATAGCGATCCGCTTGCAAGAGTAACTTCTTCGTCAAACTCCATGCCGTAGGACTCGAACCAATGTAGAGTATCGAGGGAATTTGATGTCATAAGGTACATCATAGCAAGATCGCCCACCTTGTCGCCTGCGTTCCACGATTGAACAGCGAAAAATTCGGGGCTGTCGAACATTGCTCTGTCGCTATTTTTGTACTCTTCAAAATCCTTCTCGATTATAGCAAGAAGTTCTTCGTGAACCTCGTTTACAGGCTCTTCCGCAAGAACTGCTTCTATGTAGGAATCAAGATCGCCTGCAAATGTAGAGTCGTCCTGCTTGGAGGGGTCGGGTGCATTGTATATGCCGCCTGCAATTATCGAGTTACCGCCGATAAAGCCTGTCTTTTCGATAACAATGACCGATGCGCCTGCCTCTAAAGCTGTTGCCGCCGCCGACATACCTGCACCGCCGCCACCGACAATGACAACATCTGCTGTCATCTCAATGTCCTCTGCGGCCGGGGGGTTATATGCCATAAAGTCTGCTGTGTTGCCGCCTGCCGTTGTGATGCACTCTGTAACGGCTCTTTTTATTGCCGACGATGTTACTGTAACTCCTGCAATGCTGTCTACCGCTATCGAGTTGTACTCGACTATTGCTGTCGGGATCTTCTCAACCGCAACATCGCCAACGCTCGGTGTTTCAACGTGGTTTGTTACAACAACATTTGAGATTGCATCTTCTGTTAGGGTAACTTCAACGGTTAGAGGGCCCTGTGCGCCTACAACTGTTGTTTCGTATGTGCCCGATACCATGCCGGCATCTTCGGGCATAACACCCATCTTTTTGTCGATGGCCGCCTTTGTAGCCGCCTTGATAGCATCTGCCGTTACCGTTGCCCCTGCAACGTTATCTACATCGGCACTGCCTGCCGCTAAAATCATGGCCGGCATTGCCTCGATTGCCTTTGTGCCGATACCTGCTGTTTCGGCATCGCCTTCGACACCAACATCTACAAGCGTATCACCTTGATAGGAAAGGAAAACTTCAACAGTGCCGCCAAAGCCCTGTGCTGTGGCCGAATAATGCACCATTGGCTCCATTGGAACTTCGGGCTCGGGTGTTGGCTCTGTCGCCGTCTCGCCCCAAGTTATAACTTGACCGGGGTATATTAGATTTGGGTTATCTATGCCGTTTGCCTTAGCAAGTGACATATAGTCTGTGCCGAAATCCTGTGCGATTCTCCAAAGTACGTCGCCCGATTGTACAGTGTAAGAAGCCGCACCGCCCACAAGTGCGAGCACCATTACAAGTGCAAGAGTTAGGGCAATTTTGCGCATGTTTTGCATGTGTATGTCCTCCTAATTTATAATTTTGCACACCGTGCATTGCATTAATTATCGCACATTACATTTGACAATTCAATAACAATCTTCCTCTTTTTCCAACAAAAATAATGGGATATTTTTATAAATATTGTACAATTCACTTGTTTTCATTGTTGAGGCAGGACGCAAGATTATAAATAAATATTTACTGTGCAGTTTTTCGTCAGACTTCTCCTAATAAAAATCCCCCTTACGACCAATGGTCGCAAGGGGGATAAAAGCATTTTCAATTTAGCTTGTGTAGCTCATCAGTTGCCTGCCATTGTTGCGGCCTCTTGGCCTGCCACTCTACCCATTGCAACTGCAAACATTATAGATGTTCCGGATCCCGGGTATTCGATGTAGTATAGGTCGCCGTTTGCAACTTCGCCTGCGGCGTATAGGCCTACGATTGGGTCGCCATTTGTGTCTATAACCTGTGCTTTTTCATTTGTAACAGGGCCGCCCATCGAGCCTGAAAGCGATGTGCCGAAGGGGATTGCATAGAAGGGGCCCTCTGCCACTTCGCTCATTAGCTCGGCCGACTTGTTGTAGTCGCTGTCCTCGCCCATTTTTGCAAGCTCGTTGTAGCGCTCTACCGTTGCTGTAAGGTCTGTCATGCCGAGATTTGTTTCAAGATCTTCAATTGTGTCTGCCATCAAGATGTATTTGCCTGTCGCCATATCGATCGCCTCGCCCGAGATAGATCTTATTCTGTCTGTCGCCATGCTGTCGTCTAAGATGTAGTAGATCGACCTGCTCTTATCTTCGATCATCTCCTTGGTTCTTGTAAACCAGAAGTCGCTCTCGTCCATAAATCTCTCGCCATGCTCGTTTACATATAGGCCGCCAACTTCGCCGACACCGCCGAAGAAGTCGAGCCATAAGAATATCGCTCCTCCGTTTGCCTTAATTTCAGCGCCGACATCGAGTGCCATTTGCAGGCCGTCGCCGACATTGCCGTTTGCCGAGCCGACATTCATCGGTACAGGAAGGTCGGGCATGTATGTCGCCATCATTTCCTTGTTGGAGTCAAATCCGCCCGTTGCAAGGACAACTGCGTCTGCATAGTAATTTGCCGTTGTGCCATCTTTGTACTCGACCATTGCGCCTATAACTGCGCCGTCGTCGTTTGTTATTAGCTTGGTCGCCCTTGTGTTTGTGTAAACTTCAACGCCGAGCTCCTTGGCGGAATTTTCAAGCGGCACTGTCATGCCACCGCCAAAGCCGTCTGTCATACCGCCGCCGCCAACAGTGTATATGCCTCTTGTGGGGGTATATTTAGCGTGAAGCGGTTCCATTGTCTCGGCAAACTGCGAGCCGTGCTCTATTAGCCAGTCGATGTTTGCGCCCGACATTTCCGCCGAAATTCTCGTTTTAACGGGGTCGCTCTTGCCATCTGCGACATCCATTAGGAAGTCGTAGAAATCCTCTGTGCTGTCCTCTATTCCGTTTAGCTCTTGAATAGAGGATTCGGCCGCCAAAATCTTGCCGCCCGAGCGCACTGTGCTACCGCCCGTCGTGCCCATTTTTTCTATTAGGATAACATCTGCGCCAAGTTCTGCCGCTTGAGTTGCCGCCGTTAGTCCTGCTATGCCGCCGCCCACAACAAGCACTTCGCTCGTCATATCGTCGCTCGAGTATGTCTTGTCGGGTGCAGGACTCTTAAAGGCCACCATGTCGCCGCCCGACTGCTCGACCGCATCTGCCACTGCCGTCATAAGTGCCGCCGAGGTTACGGTAGCACCTGCCACCATGTCGACAGTCGTTGTGTTGTACATTAGCATGTCGGCAATAACTACCTCTGCCGCAACGTCGCCAAGGCCGTATGTCTCGTGGAAGTCCTTTAGCTCTATATCCGCAATCTTGCCGCCCGACATTGTAACGGCAACAGTAATGTCGCCCTCTCTGCCCTTGGCGGTAGCCTCGTATGTGCCGTCTTTAGCGACAGCAACTTCGCCCTCTGTTTTTGGCATTGCCGCCATTACTGCGGTCTTTATAGCTTCCGATGTGACGGTAGCACCTGCAACATTGTCGACCTCTGCGCCGCCTGCCGTTACAATCATGTCGGGCATTGCGCTGATTGCATTTGTGCCTATGCCAACCGTCTCGCCCTCGCCTACAATTTTCACAGAGACAAGCATGTCGCCTTCGTATGTAAGCGTTACGACTATATCACCGCCATAGCCTTGGGCTGTGCCTGTATATGTCATAAGGTCGGTCGGCTCGGGTGTCGGCTCGGGTGTTGGCTCGGGTGTTGGCTCGGGTGTCGCCTCTCCCCAAGTTATAACTTGACCGGGGTATATCAGATTGGGGTTGTCTATGCCGTTTGCCTTAGCAAGGCTCATGTAGTCTGTGCCGAAATCCTGTGCGATTCTCCACAGCACGTCGCCCGACTGTACCGTATAAGAAGCCGCACCGCCCACAAGACCGAGCACCATTACAAGTGCAAGAATGAGGGCAATTTTACGCATCTTTCGCATTTTTTCGTCCTCCTAAATTTTTTTGAAATTGTGCAATTGAATTAATTATCGCATACTTTATAATAATATTCAACAGTGCAGTTACTGTCAAAAGGGCGAAAAATGCAGATAGCTTTTATAGAATTTGCACAGTTTAAAGGAGGTTGTAATGGTAAATAAATATAAAAGTAAATAATTATTTATTTTTATAAGGCCGCTTATAAGCCTCCCTCTAAAAAGTTTTTTAAATAAGTCGCAATAAAAAAACCCGACCATACGGTCGGGATTCAGGCTGGAGAAAAACATAAAATATAGCCCCTTCGGAAGGAGGGGGAGCGGCGAGGGGGCACCATCAGGGTGCCCTCTGGCGTTAAATTCCCGCCCCGAGGGCGTTAAAATCAGCTTTAGCTGATTTTTTAGTTTGGAGAAAACACTTTTTCTCCAAACTAAATCCCCCGACCGTGCGGTCGGGGGATTAAATGCTATATTAGCAAGTATTAGTCCATAACAGGGTTTGTGCCTGTTACGATGTGTGTACCTGCAACCATGCCGAATGCGCAAGCATCAGCAACTGCGTTGGAGCCAAGACGGTTTGTGCCGTGGATTCCGCCTGTAACTTCGCCTGCTGCGTATAGGCCTTCGATGATGTTGCCATCAACGTCGAGAACCTGTGCATCGGGGTTGATTGTTAGACCACCCATTGTGTGGTGAACTGCAGGCCACATTGGTACTGCATAGTAAGGACCGTTGTCGATCGATACCATTGTGTCCTTAATGTCCTTACCAAACTCAAGGTCTTCCTTGTTTGCAAGGTAGCTGTTGTGGTTTGTGATTGTTGTCTCAAGAACAGCGCCGTCCATGTTTACCGATGCGCCGTTGTATGTTAGCTCGTTAATGCGAGCTGCAAGCTCTTCGAATGTGTCGCCTGCAAGGATTCTGTCGTTAGCGATACCCTTTTCGATGTCGCTATCAGGTACCCAGCTTAGTAGCTCACGGTTTGCAATTGCAAATGTTGTTGTTGCGCCTGTTGCAAATGCTGCTGCCGAGCAAACGTCACGACGGTCGCTCTCGCTTACATAACGCTCGCCGTTTACATCAACATAAACGATACCGTAGGAAGGACCCGAGAATGGGAATAGAGCGTATGTATCAAGGATACCATTGTCGGGGTTAGCGTAAGGATAGCTCTGGATCCACTCCATGCCTGTTACGCCTGCGCCTATCGACTGAGCCATAACAATGCCTTCGCCTGTCGACGACTTGTTGTTTGTTGTTGGAACGTCTGCTGTTAGTGTTGCATCGTACTCTTGACGCATCTCGACGTTAGCCGAGAAACCGCCTGTTGCAAGAACAACGCCATTTTCTGCCTTGATTGTCTTTAGGCCGTCCTCTGTTGCAACTTGGATACCGACAACCTTGCCTGCCTCATCTTCAAAGATTTGAACCATCTTTGTGTTTAGCTTAACATCAACGCCTGCTTTTTCTACGATTTCTTCTTGTAGTCTAACAATGTCAGCGCCGACAGAGTTCTCTGTGATGTACATTCTGTAACCTGTGTGGCCACCAGGCATTGCAAGAACGTCTCTAACTGTAAAGCCGTTCTCAAGTAGCATGTCTAGGTACATGGGCGAACCCTTAACAAATACCTCTACAAGCTCCTCTTGAGGTAGGCCGTCGCCGCCTGCGATTGTATCTGCGATGTGAACTTCTGCTGTATCAACAGGAAGGTCGAACATCTCTTGATACTTAGCTGCGATGCTGCTTGTGTATGCCGAGTACTGACCGCCGTTGATTTCCGACTGGCCGCCTGTGTTGCTCATTTGCTCAACAAGAACAACCTCTGCTGCGCCTGCATCCTTAGAGGAGTGAGCAGCTGCAAGGCCTGCAAAACCGCCGCCTACAACAACTACGTCGTATGTCATGTCCCAAGTTGTGGGAGTTGCATCGTTTGTTAGCTCTGCGCCGAATACGTCGACCTTAGGCTCTACTGCCTTAGCAAAGTCTGCTGCGTTGCCGCCTGCCTCTGTGATAGCTGCGCCAACAGCTGTCTTGATAGCAGCCGATGTTACAGTTGCGCCGCCGATCGAGTCAACAGTTGTGCTCTGCTCTGCAACGATTGCAGTTGTAACAGGCTCGAAAGCCTTTGTGCCGATATTAACTGTCTCGTAGTGGTTTGTAACCTCAACAGCTGTGATAGCATCTGCTGTTACTGTTGTTGCAACTGTAACAACGCCGCCAAAGCCTCTTGCTGTTGTTGTGTATGTGCCTGCTGTCATGCCTGTATCTTCGACAACAACGCCCATTTTCTCGTCCATAGCTGCCTTTGTAGCCGCCTTGATTGCATCAGCTGTTACAGTTGCGCCTGCAACGCTGTCTACATCTGCGCTTCCTGCTGCTATGATCATAGCGGGCATAGCATCAATAGCCTTTGTGCCGATGCCTGCTGTTTCGCCTGCGCCGACAATCTTAACGTCTACAAGCTTATCGCCTTCGTAGCCGAGTGTTACCTCAACTGCGCCGCCAAAGCCTTGTGCGCTACCTGTGTAATATGTCATTTCTACTGTGGGAGCTTCAGGCTCGGGAGTAGGCTCTACCGTAGCCTCCTCGCCCCATGTAATTACCTGTCCGGGGAAGATTAGGTTTGGATTTTCAATGCCGTTTGCCTCTGCAAGGCTCATGTAGTCTGTGCCAAAGTCACGGGCAATTCTCCAAAGTGCGTCACCAGACTGTACTGTGTAAGAAGCCGCTCCGCCCACAAGACCGAGCACCATTACAAGTGCAAGTGTTAGGGCAATTTTACGCATGTTTCGCATGTGTTTTGTCCTCCTAAAAAATTTATACACTACTATATATTTTTTTGTCTTTTAATGTCTAATATATAACAAGTGCGCAATTATTTTCTCATAAATTTCCAAAAAAATCAACTTTTTTAGTGCTAAAATTTTATCAACTTTTTTGTGCACTTTGCATATATTTTACAATGACAAAATAAGCAATATAACCAATATACGCATAATTATCATAATTTTATTTTACTGTATATTTATATTTAATATACAATTGACTATATTGTTCAATTCATTAATGCTGATAACCTTTTTATAATCAATATATTTTTTGAACACACAACACAAAAGACCCCTTCTGCCGCAAAGCATAAGGGGGTCTTTTGTATTCACCTATATACATCATAGTTTTTGGCAATAACCGTAAACTTTTTGCAAAGATTGCTGTAAAAGTTTTCGTGGCATGATTTTTTAGGTTAAAGGCTCTTTGATTTTATAGATTTTATTTAATGAAAATTACTCCGCAAGTTGCTTTGCAACGCTCTCGCCTGCGATCTTGCCGAATACTACTGTCATCTGATATCCACCCGATGCAGCTTGCTCCCTACTCGTATTGAGACAATTTTTCTCTATCAAAATGTACTTTTTACAAAGCTTATGGCAATAATAGACAAAAGCCATTTAATATGATAGAATTATATCACTACACTAAAAAGAAGGTGCAAAAAGGAAATTAATATGGATAAGAAAACTTATGGGAAACTTTTTTTGCTCGTTACATTTGGCATACTGCTCTATGCGACGGTGCAAAACTTTAACATTATATTGTCGGTAGTAAACTTCATCTTGGGCATTTCGCTCCCCTTTATTTTGGGCGGTGCTATGGCATTTATTTTTAATGTGGCAATGAAACCTATCGAACATGCAATATTTGGCAAAACAAATGCTCGCTTAGCGCTCGCCGCAGGCGATGATAAGCCGATAAAGAAGCCGACATTTTTCGAAAAGCGTGGGGTGCAAAGAGGCATTAGTCTTGTTCTTACCATTATCGCCTTTACAATTGCTATTTTATTTATAACAATGCTAATTCTTCCCGAGCTTGTCTCTGCCGTTTCAAGCCTTGCTGTCACTGTGCCTAACTATATCGATGAGCTTATAGCCCAGCTTGCCAACAGTCCGCTCGAGGAGGTAGCTCCCGAAATTATAGCCGAGCTCGAGGCGATAGAGATAGACTGGAACGAGGTTTGGAATGCCGCAACCTCCTTTTTTAAGAGCGGCGCAATTGGCGATGTGCTAAACTCGACATTCGGTTTTTTGTCGGGGGTCTTCTCGGGTGTCTTTAACGGCGTTGTTGCAATTGTCTTTGCAATATATATTCTAACCCAAAAGGAAGAACTCGGAGAGGCTTCTAAAAAGCTTATGTATGCATTTATGGGCGAGGCAAAGGCTCAGCGCACGCTCTATGTGCTCGGCTTAACAAATCGTTCCTTTACAAGTTTTATAAAGGGCCAGTGCATCGAGGCGGTAATTCTCGGCCTGCTTACATTTGTAATGATGTCGATCTTTAGTTTCCCATATGCCGTTATGGTCTCTGCGACCGTTTCGCTAACGGCGCTAATCCCGATATTCGGCGGCTTTATCGGCGCAGGTGTCGGCGCCTTTATGATACTGACCATAAACCCGATACAGGCGCTCTCCTTCCTTATTGCTTTTATAATTTTACAGCAAATAGAGGGCAATGTTATATACCCCAAGGTCGTAGGCGGCTCGATCGGCCTTCCCCCAATTTGGGTGCTCGTTGCCGTAACCTTTGGCGGTGCTACTATGGGTATCGTCGGAATGCTATTATTTATTCCGTTATTCTCGGTGGCATTTGCTCTTATTAAAGAGGAGACAGAAAAGCGACTTTCCGTCAATTGAGTTTGCCGATTGCGGTTGCCGCTCGAGTTTGCATAAATCGATTTTTCGGTGAGCTTTTGCCGATTAAATATAATTACTTTATTAAAAGGAGATATAGAAAATGCAGTATGTAGATTTTAAACACGATGGAAAAAAGGTTTCTCGTTTCGGGCTTGGATGTATGAGATTTCCGACAATTAAAGATCAGGACGGCAAGGATGTTTTTGACGAGCAAAAATCGATAGAGCTCGTTAGAGCGGCAATAGACAGCGGTGTAAACTACATCGACACGGCCTATTTTTACGGCGAGAGCGAGGCAATTGTAGGAAAGGCGCTAAAGGACGGTTACAGAGAAAAGGTTATACTTGCAACCAAACTCCCCGTAGCGCTTTTAAAGGAAAAGGCAGATTTGCAAAAGTATTACGAGGAAGAGCTTGCACGTCTTCAAGTCGAGCACATCGACGTTTACTTTCTCCACAACCTAAGCGAAGCAACATGGGAGATAGCCAAAAAGTTCGATGCCATCGACTTTATGGTCAACCTTAAAAAAGAGGGTAAAATTAGCTATATAGCGGCCTCTATCCACTCTACGCACGAGCATTTTATTAAGGTCGTAGACGCATTTGATTGGGATTTGGTCATGATGCAGTACAACTACTACGACAAGTTTAACCAAGGCGGCATAAAGGGTCTGCACCACGCAAGTGCTAAGGGTATCCCTGTCGTTTCAATGGAGTCGCTACACGGCGGTATGCTTGCAATAGATGTGCCAAAAGAGGTCGAGGCGGCATTTGGCGAATGGGGCAAGGACAAGACAAATGCAGAGAAGTCCTTTATGTGGCTATACAATCAGCCCGAGGTCACCGTTATTTTGTCGGGTGTTTCGTCTATGGAGCATCTTGAAGAAGATCTAAAAATATTCGAAAATGCCAAGAGCGGCATACTTACAGAGGAGCAAGAATCGCTATACGACAAGGCAAGAGACGAGTGGAACAAATTTGTTAATATAGAATGTACCGATTGCAAATACTGTATGCCATGTCCGGCAGGGGTCGACATTCCGATGGTATTCCAATTTTGGAACGAGCTTGCAAAGTCGACTGCGCAAAAGTGGCTATACTCCACAATCATGACGCAGGGCGGCATAGATGCAAGCAAGTGTGTATCTTGCGGCAAGTGTGTTAAGGTATGTCCACAGAAGTTCGATATTCCAGCGAGGCTAAAAGAGGCTCATGCGGCTTTAGTTTAAGTGCTTGGTTTATACTAAATCTTGCCTTATCTCTTTGCGCTCTTTTAATCTAAAGCGGTGGCATTAAGCTTAATATCATTTACAAGAAGGTCAAGGTAGTTTCAAAATCGAAACTACCTTGACCTTTTGTCTGTCTTATGATATAATTCCAAAATTGAAACCATTATAAAGGGGTATACTATGAAAGAGGCATACTTTAGATTTATGAGCGCAGTCGACATAGACTGCTACAAAACAATAAGGGAGAGCGAAATCGGCAACGATCTGCCATATGCCGATCTTCTTCAGCTCTTTATTATCAACCACAAGCAAAACATGACTGTAAGCGAGCTTGCCGACAGGCTTAATCTCTCTCGACCTGCCACGACCCAAAAGGTAAACGAGCTTGCAAGCAAGGGGCTCGTTATAAAAACGCAGTCGACGGTCGACAAGAGGGTTACGCATCTAACACTGCCCGAGAGCATTATTCAAAGCAGTAGCGACTCCAAATCGGCGACCTTGATGGAGCAGGTCGACAGGCATTTCCCATCTCACAAAAAGGAGATTTTTGCCGAGATTTTAAACTTCATGACGGACTACTTGCTCGAGGAGCAAAATTTGCAAGGGGAAAAGGAAGAATAGATGCGAAACGAAGTAATTAAAATAAAGGGCGCACGAGAGCACAATTTGAAGAGCATCTCGGTAGAGATACCAAAATATAAACTGGTAGCACTAACAGGGGTATCGGGTAGCGGTAAGTCGAGCTTTGCCATGGACATTTTGCAAAAGGAGTGCCAGCGTCAGTATTTGGAGTCTATGGGCATGGTGACAGATGGGCTAAACAAGCCAAAGGTCGATAGCATAGAGGGGCTCTCTCCCTCCATTTCGGTCGGACAGAGGGTGCTCTCCAAAAACCCACGCTCTACGGTCGGCACATATACCGAGATTTTGACATACCTTCGCATACTCTATGCAAAGCTCGCCACGAGAATTTGCCCAAACTGCAAAGGCGAGATACCGCCGACCTTCGACAATGTCGAGGAGATAGACCGAGAGGGGATCTCCTGCCCTCATTGTAAGGCGGCACTTGCCCCTCTTAGCATGGCGAGCTTCTCCTTTAACAAAACAGAGGGCGCATGTCCGAAGTGCGGCGGCATAGGCGAGGTTAGGGAGGTCGACCTATCAAAGATTATCGACAAAAATCTTACTATAAAAGAGGGCGCTGTTAAAATTTGGGGTAACGAGGTCTTTAGCGAGCATTACTCGAATGTATACGAGCAGTGCGGCAAGCATTACGGCTTTACCTTTGATGTTACAAAGCCTGTTAAGGACTTTAACGAGCTCGAAATGCTTGTATTTTTAGACGGGGTCGAGAACGATGCTTTTAAGGAGCGTTTTCCAAATGTTAAAAAGCCAAAGAGGGTAATGGACGGCTATGTAGAGGGGCTTCGCACATTTGTTAATAAAAAGGTCGTAGAGTCGAGCACAAAAAAGGTGGCAAACCCTGTTATTGCTCAGGCAATAGGGAGCATGGAGTGTAATGTCTGTCACGGCACAAGGCTTGGGTTTGACGGGCGACATGCCACACTTATGGGCAAGACCATAACGGAGGTAAGCAAGTACAGCATGTCGGCAATTGTCGAGTATATAAAGGGGCTTAGCCTGTCGGAATCTGCCGCTGCTATATCGGGCGCTATAACGCAGGATATCCTAAAGCGTATCGGCTCGGTCGTTAAAATCGGGCTTGAATACCTGTCGATAGACAGGCCTGTATCTACCCTGTCGGGCGGTGAAAGTCAGCGACTTCGGCTTGCGAGCATTTTGGAAAGCGGACTTACAGGGGTGCTTTACATCTTGGACGAGCCGACGACAGGGCTTCACGCAAGTGATACAAAGCTACTGCTAAACTCAATAAAAAAGCTTAGAGACCTTGGCAACACCGTTATTGTAATCGAGCACGACATGGACTTTGTTAAGAGTTGCGACCATGTTATAGATTTCGGCCTTGGGGCAGGTTCGCTCGGCGGCGAGATAGTGGCGAGCGGCACGGTACAGGAGGTAGCAAGTAGCGAAAAGTCTAAAACGGCGGAGTTTTTGCGAGCCGGCAAGGGCGAGCCAAGCGGCGGGGCGAGGGCGGCAAGTAGGTTTATCGAGGTTAAAAATGCAAATGTGCACAACTTGAAAAATCTATCGGTAAAAATCCCCTTGGGTCAGCTCGTCTCCTTTGCAGGGGTTTCGGGGAGCGGTAAATCGAGCCTTGTTTTTGATGTTATCGAGCAGAGAAAAAACGCAGAGAGCATAAGCGGTTTTGAGCATATCTCCGAGGTAATTAAAATAGATCAAAGCCCCATCGGTCGTCAGTCGAGAAGTAATGTCGCCACATATACCGAGGTTTTCACCCTTATAAGGGAGCTCTATTCGGCGCAACCCGAGGCAAAAAGGCTAAAGCTAAAGCCTGCCGATTTTTCCTTTAATGTAAAAGGGGGCAGGTGCGAAAAATGCGAAGGGCTTGGTGTTATCCCACTCGACATGCAATTTTTAGACGATGTCGAGGTGACATGCCCTGTCTGCAAGGGTCACAGGTTTAAAAAGAGCGTTTTGTCGGTCGAGTACAAAGGAAGGAGCATATCGGACATTTTGAATTCGACAGTGCTCGAAAATGCCGAATTTTTCAAGGAGAACAAGGAGATATACAAAAAGCTTTCGACAATAAAGGAAGTAGGGCTTGCCTATCTTAACCTTGGTCAGTCGACAAGAACGCTGTCGGGCGGCGAGTGTCAGCGCTTAAAGCTATCGAAGGAGCTTGCCAAGGGGAGTAGCGGTCATACGCTCTATCTTTTAGACGAGCCGACAACAGGGCTTCATCCGTCGGACAGTAGGCGACTGCTTGCACTGTTAAAAAGGCTGGTGGAGCAGGGGAGTTCGGTCTTTGTAATAGAACATTCGACAGATATTCTGGCAAAGAGCGACTATATAATAGAGCTCGGCCCAATGGGGGGCGACCGTGGCGGCGAGATAATTTCGGTCGGGACACCGCTCGATATTTCACGAGATAAAAATAGCGTTACAGGGCAATATTTATTGTAGATTTACTCCGCATTAATCGGCAAAGATGCTTCTTTTGCCCTTTTTGTTTGCCGCACAAAGGCCAAGGCGACAGATATATTTACAAAAACCCCCTTGACCGTTTGGCCAAGGGGGTTAGCTTATAGCGTTTCGATTATTCCCTTTACAAGCTCGATGTCGCTCTCTAAAAAGAGCACCATAGACTGTGCAATTAACGTGAAAAATTCAAATTTCGAGTTTTTTTCTACCCTGTCTTTGAATTTGCCCACCCACTTCATAAGATGGGTTTCGCAAAACTCGTTCGAGGCAGTAAGCACTTCTTTTACCTCTCTTATTGTCTTGTTCTTGGCAACAAGTGCTGTCGCTTGATTTGATAGGTAGTACAAAAATTCTATTTCATATGCTATGTGGTCGTCGGGAATACGGTCTTTGCGCTCCACTTCGAGGCCGTGTTTTGCATAAAATGCCCTTACCTCTGTTGTTACCTTGTCGAAAAGATGACGACGGGGCGAGAGGTAGACCGATTCAAATAGCGAGGCAGGAGGGCTTTTCGGGCCGATAAAAAGCCGTGTAAACTCTGCACGCAGTTCGCCGAGCAGATCGCTCTCTTTGCTGTTTTTGACATAATTTGCAAGGGCGACCAACTTTTGCTCCCACATCTCGAGCCCTTCTATATCTCCCATATCTTCAAATGTTACTATCTTGTCCAAAAGCTCCTGAGTGGGTAGGGCGTAGTACATGTCTCGGTAGAACTCCAAAACCCCCGTTCTGTCCTCCATGAAACTTATTAGTATTGCAAATTTTTCGGCTTTTTTCATGTTTTTTAATCCTTTCGCTATACGATTGGCCTCGTTTTGGAGGCATAGTCTATACTTCTCTTTGGCTTTTTCCTTTGGCATGTAGGGCATATGTCGCCATGACCCATCGGTTGTGGCAGCTTGCAAATCTTGCACAGGTTTACCTTTATCTCGGACAGGCAGTAGATGGCACTGCCGGAAATTTCGACGGTGCTCTGCTCGACTGCGTCCTTAGAGCATACCTTTGTGCATATGTCGCAGCCTGTGCATTTTACAGTGTCGTGATAGACCTTGCCCAAACTGTCGCCGACATACTCGATCTTTATTGCCCTTACAGGACATAGCATTTCGCAATGTCCGCACCCGTTGCAATTTTTATTAAAAATAAATGTACTTATCTTATGTCGACCGCCGCTTATGGCAAGTTTTCGCTTTAGTGCTTCTTTAAATATGTCGCCCTCGCCGTCCTCAGGCAATATTATGTTTACCGTCTCGGTCGCCCTGTCTTTGAGCGATTTAAATAAATCCCTTCTCGACAGCACTTCTTCGGGTGCTATGTCAAAAGCGCCGCTCGTGTCGCTCACATCGTAGCTCGTAAAGAGCGAGAGCTTATCGGTAAGCCCTGTTACGGCACGAGATTTGTTTTGGCTACACTCATTGCAAAACTCGCAGTCGAGCATAATTTTAGTTTCGGTAGACATATAAGCATAAACCGCAAAGGGAATTGCGGCAAGGCAAGATACCCTCTCGCCCCCTTGAACCTTTGGGTTAGACTTGCAAGAAAAGAGCATTTTATCTGCACGAAGGCTCTTTTCAAGAAGCGACTTGTACTGCTCGTTTAGAGTCAGCGCCCCTTTTGGGCAAAACTTAGAGCAGAGCCTGCAACCCTCGCACTTTTCCTTATCGAAGTAAGGCACTCGCTCTCCCTCTTTAAAGTGCAGTGCGCCGCTGTCGCACAGGTCGACACAGCTTGTGCAGGCAAAGCGCTTTTGACCTTTGTTTACGCATATGTCTCTATCGAAAATGGGGGTCTCGACATTTGTTATTCGACTTTGCAGATACCCCAAAAATAAATTTGCCATATATTTCTCCCTTAGGTTGGATTAAGGTGGGCTATCTAGTCTGAAACCGCCTCGATCCGCCCTATCTTAAGACCGTAGCAAAAGGCCGTAATCAGTTGTTACGACCTTTTGCTTATTGTCTTTATACTGTAAATTAGTTTACAAATCTTACTGCCGCTTTGTTTTCTGTGTCGGGGAAGCCGCCTGTCGATGTCGAGACAGTGCCTCTTGGGAATGCTTCAAGCTCTGCTATCTCGCCGTAGGTCAGCACCTTTACAGGGCATCCATCGACACATGCAGGGTTCTCGCCTGCTGCAAGACGATCGGCGCAGAAGTCGCACTTCATCGAGACGTTAGACTCCTCGTCGTATTTCGGCGCACCGTAGGGGCAGGCCGAGATACATGCCTTACATCCGATACATGTGGCATAATCTGTTGTTACAATGCCGTTCTCCTCGTTTTTGGAGATTGCCGACACGGGACACGCAGGGATGCACGAGGGATTTTCGCAGTGAGCACAGCTCGATGTGAGGAATGGTGCTGTCGAGCGCTCTTCAAAACTCTCCGCCGTTCTTAGCGAAATGCCAACGGGGGAATTATTTCTTGCCTGACAAGCGGTCTCGCAACCTTGACAGCCAATACAATATCTCTGATCGAGTAAAAAGCCAAGTTGTGCCATTGTTTTATTCTCCTTTCAAAGTTACATCTTGGCAATTTCAACCAAGTTTGTGTGATATGTCGAGCCAAAGCCGATGTCTGTAAGACGGTCGCTCGTTAGCTCGTTTACGCTTGTGCCGCCCTCGATTAGTTTTGGCCATGGGCAGTTAAAGGCAAGAAGTGTGCCCTTGCGAGTTGTGTCTGCGCTTACTCTTGCAACGAGAATTGTCTCGCCACGATCGTTGTATAGACGTAGCTTGTCCCCATCTGCAATGCCTCTCGATGCGGCATCCTCTGTGTTGACAAACACAACGGGCTCGCCCATGAGCTCTTGGATTTGCGGAATGCTGTGCATCTGGCTGTTAAGCAGATTTTTTGTAGCAGGTGTAACAAGCGTTAGCGGATACTTTGCAAATAGGGCAGGGTCGCCGTCTGAACTCTCGGCAGTAGGCACATAGTCTGCAACGGGGTGCAGGCCTGTCTCGCCCAGTGTTTCGGAGTAGAACTCTATCTTGCCCGAAGGTGTCTTAAAGACCTTATCCTTGTAAGGAGTATCGACATGGATTTTTGCAAATCCGTCTGCCTTTAGCTTTTCGTAGGTTATGCCCTGATCGATTAGGTCAACTTGATCAAGAACAACTGCCATAGCCTCTTCCGATGTCATATCGAAGAAGGAGTCTGTGTAGCCCATAGCCTTTGCAATCATTGCAAACATGTCCATGTTGCTCTTGCTCTCGCCAAGAGGAGCTATTGCAGGCTGGTTGTATCTTACATAGAAGCCGAGGTAGTCTTGGTTTAGATCCTCGTACTCGAAGAAGGTACAAGCAGGTAGGATGATGTCGGCATAGTCGGCGGTATCTGTTCTGAAGATGTCCATAACGACAGTAAATAGATCCTCTCTTGCAAGACCCTTTCTTACAAGTCCGACATTTTGCGTAATTGCAACGGGGTTACTGTTGTAGACCATAAGCACCGTTATAGGTAGCTCCGACGTTAGCGGATGATCGCCCGTTAGCGCTTTGCCGATCTCGTTCATGTTGATTCTTCTAAGATCCATACCCTCTACAAACTCAGGCGATGTTAGTCCTGAATAGTTTGGCTTCCAGTATGCCGCATTGATATAGGTGTAGCCCGAGTTATCGCCCATGCCGATCGTGCCGACAAGTGCGGGTAGTAGTGTAATGGCACGGATCATCGAGCCGCCGTTGGAGTTTCTCTGTATGCCGTAGCCGATCTTTAGGATAGAGGGCTTTGTGCCTGCGTATGTCGTTGCAAAGTCTATGATCTCTTGCTCGGAAACGCCTGTTATCTCAGCCGTTCTTGCAAGGGTGTACTCTGCCGCCTTTGCCTTTAGCTCGTCATATCCTATTGTGTTTGCATCGATGTAGGCTTGATCTTGCATGTTGTTCTCGATAATATAGTTTGCAACACCAAGTGCAAAGGCCGCATCTGTGCCGGGCTTTATCTGAACAAACTGATCTGCAAAGTTTGCAATGGGAATGCGAACAGGGTTAACGACAAGGATTTTACCGCCGTTTTCTTTACACTCCTTAATAAACTTTAAGGCATGAACATTTGTTGCCGCCTCGTTAATGCCCCACGATACATAGAGCTTTGTGTTTGGATACTGCTCGGGATCAAGACCGTTGTCGGCACCGTAGGTGTAGGGGATTGCCGCATCACCTGCGCTTGCACAAACGGTTCTTTGCAGACGGGAAGATGCAATCCTGTTAAAATAGCTGTTAGGTGCACCGTAGTTTTGAACCATACCGAGGTTGCCCGAGTAGCTGTATGGAAGCACGGTCTCGCTGCCGTACTGGTCTATTGCCGCCTTTGTCTTGTCGGCGATAGTTGCAAGAGCTTCGTCCCATGTTATCTGCTCGAACTTTCCCTCTCCCTTTGCGCCAACACGCTTCATGGGGTAGAGCACACGGTCGGGGGAATATACCCAACTCATGTAATGGTTCATCTTAACGCAAAGGCCACCTGCCGTTATAACGTTGTCTTTGTTGCCCGATATTTTAACGATCTTTCCGTCTACAACTTCGGAAATGATAGAACATGTGTCGTGACAGTTACGTGGGCATGCCTGATGTGTCAGCGTGCCGACAGGAGCAGGCGTTGGCTCTTGCACATCGGGAGTTACCGGATCTTGCACATCGGGAGTTTCCTCCTCTGTGGAACAACCAACAAGTCCCATCATTGTTGCAGCAGCACCTGCTGTGGCGCTGCCCTTCAAAAAGCTTCTTCTCGATACAAGCTTTTCACTGAAGAATGCGCTTACTTTTTCATGTAGTTTCACTTTGAACCTCCTAGATAGTTAATCTTGCGTATAGTATGTACGCACATTGATTATATTAATACAATCGGAATAAATCAAGACATTTTTGCATATTTTGTGCGTACGTATCAAATTTTTTTTATTAATTTGCCATTTCTGTTGCAAATTGCATAGCATTTGGTTATAATATTTGTATCAAAGGGCAATTTAAAGTAGGTAGGAGCTGTAAGATAGTGAGCAATATTGAATTTAGCCAAAAGCCGTTATTTAAAAAAGATTCATCGTACGAGATTAATAATCAAAAATTTAAGATATTTCATATAAATAATAAAAATACAATCGACATCGATACCTCTCAAGTTGCAGCAATTATACTTGCAGGCGGCAAGGCGAGGCGGTTTGGGCATAAAAACAAGGCTCTGTTAGAACTGGCCGGCATGTCATTTCTTGACAGAATTATGAATGAATTGTCGTGTTTTAGATATATATATATGTCTGTGGCGAAAAATTACAGCAATATTGATAATGCATATTTATGTATTAACGATATGTATGAAGACAAGGGCCCACTTGGGGCTATGGCTTCGGTTATGCAGTATATAAAGGAACGTTATGCGTTCTTCATCCCCTGCGACATGCCTCTTATTACCAAGGAAATGCTCCTTCCCTTTGTAGAGATAATGCAAGAGACAAACTGCGACGCCGTCGTTGCGACAGACAGCGAGGGAAAAATCCATCCGCTCTGCTGCTTGATAAACAAAAGCGCAAAGGAAGCCATCTTCGATCAGCTTGAGAAGGACGATTTACGAATGCTAAACCTTTTCAAGCGGCTAAACACATACAGTGTAGAGGTCGACAGCCGCTATCTTATTAACATTAACACCGAAGAAGATTTAAAAATAGCCGAACAATGCATTGCGACAAAGCAAGAGGGTTAGCTCATCTTTGCCGCATTTAAAAAAGCACATGCAGACCAAAGGCGGCCTGCATGTGCTTTTTGTATTGTATGCTCTGTACAAATTTAAAAAGCCTTTGTTAAAATTAAAACTCGAAACTCTTTATAACGCTCTGCATGTCGAAACTCTCGTGGGTGATGCCCTTTAGAAAAAAAGCAGTGGTGTCGTATAGATCACGCTTTAGATCGCTATTTTGTCCGATTACAACCCATCGACTTATTATTCCTCTTGTAGAGGCAGTATATATATCTATTAGGCGCTCGGGTGAATAGTCGGCCAGAAACTGTTTTTTTTCGATGCCCTCTGTAAAAATTTTGCGTAGGATTTTAAAACTGTATCGCTCTACCTTTGCCGAAGGGGGGGAGGAGGTTTCGCTGATTAGCTTGTTTATAAAAATATTCTTTTCGGCATCTCGATTTATATTAAAATCGGCATTGGCAAGGCTAAAGCGCATAAGGTTTGCCGCCTCGTCCTCTGTAAATGTGGGAGTAATTAACTCTTTCATATATACATCAAGATCGGAGAGCCAAAGCCAGCTCAGCTCCGATTTATCGGCAAAATAGTAGTAGAATGTACCTGTCGTTACGCCTAATTTTTCCGACATTTCTCTAACAGAAATATCAGCACCATCCGCTTCTTGCACTATTGTTTGGAGCTTTTTCAGTAGCTCGTATTTTTTCTTTATATACTTTTCATTGTCTTTCATTTAAGCCGATCTTCCTTGTTTTTTTAGATAGTATAACACAAAGGGCGATCCATTACCAGTATTATTTGCCCAAGGGTGATAGATGTAATTCAAAGCAAAAGGAGCACCGTTACGGCGCTCCTTTTGCTCAGCTTGGAGAAAAACCTAAAATGTAAAGTTCACGGAAGGAGGGGGAGCGGCGAGGGGGCACCATCAGGGTGCCCTCTGGCGTAAAATTCCCGCCCCGAGGGCGTTAAAATCAGCTTTAGCTGATTTCTCAGCTTGGAGAAAACACTTTTTCTCCAAGCTGAGGAGCACCGTTACGGTGCTCCTCAGACTGGAGAAAAACCTAAAATCAAGTCCCTTCGGAAGGAGGGGGAGCGGCGAGGGGGCACCATTAGGGTGCCCTCTGGCGT